>JACRAB010000250.1 GCA_016213575.1 Actinomycetota bacterium
CCAGCTCGACATGGCCCGTGCGGCGAGCCGGGTGCCGGGCGCCGGGGTGGCGAAGGCCCCGCGGGTCGCGCTCGCCGGCTACTCCGAGGGCGGTCACTCGACGCTCTGGGCCGCCCAGCTCGCCCACGGCTACGCGCCGGAGCTGGACATCAGGGCCGCTGTTGCGGGCGCCGCCCCCGTCGACCTCAAGGCCACGGCGACGAACCTCAACGGCGGGCTCTACGCGGGCTTCCTCGCCGACTCCGTCGTCGGCCTCTCGACCGCCTACCCGTCGATGCCGTTCCGCTCGCTGCTCAACCCGGCGGGACTGCGGGCCACCGACGACGTCCGGACGCAGTGCCTCGCCGGCACCCTCGCGACGTGGGCCTTCCGCAGGATCGAGGCCTACAGCACCGACCACCTCACGCTCGAGCAGATCTACGCGATCAAGGGCCCGGACGGCACGTGGGGCCAGGTCATCGACGCGCAGAAGGTCGGCGTCGGGGTCGGTCGGCCGGGCTCCGGGGCGAGGTACGAGATCGGCTTCCCGGTCCTCGACTACTGGGGCTCGATCGACGACGTCATCCCGCCGGCGAGCCAGGCGGCCGGTGCGAAGCGGCTGTGCGACGCGGGGATCGCCGTCCGCCGCAAGGAGTTCGCGCTCGGCGTGCACGCGACGACCATCGTCGCCGCGAGCAGCGACGTCCGCGGCTGGCTCGGCGCGCGGCTCAACGGCATCCCGGACGCCGGGAACTGCTGACCCGACGGCCGCACGTCACCACCTGACCGGGAGCCCGGTCGGTCACCCGGGCGGGGGGACCGGCCGGGCTTCCTCACGCCGGGGCCCCCGCGCCGGGTTTCCCGCACCGGGCCTCGGGCCCGGGCCTCGGAAGCGGTCGTCAGCCGCCGAGCACCCGGTCGATCGACTCCCGGACGCGGTCCATGTCCTCGCGGTACTTGCACACCGCCCCGAGGGTCGCCGCGGCGGTCTCGACGTCCAGCTCGCGGCGGCCGAGCTCGAGCAGGCAGCGGGCCCAGTCGAGGCTCTCGGCGACGCCCGGCGGCTTGAGCAGGTCGGCGCCGATCTGGCCGGCGGCGCCGTCCCGCATCCGCTGGACGGCGCTCGCGACCTGGACGGCGAGCCGCTCGGGCACCTGCGGCAGCCGGGTCCGGATGATCTCGATCTCGCGGGCCAGGCCCGGGTGGTCGACCCAGTGGTAGAGGCAGCGCCGCTTGAGCGCGTCGTGCACCTCGCGCGTGCGGTTCGAGGTGAGGACGACGAGCGGCGGCGTCTTCGCGGTGATCGTGCCGAGCTCGGGGATCGTCACCGCGTTCGTCGACAGCACCTCGAGCAGGAAGGCCTCGAACTCGTCGTCCGCACGGTCGACCTCGTCGACGAGCAGCACGGCGTTCGGGCTGCGCAGCGCCTTGAGGATCGGCCGGGCGAGGAGGAACCGCTCGTCGAAGAGCGAGTGCTCCACGCTCTCGACGTCGAGCCGCTCCTCGCCGACCCGGGTCGCCTCGACGGCGCGCAGGTGGAGCACCTGGCGGGGGAAGTCCCAGTCGTAGAGCGCCTGCGACGCGTCGATCCCCTCGTAGCACTACAGCCGCACGAGCTCGGCGCCCAGGCTCACGGCGAGCGCCTCGGCGAGGGCCGTCTTGCCGGTGCCCGGCTCGCCCTCGAGCATGAGCGGGCGGTCCATCGACAGCGCCAGCCAGGCGACGGTCGCCAGCCCCGGATCCGCGAGGTAGCCGGTCGTCGCGAGCCGCGCCGCGAGGTCGGCCGGCGACGCCGGGCGGTCGGGGATGTGCTCGTGGGCGGCCGCGTCGGCGGCCCCGGTCACCTCGGCGTGCACCATGCGCCCAGCATGGCCCATCGCCCCGCCGGTCAGCGAGAGGAGCCCCCCGAGCAGGCCCGACCGGGCCGCCGCCGGGGTGGCAGAGTGTGCCCCGTGACCGACCACGTGCTGCGCGCCGGCGACGCTGCGCTGTCCCTGAGCCCGGCCAACGGCGGGCGGATCTCCTCGCTCGTCGTCGGCGGCGGCACCGGTCCGGCCGTCGAGGTCGTCGGCCGCGGCGGCCCCGGGGTGGTCGGCTGGGGCTGCTACGCGATGGCACCGTGGGCGGGCCGGGTGCGGCACGGCGTCCTGGAGTGGGACGGCGAGCGGCACCAGCTCCCGCTCCTCATGCCGCCGCACGCGATCCACGGGGTGACCATCGACCGCGCCTGGGACGTCGTCGCGGCGGACGACACGTCCCTCACCCTGCGCTGCGGCTTCGACAGCCGCTGGCCGTGGGCCGGGCACGCCGTCCAGCACGTCGCGCTCCGCGCCGACGGCAGCGGCCTGACCGCCCGCGTCGAGGTCCGCTCGGAGCGCGACGCGTTCCCGGCGTGGACCGGGTTCCACCCGTGGTTCGCCCGGCACCTCGCGTGCGGCGACCCGGTGGGGATCGACCTGCGGGTCGGCGGCATGGTCCGCCGGGACGCCGACGGGATGCCGACGGACGACGTGCTGCCGGTGCCGGACGGTCCCTGGGACGACGTCTTCGTCGACGTCGCGTGGCCGGTGACGCTCACGTGGCCGGGCGCGCTCCGGCTCGAGGTCTCCTCGGACGCGCCGTACGCCGTCGTCTTCACCGAGCGCGACGCGGCCGGCTGCGTCGCGCCGCAGTCCGCCCCGCCGAACGCCGCCGAGCCCGGCCGGGCCGCGACGGTGACGCCTGACGCACCGCTCGTGCTGACGATGGACTGGACCTGGCAGCGGCTCTGACGGCAGCGGCTCCGAGGTTCACACCTCGCGCCGCCAGGTCCCGGCGTCGAGGTCGACCGCGAGCAGGTCCGGCTGGCGCAGGGTCGACCAGAACTCCGCGGCGTCCGGGGCGGCGACGAGCCCGCGGGCGACCAGCCAGCACGTGATCGCCATCCCGTGGCTCGCGACGACGACCCCGGCGCTGCCGGCGGCGGCGAGCGCGGCGGCGACCCCGGCGTCGAACCGGGCCGCGACGTCGGCCTGCGGCTCCCAGCCCGGGTGCGCGGTGCCGGCGACGTACGCCTGCCGCTCGGCCCGCCAGCCGCCGGCC
>JACRAB010000256.1 GCA_016213575.1 Actinomycetota bacterium
ACGCACATTCACAGCCACAACCGATCTTCTCGTACCACCACAAGATCGACCTAAGCGACACGCGATTCATGCGACAGCCTCGCTTGTGCCCGAACCATCATCAGCAGGTCCATGCCGGCCTGTGGGTGGTCCAGGTAGTCGACGAGGTCCCCTGGATACGGCCACCGTCCTGGATCGACCCCCAACGACGCCCGTCCCGCAACCTCCATCACCAGACGCACGCCGCCGCACAACGGATTGGACAACAGCTCCGCCTCGCCCTCGACGACGACGCGGACGCCCGCGGCATCGGGCCGAACCGGACCGGGCTGACACCGATCGACCTGACGCCGCCGGTCTGGAGCCAGGTCCCTCCGGACGACACCTGGAAGCGCACCGCCTGAGGTTGTCGGTGGTCGGGTGCAGGCTGCGTCCGAGCAGCAGGAGCTCACCCGACGACCAGCCGGAGGACGCCATGACCGCACCCGTCACCGCGATCGCCACCCGCCGCCCCACCGGTGGTGCACCGGGGCGGTGCGAGCACTGCGGGCGCGGGCTCGACAGCGGTCCGGTTGTCGTCGAGGGCACAGTGCGCAGCGTCGTCTACGTCTACTGCGGCATCGGCTGCCGGGACGAGCACTCGGCCTCGGTCGCCACGTCGCCGCGGGGCTGCTACTTCTGCTCCGCGGACGCCGTGGGCGACACCGACCTGTGCGACGTCCACGTCGACGTCGAGAACGCGCCGGCCATGCTGCCGCTCGCCGGCTGACTGACGGTCCACCCACGACCCGCCGCCGGGCCTGCTGACGGCCGGTTGGTCAGCGCGGCGACCTGTCAGTTGCGGCGACCAGTCAGTGCGGGTGACCAGTCAGTGCGGGTGACCCGTCAGCGCACCAGGTGCACGTCGTGCTGCTCGATGTCGGCGATGTCGTCGGACGCTGCCCCGAGCAGCCGGTCGGCGAGGTCGCGCAGCGCGCGGGCCGTCGCGATCTCGGCGCCGATCTCGGGGACCGCGGGGTCGCTCGCCTTGCGGCGCGCACGCCCGGTGCCGACGAGGGTGCGGCGCCGGTTCGCACCGGTCCCGGAGATGAGGGTCGCCCGCGCGGCGGTGTTGTCGTCCCCCTCGAAGAGCATGATCTCGACGTTCCAGGTCTCGGTGCTCGTCATGACTGTCTCCTCCAGCCCGAGGAGCCGCGCCGGCCCGGCGGCCGTCTCGGCCGTAGCTGTCAGTGCCGCTCGACGGCGGCGCCGTACGTCCAGACAACCCCGCGGGCCGTCCGTCGGACCGGGCCGTCCGTCCCTCCGCGCCCGCCGGTCGGCTACCGGCCTGTCGCGGCCGGGCCCGTGGCGGCCGGGCCGACCGGCGCCGGGTCCGGGCGCTTCGGCGGCAGCCCGTCGCCGCTCGACCGGCCGCGGATCCGCCGGCCGACCCAGGGGACGACGTGCTCGCGCACCCAGAGCGCGTCCTCCCGCCACGCCTCCTGGCGGCCGCGCGGGGGAGCGGCGGGCAGCGGCACGTGCCAGCCCTCCTCGCCGCCGATCCCCAGGACGTCGAGCGCCTGCGCCGCGACCCGACGGTGCCCGTCCGCGGTGAGGTGGATCCGGTCCGGTGCCCACATCCGCCGGTCCCGCAGCGCCTGCATGCCCCACAGGTCGATGACGTGCGCGTCGTGCCGGCGGGCGATCGTCCACACGTGGGCGGTGAAGACCCCGGCGAGCCCGCGGGCCCGCTTGATGAGCGGCGCCTCCCGCGGGTCGTACGCCGTGCCAATGACCACCGTCGCGCCCGTGGCACGCAGCCGCGCGACGGCGTCCTCGAGGGCCTCGGCGAGCGCATCGAGGTCGACACCCGCACGCAGCACGTCGTTGCCGCCGCCGACGAGGCTCACGAGGTCCGGACGCAGGTCGAGGGCCACCGGGACCTGCTCGGTGATGATCTCCGTGAGCAGCCGGCCCCGGATCGCGAGGTTCGCGTAGTCGAAGTCCTCGCCGGCCGCCGCCGCGCGGGCGCCGAGGGCGTCGGCGAGCCGGTCGGCCCAGCCGCGCCACGCGTGCTCCGACCCCTCCGGGGCGGGGTCGCACATGCCCTCGGTGAGCGAGTCGCCCAGGGCGACATAGCGCCGGAACCGTGTCATGGCGACCGACCGTACGCCATGGCCGACCGGGGCCGGCCCGCCTGCCCGGCCTGCCTGCTCGACCCTCCCGATCAGCCGGCCTGGGCGGCCTTCCAGTCGCTGCGCAGCAGCCCGTAGAGCACCTCGTCGACCCGCTCACCCATCGAGTACCCGCTCTCCCGGAGCACGCCCTCCTCGGTGAACCCCGCCGCGAGCGCCGTCCGGCGCATCGGCTCGTTCGTCGCGAAGGTCTCCAGGCCGACCCGGTGCAGGTCGCGCACCTCGAACGCGTACCGGCACAGCAGCCGGACGGCGTCCAGGCCGAGACCGCGCCCGCGCCCGGCCGGGATCCGCCCGACGCCGAGGTGGGCGATCCGCTGGTGCAGGTCGATCCCCCAGAGGGTGCCCCAGCCCAGGCAGCGGCCCGCGGTGTCCGTCGCCGACTGGACGGTGAACTGCACCGGTGCCCTCGGGTCGGGCTCCTTGGCGAGGCCCGCGTCGTAGCGCGCCTGGGCGACGGCGACGGTCGTCGGCACCCAGGGCTCGAGCATGACCTGCGCGTGGAAGGCCGGATCGGTGCCGAGGACACCGTGGAAGACCGACAGGTCCTCCCGGCGCACCTCGCGCAGCGCGGCGACGGAGCCGACGAGCACGGTGACCACCTCCACGACCCGCGAGCGGGCGACCGACGGACGGACCCGGTGCGGCGACCGGCCCGGTGCGACGAACCTAGCGCGCCCGCGCCGTCCGGGCACCGGGCCCTGCAGCACCGGGCCCTGCAGCACCGAGCCCTGCAGCATCGGGCCGCCCGTCGCGGTGGCGCGCCGCGCGTGATGGAATCGCGCCATGCAGCCCACCGAGTCCGCCATGCGTCGCGCCCTGCGCCGGGCCGAGGACGGCGTGACGATCGACGCCGCCGAGGCCGAGGTGCTCCTCGCGGCCCGCGGCGCCGACCTCGACCGGCTGCTCGGGGCCGCGTCCGCCGTCCGCGACGCCGGCCTCGCGAGCGCCGGTCGCTCCGGGATCGTCACGTACTCCCGGAAGGTGTTCGTCGACGTCACCCGGCTGTGCCGGGACCGGTGCCACTACTGCACCTTCGTGAAGACCCCGACCCAGCTAGCCCGGGAGGGCAAGGCGCCGTACCTCACGCCCGAGGAGGTGCTCCGGATCGCCCGCCAGGGAGCCTCGCTCGGCTGCCGCGAGGTGCTCTTCACCCTCGGCGACCGCCCGGAGGACCGCTGGCCCGAGGCCGCCGCCTGGCTCGAGGAGGCCGGCTACCACTCGACCCTCGGCTACGTCCGCTCGCTCGCCGTCCAGGTGCTCGAGGCGACCGGGCTGCTGCCGCACGTCAACCCCGGCGTCATGTCGTGGGAGGAGATCGGCCGCCTCAAGCCGGTCTCGCCGTCGATGGGGATGATGCTGGAGACGTCGTCCCGGCGGCTGTTCGAGACCCCGGGCGAGGCGCACTTCGGCTCCCCGGACAAGGACCCGGCCGTCCGGCTGCGGACGATCGAGGACGCCGGCCGGCTCTCCGTCCCGTTCACGACGGGGATCCTCGTCGGGATCGGCGAGACGCTCGCCGAGCGCGCCGAGTCGCTCCTGGACCTGCGCCGGCTCGCCCGGCAGTACGGGCACGTCCAGGAGGTCATCGTCCAGAACTTCCGCGCCAAGCCGGCGACGGCGATGCGGGCCGTCCCGGACGCCGACGCCGACGAGTACCTCGCGGCGGTCGCCGTCGCCCGGGTCGTCCTCGGGCCCCGGATGCGGATCCAGGTGCCGCCGAACCTCTCCGAGCCCGCGGCGCTGGCCCGGCTGCTCGCCGCCGGCGCCGACGACTGGGGCGGCGTCTCGCCGCTCACCCCGGACCACGTCAACCCCGAGCGCCCGTGGCCGCACCTCGACGACCTCGAGCGCTGGTCCGCGGACGCCGGGTTCACCCTCACCGAGCGGCTCACCGTGCACCCCGAGTTCGTCGTCGCCGGTGAGCCGTGGCTCGACCCGCGCGTCGCCGGGCACGTCGCGGCACTCGCGGACGCCGGCACCGGGCTGGCCGACGTCCGCGCGCTGCCCGTCGGGCGGCCGTGGCAGGAGCCGGACCCGGCGGGGGGGAGCAGCGGCCGGGTCGACCTGCACACCGACATCGACGTCACCGGCCGGCGCAGCGAGAAGCGCGCGGACTTCGACGACGTCTACGGCGACTGGGCGGCGCTGCGCGCGGCCGCCGTCCACGGCGCGGGGTCGGGCGAGTGCTCGGCGGGTCTGTCGTCGTCCGGGCGGCCGGCTCCTACAC
>JACRAB010000032.1 GCA_016213575.1 Actinomycetota bacterium
GCCGACGCCTCGGCGCACGCCGGCGGCTTCCGCCGGATCGTCGACGGCATCAACAACACGCTCGACGCCGTCATCGGCCCGTTCGACGAGGTGTCCCGGGTGCTCAAGGCGCTCGAGGCCGGTGACCTCACCCAGACGATCGACACGCCGTACCAGGGCCGGCTCGAGGACCTGCGCCTCACGACGAACAACACCGTCGCGACCCTGGCCAGGACCGTCTCCGAGGTCGTCGCGGCGACCGACCAGCTCATGAACGCGTCGAGCCAGATCAGCGGCGCCTCCCAGACGCTGTCCCAGGCGACGACCGAGCAGGCCGCGAGCGTCGAGGAGACGAGCGCGAGCATCGAGCAGATGTCCGCGAGCGTCGAGGGCAACAGCGACAACGCCAAGGTGACCGACGGCATCGCGAGCAAGGCCGCCGACGAGGCCCGCGAGGGCGGGGCGGCGGTGCAGCGCACCGTGGAGGCGATGAAGGAGATCGCGGCGAAGATCGCGATCATCGACGACATCGCGTTCCAGACGAACATGCTCGCCCTCAACGCGACGATCGAGGCGGCGCGGGCCGGGGACCACGGCAAGGGGTTCGCGGTCGTCGCGACCGAGGTCGGCAAGCTCGCCGAGCGCTCGCAGGTCGCGGCGCAGGAGATCGGCCAGCTCGCGACCGACTCGGTGCAGACCGCGGAGCGGGCCGGCAACCTGCTCGACGCGATCGTGCCGAGCATCGGGCGCACCTCCGATCTCGTCCAGGAGATCGCGGCGGCGTCGGCGGAGCAGACCAGCGGGGTCGGCCAGATCAACCGGGCGATGGCCCAGATGAGCGCCGTCACCGAGCAGAACGCGTCGTCGTCCGAGGAGCTCGCGGCGACGTCGGAGGAGATGATGAGCCAGGCGCACAGCCTGCGCGAGCTCATGCAGTTCTTCCGGCTCGGCACCGAGCGCCCCGGCGCGGGTGCCGCGACGGCGACCAGGACGCCGGCCCGCCGGGTCGGCGCCCTCCCGCTGGTGCCGTCCCAACCCGGCAGGGGCGGACTGGTCACCGTCACCGCCAAGCCGGACGCCATTTTCGACATAGACAAGTTCGAGCGGTTCTGACCCGTCCGAGGCGGTCATCGTCCCTATGGCCGGTCCGCGTGCCGTCACCGACGGCCGGGATCCGGTGGCTGCGGTTGGGCCCACCGAGCGGAGTCACAGCCGCGCGGCGGCGTCCGTCCCCTTTCGCGGCCCGACCTCGTGACCTTCACCTCCGGAACGAACTGACCGCCGAGACCTTGGAACGTCACGATGTCGACGGACCGGAGGGCGAAGCGACCGAGCTCGCGAAGTCGCCCTGCGGCCGGGAGCGCCGCCCGAGGGGTGTCCGGCATCTACGGCGGGCTACCAGCGGTGCGCGACGTCGACGACGATGCGTGAGCCGGCGCCAGGGCCGGGCAGGACGAGAACCCGGAACGGGAGCCGAGCTCTGGTCCCCAGTCCCAGGGTCATCTGGCCCTCGAAGTCGCCCGCCCAGGCCACCTGACGCAGGGTCCTGTACTCGTCGACGTCCACGAGGTCCGACCGTCGTCCAGGGGCGGGCGCGAAGACAGCACTCCCTGTCCTGCTGTCGACGCCGCTGCCGGTGATGACCTCGAGCCGTGCAGCGCCACGGACCGGCACTACCGCTCCGGAGCCGTCCATCGTGATCCTGTCCACGTAACGCACGGCAGCGAAAGCCGGTCCATCGATGACGACCCGGTCGAAGCACGCATGACGCCCAGCTCGCACAGCTCGCGTCGGGGCGTCCGACCGCCCGCCTCGCGCTGCGGCCGGTGTCGACTTCGGAAGGGATCCCCACGTGACGTCGCAGCCGGCCGCCGTGGCGGCTCGAGCCGGACCCGCTGCGGCTGCGCTGAGACCGGCCGCGCCTGTCATGAGGAGAACCGCGGCGAAGGCCCGTCGGTGCCCGGCGCGCAACCGCCTCCGCGATCCGGTGTGCCGGGGCACGGGCAAGGCCGCGGCGTCCGACTGTCGCCGCAGCGCGCGCCGCGTGGTCCGCGTCATCGGGTGGGTGGTCGCTGTCGTCGTGGTCGCTGCTGTCGTGGTGGCTGTCGTGGCCCTCATCGTCGTTTCCCCTCGGGGCTGCCGAGCACCGTTGCCCGGATGTGCAGCTCACACGCGGACCGCCCTCGTCCGGTTGCCAGGTCGCTCGTTGTCAGAACGGATATCAGCCGAACGACTGACCCTGCTGCGTCATGCACTGCCGTCATCGGCGCAGCCTCGCCGCTGAAGGCTGCGGGCCATGCCACGCCTCGCCGGTGTGGTCCACCGCGCTCGCGCCACCCGACGTGAGCCTCGACTCGGCGCACGCGCCGTAGCCGCAGGGGTTCCGGGTGGAACGGTGGCGAGGGACTCTGGGTCTGGGTGTTGACCACACTCGCCCTCATACCTAGTATTTCTAGGTATGAGAGGTGAGTCCCTGAAGGGACACCTGGACCTGCTGGTACTCGCGGTGTTGGCTGACGGCCCGCTGCACGGTTATGCCATCATCGAGGCGCTGCGCGAACGTAGCGGCCAGGCGTTCGACCTGCCCGAGGGCACTGTGTACCCGGTTCTGCACCGTCTGGAGCGTGCAGGTCGGCTTGCCAGTGACTGGGACGCCTCGACCGGTCGACGGCGGCGCACGTACCGGCTCACCGGCCCGGGTCGTGGTGTGCTCGAGGTGGAGCGCGCAGCCTGGAACGAGTTCGTCACCGCGGTGGGGCGCGTCGTCCAGGGGCCGGCGTGGAACCCGATCTGATCGACACCTACGTGGCGGCGCTGCGCGCACGGCTGCGCTGGCGCGTGGACGTGGACGACGTCGCGGACGAGGCCGCCGATCATCTGCGCGAGCACGCCGACCGGCTCGTCGCGCAAGGGATCGCACCCGAGACCGCGCAGCGCGAGACCCTCGACCGGTTCGGTGACGTCGCTGTCGTCGTCCGGGCGTTCGCCGTGACTGCTGATGGCCGACCCGCGGTCCCCACGCGGCTCACCCATGCGGCGGGGGTCGCCGGGCTCGGGGCCGGGGCGGCGTGGGCGGCGAGTGCTGTCGTCGCGGCGGCCGGCGGGCACACCGACCTGCTCGTGCCGTGGAGCCTGGCACGGTACGAGCTGTGGACGGTCTTGCTCGCCGTGGCCGTCGCGCTGACGACGTTCACGATCGCCGGAGTCCTGGCGCGCACGGGGCGGTTGCGCAGTCTGTCGGGGGTCACGGCGGTGTTTCTGGGTGTGTTGCTGACAGCGGCCACGGTGCCGCTCGGGTGGGCGGTGACCATGCTCGCCGGCGTGCTGGGGGCGGCCGTGGTCGTCGCTCTGCGGGGTCCGGGGGTGGACGAGGTGGCGGCGGCCCGAGGCATGCGCTGGCTCACGGTATGGCCCGCGGGTGCGGCAGCCCTGTGGCTCTTCGACGAGGCCTACCCGATCGGGCGGACCGATGAGTACGGAGACCATCCGCTCGCGTGGCTGACCCCGTTCCTCGTGTGCTCACTGTGTTCCGCGATCGCCCTGGCCCGCACCGGCTCCGGGCTACGCGCCGAAGCGGTCGCCGATCTGGACGGCTCCCCGCCGGCGCTGACACCAGTATCAGGGTGACGTCGCCCCGCGGCCACGGCGTTGCCGGTGCTGTCGTGGCCGGGGTGCTCATGATCACTGCGTGTTCAGGGGCAAGCGACGGCCGGTCTGCAACGGGGACCGCACAACGGCTGGGAACTGCCTCCCCGATGCCGGCCCCTGAGCCGCCCGGTCCGGTGTCGTGGACCACGTGCGCGGAGACTGCGAACTGGGACGTCGCCGGACCGCCCGCCGAACGTCGCCGCGACCTCGACGTCCGCTGCAGTGTCCTGACAGTCCCGCGCGACCACGCCCGGCCGGGCCGCGGCACCCTTGCCGTGGCGGTCGTCCGCGTCCGGTCGCGGCGGCAGCACGACCGGCTGGGGTCGCTCGTGCTGAACCCCGGCGGCCCGGGATCCTCAGGGATCGACGCGATGCCGGGTTGGACGGCGTGGTTCCCGGACGGACTCCTCGAGCGGTTCGACCTGGTGTCGTTCGACCCTCGCGGGACCGGGGCTTCGGGGGCCTTCGACTGCGGTGACGCCGCTGCACGTTCTGCCGTCGCGGACGTGCTGACCGACGCCGGGTTCGCGGCCGGCCAGGCCCGGTCCGCTGCGCACTCACGCGCCTGCGCCGCTGAGATCGCAGATCGCGGAGCCGGGTTCGAGACGGACGCGGTGGCGCGGGACCTCGACGTTCTTCGACAGGCACTCGGTGACGAGTGGCTCACGTACGTCGGCTGGTCGTACGGCGCCCGGCTCGGCGCGCACTATGCGCACTTGTACCCGGACCGGGTTCGCGCCCTCGTCCTGGATGCTCCGCCGCACCCCACGGCGTCGTGGCCGGAAGTCGTCGACGCCCAGCTCGACGGGTTCGAGAGCACCTTCGCGGCCTACCTGCGCGACTGCCCGTCCCGCGACTCGTGCGCCCTCGTCGCCAGCGACCCGCAGCGCGTGCTCGACCGCGTCGTCCGTACAGCGCGCGAGACGCCGATCCCCAGCGGCCGCCCCACTCATGACCCGCCTGCCACGTGGGATCTCGTGATCCGTTCGGTGCTGGCCCATCTACCGTCTGCGCAGCTGTGGCCTGACCTCGACGCGGCCCTGTCCGAAGCGGACCGCGGTGACTCCGGATCGCTCTACGCCATGATCGACGCGATCAAGGGGAAGACCCCTGGCCGTCCGGATGCGGACACGGACGACGCGCAGCACACCGTTCTGTGCACTGACACACCCGAATCCGCCGACCTCCGCGCGCTGCGGGCAGCGGCCGTCGGAGCTGTCAGGGACCACCCCACCTTCGGCGCGTACGGCGCCTGGTGGCTCTTCGAGTGCTCGACGTGGACGGCGCCGCGAGCTCCCCTGCCCACTCCGACCTCCACGACGACCGCGCCGGTACTGGTCATCGGCGGGGAAGGCGACCCGTCGACCCCGCTCGCCGGCGCCCAGGCCCTCACCCGGCTGCTCGGGCCATCGGCGGCGCTGCTCACGTCGTCCACGCCGGGGCACACCGCGTTCGGCCGGTCCGCCTGCGTCAACGACCGCGTCGTCCGCGAGCTCGTCGACGCTGTGCTCGCCCGACAGTCGATGTCCTGCCCCTGATCGGGTCGGACGACCTCGACGCAGCAGGAGCAGGAGGTGACGCGGCAGGTCAACGTGCCGCCTGCACCGGCTCGATGTGCCGGTCGGTGTCCGGACTCGCACGGACGCAGTCACTCTGGGGGCAGCTGCGGTGTGGATCATCTGTCGGAACAGTAGGCCCGCCCGGGACAGCTGCCGTGCGGGTCAGCTGCCCAACTGCTCGCAGGTTGTGCCTTGCCGGCGCAGCTCCAGGTCGAGCGGCTCGGCGCCGTACCCGACCCCTTGCGCGGTGACCACCCAGCACCCCTGGAACCACACGCCGCCGTCGATGTCGGCAGGTTGCTCCTCCGGTGCCTGCACCCGGGTCGTGCTGCACCGTCCCGACGGACGACAGTCGTACTCCAGCGTGACGTCGGCCGGCCCGCGGCGTCCGTAGACCTTGTGATCGAGCTTGAGCGGTCCGCCGCCGTCGGCTGCGACGAGCTGCCGGACGAACCCATCCGCGCTCGGCTCGGCGCTGCGGACCACAACGACACCGTCGGGGTCCGCGACGCGCGCGAGCCGGTCGCGCGCCGTGTCGATCAGTCGACCGGCGCCGATGACGACACCGGCGATCGAGATCAGCGCGGCCGCAAGGGCGCCGGCCTGCAAGAGGATGCGCTGGCCCAGGCTCTTGCCGTCCAGAAGCCGTTGCCAGGTGGACACCGGGCCTCAGCCCCGGCCCTGTACGCCAGTGAGCAGCAACCCACCGACCACAGCGAGCAGCACCACGGCGACCGTCACCGCGAGGCGTGCTCGTCCCCTGTGTGTGCGTCGCGGCAGGCTGGGTGCGTAGAGCCGCGCGACCATGGCGACCTCGACGCCGCACAAGGGGAGATAGGTCACCAGGGCCACGGCGCGCCGCAGCCAGGACAGCTCCGTCATGGACACGACGACAACCACCGCCGCGGCGGCGCCGACGACACCGAGCGCGACGCGCAACCGGCGCGGCCAGTCGTTCGCGCCAGGGCCAGCCCCGCCGGCACGACCGTCGGGAACATCGCGGCCCCCGCAGCGACGAAACAACCGAGGCTGAGCACGATGCCGGCCGTGCGGGCCGCCAGCACCGCCCGGCGGCGGCCGCGACGGCGCAGACCTGTCGTGAGCCCCGCCATGGCGCCCAGCACCGCGAAGGCCCCGACGATGTACCCCGTCCCGATCCACGTGAAGCCGGGGTCGGTCGAGACCAACCGCATCCACGCCCGGAGACTGACTCCGTACACGACGCCGACCGTCAGACCGATCACGATCGAAAGAGTTGACTCCAGGACAGTCTTTGGCGCGCTAGGCGACCCCTGGACGGCACTGTCCTCGCCCTGCGTCGTCATGGTCATCGACGGAGACGTCGACCTTCCCGGTCGCGACATGCCTAAGACTGTAAAGCTTAGGATTGCTAGGTATCAAGAGGTTGGACGACGTATCGCGTAGGGTCGCGGCGGGCGCGCACGACGTCCATCTCTCGCGCAGCGCGAGGGGAGTTGCTGTCGGCGCGGTCGCCAGCCAAGGCGGCGACGCGTCCAGGGCCGCGATCGCAGCCAGGCACGACCAAACCGTGGGCGGCACCGGCGGTGTGGTGGTGCGGGTCGGTTGAGGTCCACCTTGCAGACCAGCAGTCCGACCTCGAGCCCGTATGAACCGGCGCTGCCGGTGGCCAAGATCGTTCGGTACGAGAGGGCAACCGTGTGCCTCGACGGCCTGACCAAGCCTTCGCGAGGTCTCGGTCGGTCAGTGTTCGTCTGCTGTCGTGTACGGGGGCCCCGCAGGCCTCAAGTCACGCAGCTCGTAGGACGTCCTCGGGTCACCCACGCAAGGACCGTGGCGTCGGACGCCCTCTGCGCAGCCGAGGAGATCACTGCCGAGTGTCACACGCAGGCTGACGATGCGCTGTCCGAGGCCGCGACCGAAGCCGCCCGCATCGGACGTGCAGCACAACGCCAGGTCGACGAACTGATCCGCCACCGAACACCACGACGACCGACATTGATCAACTCCGCTTCCTGCTCCGCCCCGCGGCTGCCGTCAACGACGACGACGCCGACGCGTAGACCGCCGCCGCCGAGCCGGAGACGCCCATTCCACGGTCCCCCGGCTCGACTTGATCGCACAGGCAGGAGCGTCGGAACTGTCATCACCGGATAGCCGCCGCCGCTTCAATGGGCCCGCTCACCCGCGTTCGGTGCTACCCAAGCTCGCTGGTCTCCCGACTGGGGACTGTCCGATCAAGGGTGTAACTGATCTTGCCTGACACGCCGAGCCTGCGGGCTTGGCGGGGAGGTATGGATCATGAGCGACAGCATCGAGCCCGTGGCGAAGACCCGGGGATCGAAGCAGCAGCGTGAGCAGGACCTGGCGTTGGCGAGTGAGCTCGTCGAGCGTGCCCGGGCCGAGGGGGTGGAACTCATCGGCCCGGGCGGTCTGCTGACCGGGCTGACCAAGACGGTCCTGGAGACCGCGCTCGAGGTCGAGCTGAGCGACCACCTCGGCTACGACAAGCACGACCCCGCCGGGAGGAACGGAGAGAACTCCCGCAACGGGACCCGCCCCAAGACGGTGCTCACCGAGCTCGGCCCGGTCGAGATCGACGTCCCGCGGGACCGGGCCGGCACCTTCGAGCCGGTCATCGTGAAGAAGCGACAGCGCCGGCTGGACTCGATCGACCAGATCGTCTTGTCGCTGACCGCGCGAGGCCTGACGACCGGCGA
>JACRAB010000257.1 GCA_016213575.1 Actinomycetota bacterium
GCCGGGATGACGCACCCGCTGTCGCGGGCGGCGAGGGCCTTGCGTTGGGCCGGGGTCGCGAGCCGGTGCGCCCGCCCGACATCCAGCGGTGCTCCGTTCGGGTCGAGCAGCACCTTGGTCAACGTTGCGGTGCAGGCGAGGTAGGCGAGCAGGTGGGATCCGATCGGTCCGTGCCGGTGCAGGGTCGCGAACCCCGAGGCGCTAGCGACCCGGGATGCGGCTGCGGCCACGCAGCGTGGACCGGAGAACGTCTCTGAGACGGACACGTCAGCATCCAGCCCAGCATCGGGACTGGCATCAGGACCGGCTTCAGGGCCGGCATCAGGACCGGCATCAGGACCGGCGCCCATTCCCGCAGCCGCACGGCCAGCAGTCTCGGCCCGCCGGCGGACCTGTTCGGCGGCCGCGCCTGCGGCGGCGACCTGCTCGACCGTGGCAGTGACGAGCAGATTGACCAGCGGCGACGCCTCACCGCCGGTGCCGCTGTTGAGGCCTGCGCGCAGCAGTGCCATCACGGCGTCGTAGCGGCGCATCGCGACGGTCCGGTCGTCCTTGACCAGGGTGACCTGCTCGGCCCCGGTGTCGTCGACCGTGAGCACCTCACGGGCCGAGCGCGGCTTGCCCGCCGCGGAGAGCATCGCGGACAGCACCGCGGTGTCCGCGGGCGTGAGGGTCATCCGTAGCGAGCCCATCCCGGTCGAGTCCTTCACCAGTGACAGGCCGCGTCGCAGGTGGGCGTCTTCGTCGAAGTCTTCTTCGCGGTCGGGGTCGAGGACCCGGACCAGTTCGTCGACGAGCCGGTGGATCGCCCGGACCGGGAACCGGCGGCACTGCTCGGCCAGGAACGCGTCCGCGATCTCCATCCCGGACTTCAGCTCGCCCGTGGCCTCGTCCTCGAGGAGCACGACACGTAGCCGCTTCGGCAGCCGAGAGACCGCCCGCACACAGGCGTCGGCGTGCTCGCGGGTGATCTCACCTGCGGCGAGAGCGCCCCCGACCTGCGGCAACGACCCGGAGTCCGCATCCAACGCGTGCGCTGCCTGTGCATCCGCGTTCGCCCGCCCGGGGTCGACGTTCAGCCGACCGGTGAGGAACGTCGCCGCGACCTTCGACTCGTCCGCGCCGGGTACCGCCTCGGGCCGTTCGTCGAGGACCTTGACGACCGCGAGCCGGGCGGCCTCCGCCGACGCCATCGCCCGGGACACGTCCTCGACCACCCCCCGGACCTCGTCACCGGACAGCGACCACGCGCACCGCGACGCCTCCAGCACCATCGCGGCCGCGGCCTTCATCGCCTCCACCCCCGCGAGCAGGTCGTGCACCGGCAACGACTCCTCCGATACCCCATGAACAGCCGGCGCGGCCGGCAGCGCAGCGTCCGGCTCGCTGCCGGGCACCTCGCCCCAGGTCTGCTCGTCGCTGCTCACGAGATCAACACTAGGGAACGGGTCCGACAGTCTTGACCCTGCGAGACCCGTTCCAGCAGAACAACTGTGCGTGAGAAGTGGTCACTGACCGGACGTCACGTTGCGCGGGCAGGTCGCCTGCGCGGCTGCCGTTCCACGACGCGCGGATCAGCTCACCGGTCCGCCCGCTGCCGGGAGGTCCGGCGGGGAATGCCGACGACGGTCGCGCGCGCACTCGTCGGGCTTCGGCGATGCGGGCCGTACCCGACGCGAGCTCGTCTCCGCCACGAATGCCAGCCCCGGGCGAACGTCGACGGGGCGTCCGCCGCGTCGCGGGCCCGTACGGCAACACGTTTGGGCTCTGGCTAAGCCCCGGATGCTGCCGCAGCCCCCGCGCTTCCGCATGGGCTTCTTCCAACGGGTCAGGCGCAGCCGATGTCTCAGACGGCCGGTTGCCTCGTCACGTCGTACGGGTCCCACTCGAGCTGCCAGAAGGCCTCGAGGCCCTGCTCGCGGATCCAGAGCCGCTCTCTGTCGTGGATCGGGTACATGCCCGCGATGTTGATCGGGAGCCTGTCGCCGACGTCGATGCCAGTGAAGTCGGCACGGTCCAGGACTGCCGGCGCGAAGACTACGAAGGCTGTCATCGCGCTCTCCTCGGAGATGCGCTCGTTGAAGTTCAGGGTGTCGCCGTAGCAGAACGCGCACTCCCCGCTCATCTGCGTCGCCAGATGTCCGATGGCGTACCCCCAGCAGGGGTCCTGCGACCGAACACTGATGCAGAGTTCAGGCCTCCCGAGGCGCCACTCGGGATGTTCAGCGAGGGACAGCCCGTAGGTGAGCGCGGTCAGCATCCCTGGCTCGGGCAGGTCGTCGTACCGGATGACCGTGACCCTCCTGGCCCCGGGCCGATCAGCGTCCATCGGCGTGAACGCCGGCTCGATCCCTTGGGTGAGACTGTCGAGGTGCGCCAGGTAGCGCTCAACCCGCGACGGTGCAGAGGCCGGCTCGGGCTGCGCCTTGCGAAACGGGCTCTTCACCTGGTCAGTATCGGCGCGAGTCCGGCGGTCTGCAGGTGTACATCCACAGCTCACCTGTCGAAACCTCGAGAGCCCCGTTCCAGCCGATGGCCCCACACCACACCACGCCGCCACCGCCGGCGCCGAACCCGTCACCGACCCCGCGGCCCGTGGTGGGCGTGCTCATGTCGCCACCCGACCCAGCCGGGGGAACGCCGCCGGCACTGGTCCACCGCCATCGCGACCGGAGACCGACCGCAGCAGGCCGTCGAGCCGGGCCGCGCCGTCCGGCACGAACGGCTGCAGTTCCTCGGTCACCGTGGCGCAGACCGACAGCAGTGCGCCGAGCGCGGCGTCGAAGCGTTCGCCGGCCGCCGCATCCCCGGCCGCCGCGGCCCGGGCCAGGTGCCACGGCTCGTGGCGGCCGACGAAGCGCCCGGCGTCGGTCACGAGGTCCGTGACGGCCGCGCAGGCGGCGCGCAGGTCGTACCGCGCGACGGCGGCGTCGACGGCGGCGGGCAGCCGTGCGGCGCGGGCGAGCAGGTCGTGGGCGTCCGGCGTCCCGGCCGACCGGCGCGGGGCCGCACCTACCGGACGCCGCCGTGCCAGCGCGACGGTGCGCGACACGAGGTTGCCGACGCCGTTCGCGAGATCCCGGTCGTGCGCGCCGATGAGCCGCTCGACGGTGACGTCCGTCGTCGTCAGCGGAGCGGGCTCGCGCAGCAGCCACCAGCGGACGGCGTCCGCGCCGTACGACGCGACGAGGGCCGCCGGGTCGGCGGCCTGCGCACCGCTCTTGGCGATCTTCGCGCCCTCGACGGTGAGGTAGTCGTGCACGAGCACCCGGGTCGGCAGCGGCAGCCCCGCCGAGAGCAGGACCGCCGGCCACAGCACCACATGGAAGCGAGCGATGCCCTTGCCGACGACGTGCTCCCGTTCGGCGCCACCCGCCCACCACCGGTGGGAGCCGTCGCCGGGACCGTCCGCCCCGGGCCACCCGAGCCCGCTCACGTAGTTGGCGAGCGCGTCGAACCAGACGTAGACGACCTGCCCCGGGTCCCCGGGCACGGGCACGCCCCAGCCCTGCGCCCGCGCGGCCGGCCGCGAGACCGACACGTCCTCGACGTCCCCGGCGAGGAACCCGAGCACCTCGTTCCGCCGCGCCGCCGGGACGACGTCCACGACGCCGTCCGCGACGAGCCGGGCCAGCGCCGCGGCGTGCCTCGACAGCCGGAAGAACCAGTTCGTCTCGGTCACCTCGTCGGGCGCCGTCCCGTGCTCCGGGCACAGCCCTCCGGGCAGCTCGGCGGCGGCGTAGAACTGCTCGCAGCCGGCGCAGTACAGGCCGGTGTAGGACCGCGGGGACAGGTCGCCGGCCGCGGCGCAGCGCCGCCACACCTCGCGGACGGCGTCCGCGTGCCCCGGATGGCGGCTCGTCCTGACGAACGCGTCCGGCCGCACCCCGAGCGCCTCCGACAGCGCGACGAAGCGGTCGCCGTTGCGTGCGACGAGGTCGTCGACGGGGACGCCGGCCGCGCGGGCCGCCGTGACGTTCTTCAGGGCGTGGTCGTCCGTGCCGGACTGCAGCCGGGCGGCCCCGCCGCGCAGCCGCCGGTGCCGGGCCAGCACGCCGGCGTGGACGAGCTCGAGGGCGTGCCCGAGGTGCGGCGCGCCGTTGACGTAGGGGATGGACGTCGTGACGTACAGGGGCTGCGGGGTGCGGACGTGCTGCATCGTGCTCTCCTTCGGGAAGGAGGGCTCCGCACCCGGACGACGGCCCACGACAGAGGGCCCCCGCAGTGCGGGAGCCCTCGGACGATCACCGGTACGCCGTCACCGACCTCGTGGCCGGGCGGCGCGCAGCGCGCGCGGACGCCCCCTCCGGGGGCGCATCATGACGACGGCGCGGCTCATGGCAGCAGTGTCCGCAGCCCGCAGGGAGGCCCGCAACGGAAATGCGCCGGCCCCGCGCCTCGGTCCCGTCGTCGGGTCTCGCCATCCGGACGCGACGCGCCCGGGACCCGCCGGGCCGCGCCCGGCGCCCCCGACCCGCAGTGCAGAATGCTCGACCGTGACGAGCCCGACGACGACCGACGCCCTGACGATCACGACGACCCCCGGCACGACCCCCACCGGTACGACCATCTCGGGCACCGGGCTCAAGCCCGTGCTCCCGCCGATCGAGGACCGGATCGCCGCCGAGCTGGACGTCAAGGCCTGGCAGGTCCGCGCGACGGTCGAGCTGCTCGACGGCGGGTCGACGGTCCCGTTCGTGGCCCGGTACCGCAAGGAGGTCACCGGCAGCCTGGACGACGCCCAGCTCCGCACGCTGGAGGAGCGCCTGCAGTACCTGCGCGACCTCGAGCAGCGCCGGGCCGCCGTCCTGGAGTCCGTCGCGTCCCAGGGCAAGCTCGACGCGGCGCTGGCCGAGCAGATCATGTCGGCCGAGACGAAGTCCCGGCTCGAGGACGTCTACCTGCCGTTCAAGCCCAAGCGCCGCACCAAGGCGATGATCGCCCGCGAGGCCGGCCTGCAGCCGCTCGCCGACCTGCTCCTCGCCGACGCGACGACCGACCCGCAGGCCGCCGCCGCGGGGTTCGTCGACACCGACAAGGGCGTCGCCGACGTGCAGGCCGCCCTCGACGGCGCCCGCTCGATCCTCGTCGAGACGTTCGCCGAGGACGCCGACCTCATCGGCGAGCTCCGGGAGCGGCTCTGGGTCAAGGGCCGGCTCGGCTCGACGGTCCGGGAGGGCAAGGAGGAGAGCGGCTCGAAGTTCGCCGACTACTTCGAGTTCTCCGAGCCGCTCGGCAAGCTGCCGTCGCACCGGATCCTCGCGCTCTTCCGCGGGGAGAAGGAGGACGTCCTCACACTGAACCTCGAGCCCGAGGAGACGCCGGAGGGTGCCGCGGCGCACGGCCCCACCGCCGTCCCGACGAGCTACGAGCAGTCGATCGCGCGCAGGTTCGACATCGCCGACCGGGGCCGGGCCGCCGACCGCTGGCTGCTCGACACCGTCCGGTGGGCGTGGCGGACGCGGATCATGGTGCGGCTCGACCTCGACGTCCGGGGCCGGCTCTGGCAGGTCGCCGAGGACGAGGCGCTGCGCGTCTTCGCCGGCAACCTCCGGGACCTGCTCCTCGCCGCCCCGGCCGGGACCCGCCCGACGATGGGCCTGGACCCCGGCCTGCGGACGGGCACGAAGGTCGCCGTCGTCGACGCGACCGGCAAGGTCGTCGACACCGCGACGATCTACCCGCACGTCCCGCACCGGAAGTGGGACGCCTCGCTCGCCCTGCTCGCCGACCTCGTGAAGAAGCACTCCGTCGAGCTCGTCGCCATCGGCAACGGGACGGCGTCCCGCGAGACCGACAAGCTCGCCACCGAGCTCATCGCGAACCTGCAGGGCACGGGCAACGCCAAGCTCGTCAAGGCGGTCGTCTCCGAGGCCGGCGCGTCGGTGTACTCGGCGTCCGCCTACGCCTCCGCGGAGCTGCCCGAGCTCGACGTCTCCCTGCGCGGCGCGGTCTCGATCGCCCGCCGGCTGCAGGACCCGCTCGCCGAGCTCGTGAAGATCGACCCGAAGTCGATCGGCGTCGGCCAGTACCAGCACGACCTCTCCGAGGCGCGGCTGTCCCGCTCGCTCGACGCCGTCGTCGAGGACTGCGTCAACGGCGTCGGGGTCGACCTCAACACGGCGTCCGTGCCGCTGCTGCGCCGGGTCTCCGGCATCAGCGAGACCCTCGCCGCGGCGATCGTCGCCTACCGGGACGCGAACGGGCCCTTCCGCACCCGGGCCGCGCTCAAGGAGGTCCCGCGGCTCGGCGCCAAGGCGTTCGAGCAGTGCGCGGGCTTCCTGCGGATCCCGGACGGCGACGACCCGCTCGACGCGTCCGGCGTGCACCCCGAGTCCTACCCCGTCGTCCGCCGGATCATGGAGGCCACGGCGCGCGACGTCCGCTCGCTCATCGGCGACACGGCCGCGCTGCGGGCGCTGAGGGCCGCCGACTTCGTCGACGACTCGGTCGGTCTGCCGACCGTCACCGACATCATCGGCGAGCTCGAGAAGCCGGGGCGTGACCCTCGCCCGGCGTTCGCCACAGCCACGTTCGCGGACGGCGTCGAGAAGGTCGAGGACCTGCGCCGCGGCATGGTGCTCGAGGGCGTCGTGACGAACGTCGCCGCGTTCGGGGCCTTCGTCGACGTGGGCGTCCACCAGGACGGCCTCGTCCACGTCTCCGCGATGAGCCGGACCTTCGTCAAGGACCCGCGCGAGGTGGTCAAGCCCGGGGACGTCGTCAAGGTCAAGGTGCTCGAGGTGGACGTCGCCCGGCAGCGGATCGGGCTGACGCTGCGGCTCGACGACGAGGTGCCCGGCGACAAGGGTGCCGGCCCGTCGGCCGAGCAGGGCCGCACGGCCGGGGGCCGGGGTCGCCCCGGCGGACGACCGGGCGGGCAGCAGGGCCGCGGCGGGCAGGGCGGTGGTCACGGTGGTGGCCAGGGCGGTCAGGGTGGCCAAGGCGGGCGACGTGACGCACGCCCGGCGCCGGAGCCGACCGGCGCGCTGGCGGAGGCGTTCCGCCGGGCCGGCTACGGCCAGGACGGCGGGTCGAAGCGCTGACGGCCCGTCGTCGGGAGGCCCGGCGGCGGCCGGCCTGTCGTCAGGCGGCCGCCCAGGCCCGGCGCACGAGCTCGGCGAGCACGTCGGTGTCGACGTCCGACAGCCGCTTGACGTAGAGGCACGCCCGGCCGGTGGAGTGCTTGCCGAGCCGGGCGAGCAGGTCGGTGTGCTGCTCGAAGCCCTCGAGCAGGTAGACGACCGTCTGCTGCTTGCGCGGGGAGAACCCGACCGGGAACCACTCCACCGCCTTGCCCTGCGCGTTCGCGTAGCGCGTCAGGCCGAAGCCGACGATGGCGTCGCCCCACATCACGGGTGCGGTGCCGGTCACCTCGCCGATGAGCGCGCACACCGCGTGCGCGTCGGCGCGCCGGGTGTCGTCCGGCACGGCGGCCAGGAAGGCCTCGACGCTCGCGTCCGTCGGCTTCGTCTTCGGTTCGGCCATGCCGGTCCTGCCTCTCCCGACGACCCGGCGTCGTCGTCACGGCAAGCCTGCCACCGCCGTCAGCCGGTGACGACCGCCCGGAGCAGGCTCGCGCGGTCCGTGAGGTCCCGCGACGTCTGCAGGGTCGTCTGGGCCGCGCCCGCGGCGTCCGAGCTGACCCGCGCGACCTCGTCGATGCCGGCGCCCATCGCGGCGGCCACGGCGCTCTGCTCCTCGACCGCACCGGCGATCGAGGCCTGCTGCGCGGCGACGTCCTGGATGAGCTCGACGATCTGGGTCATCGCCTCGTTCGTCGACGTCGTCTCGGCGACGACCGTGTCGACGAGCGACCGGATCCGCTCGGTGGCCTCGGCGGTGCGCCGGGAGAGCTCCTTGACCACGTTCGCGACGACCGCGAAGCCCGAGCCCGCGCTGCCGGCGCGGGCGGCCTCGATCGTCGCGTTGAGGGCGAGCAGGTTCGTCTGCTCGGCGATGCCGCGGATGATGTCGGCGATCGAGGCGATCTGTGACGTCGAGTCGACGAGCTGGCCGACGGTCTGCGACGCCGCGACGGTCATCGCGGACGCCTGCTCGGCGCCGTCGGCGGCCTTCGCGGCCCCCGACGCGATCTCGCGGATGCTCTCCACGAGCTCCCGGGAGCCCTGCGCGAGATGGCCGGACTGCGTCGTCGCCGTGCCCATCGACTCCTCGAGCAGCGCGCCGAGCGTGCGCAGGTCGTCGCCGGCCGAGGTGACCTCGTCGGCGAGCCGGTGGGTCTGGGTGTCCTGCTCCGTCTGCCGGGTGATGTTCGTCCACGTCACGAGGAACCCGCCCGGCACCTGCGCCAGCCGGCAGCGCGCCACCAGCCGGCGGCCGCCGCTGAGGGCCTCGATGTCCTCGAACGCGGGGTAGCGCCGGCTCGTGCGGACCATGCGCGCGAGCGCCGCACGGAGCTGGGCCATGCCGTCCTCGCCGACGTCGGAGAGCGCGTCCTGCAGGGTGTCGACCGCGGCCCCGTTGCGGTAGACGATCGTGCCGTCGTCCGTCATGAGGAACAGCGGTGCGGGGGCGGCGTCGAGGACGGCGCGCAGGCCCGACGCCGTCCCGAGCACCGGGTGCTCGGCGGACGATGGGCGGGCGGACCCGAGAAGGGTGCCGATCACAGCTGCTCTCCTAGGGTTCGACGATCGTCACCGTGGTCGTCGGCCCCCGGCGGTCCGGCCTTGAGGTCAGGGCGTCGGGGTCAGGGCGTCGGGGTCAGGGCGTCAGCGTCAGCGACAGGGCGAGCTCGTCGAGCTGGGGCAGCCAGCGGCGCGCCTCGTCGTGGTCCTCGAACGCCGTCGACACCGTGACGACGACCGGCCGGCCGTCGTCCTCGAGGACCCAGGCGTAGGCGATCGCGTCGGTGACCGTGGCCCCGTCGAGGTCGTCGGGGTCGTCCATCGTGACGAACCGCTGGACGATCCGGCGCACGGGCCCGGCGGGGGAGTCGAGGAGCCGCTCCTCGGCCGGCAGCTCGAGCAGCTCCTCGGGCATCCGGAGCTGGGCCGCGACCTCGTCCAGGGTCTGCGCCCCGGGGAGCGACTCGGTGCGCAGGGTGACGACGGCGAGCGGCCCGTCGTCCGGGTCCGGGTGGAGCAGGAACGCCATGAACGGTGCGGGCTCCTCCTCGTGGAGGGACTCGACGACCATGACGACGGCGTGCACGACGGCGTCGAGCAGGTCGGCGTCGGCGGGCACCCCCGCCTCGGCCCAGCGCTCGCGGACGACGCCCGGGACCCAGGCCCGCGGCGGGCGCTCGAGGTCGACCTCCACCCAGTAGGTGGTGTCGAAGGACAGGTCGACCTGGGTCACGGGAGCTCCTGGTTCACGGGACGTCTGGTTCACGGGACCTCACGGGCGGTGGCGACGACGGCGCCGTAGTGCTCCACCGCGGGGGAGTCCCAGACCCCCGCGAGGCTCACGACGACGTGCTGCACCCCGGCGGCCCGGAGCGCCCCCACGCGCAGGACGTGGTCCTCGATCGTCCCCGGATGCGTCCACGCCCGCCAGCGTGCCTGGCCGCGGGCGGGTGCCCGGCGGGCGACCTGGTCGTGCAGCGACGCGGCGTCCGGGGCGACGAGGGCCGTCGACAGGTGGGTGACCTCGACCTCGGCCGGGTCGCGGCCGACGTCCGCGCAGTGCTGCCGCAGGACCTCGACCTTGTGCCGGACGGCGTCCGGCTCTCCCGTCAGGTTGCACGCGTCGGCGTACTGCGCGACGAGCCGCAGGGTCCGCCGCTCGCCGCCGCCGCCGACGAGGATCGGCACCCTGGCCTGGAGCGGCCGCGGGTAGCACATGGTCTCGGGGAGCCGGACGACGCGGCCCTCGAACGGCGGGGAGCCCTTGCCCCACAGCAGCGGCAGGGCGCGCAGGGCGTCCTCGAGGAGGTCGAGCCGCTCGGTCGCGGAGCCGAACGGGTAGCCGTAGGCGGTGTACTCGGCCTCGTACCAGCCGGCCCCGAGCCCGCACCACGCCCGGCCGCCGGACAGCACGTCGAGGGTCGCGACGACCTTCGCGAGGTGACCGACGTTGCGGTAGCCGACGGCGTGCACGAGGCAGCCGAGCCGGATCCGGGACGTCGCCGCGGCCAGGGCGCCGAGGGTGACCCCCGGCTCGAGCATGTCGTCCCAGGGGCGGCCGACCTGGGGCACCTGGCGGAAGTGGTCCATGACCCACAGCGAGTCGAAGCCGGCGTCCTCGGCGGCCCGCGCGACCCGGGGGAGGTGCTCGGCGAGGCCGGCGGCACCGCCGGGGCAGTCGAACGCGGACAGGTGCAGACCGAACCGCATCGTGCCGGTCCCGGGGCCCGGGGCCGGAGCCTCGGGGACGGCCGGCTCCGGGACGGCGGGCTGCTGCCGGCGGGACGTCGTCCGGCCGGTCATCGACACCGGGACGACGCGGACCGGCTGTGCGACGACGACCTCGTCGAAGCCCTCGTCCGGCAGCAGCGCGCGGACCCGGGCGAACGTCTCGAGCTGCGCGGAGAGCACCGCCGCGGGAACCCGCCGCTCCCGGGCGGCGTTGCGCCGCCGGCACTCCCCGGGCGGGGTGTCGACGACGACCGCGACGCACGGGACGCCGTGCCGGGCGGCCAGGTCCCGGCACCACTGCCGGTCCTCGGCGTCGAACCCGAGGGTGTCGACGACGGTCGTCAGCCGCCGCCGGACCCGGGCCGCGACGACGAGCCGGAGCACCGCGAACGCGTCGGCGCTCGCCGACTGGTCGTGCTCGCCCTCGCCGACGACGGCCCGCAGCCGGTCCGAGGACACGACCGCGTCGGGGCCGACGTGCTCGTGCGCCCACGTCGACTTCCCCGAGCCGGACGGGCCGACCAGGACGACGAGGGTGCCCTCCGCGAGCCGCGCGACGTCTGCCACGACGCCACCCTGCCGCATCGGGCGCAGGACGTCCCGGGCACGCCGAGGGTCGTCGTCCGAACCGGCCCGGGACCTGCGTACGCTGGCCGTCGTGACCTCCCCGGACGACAGCGGCACCGCCGCCGGCGGGCCGCAGGCCGCGGTCGTCGACCAGGTGTGGACGCTCCCCAACGCGCTGAGCGTCCTGCGGCTCGTGCTCGTCCCGGTCTTCGCGTGGCTCATCCTCAACCGGTACGACGGCTGGGCGCTCGTCGTCCTCATGGCGAGCGGGATCTCGGACTACCTCGACGGCCGGCTCGCCCGCGAGTGGGGGCAGGTCTCCCGGCTCGGCCAGCTGCTCGACCCGTTCGCCGACCGGCTGTACATCCTCTCGACGCTGCTCGGACTGGCCTACCGGGACGTCATCCCGTGGTGGCTGGTCGCAGCGATCGTCGGCCGGGACGTGCTGCTGGCGTTCACGATCCCCGTACTCGCGCGGTACGGGTACGGGCCGCTGCCGGTCTTCTTCCTCGGCAAGGCCGCCACCTTCAACCTGCTCTACGCGTTCCCGCTGCTGCTCCTCGCGCAGGGCGACAACGTCGCCGCGACGGTCGCCCAGCCGGTCGCCTGGGCGTTCGCCTGGTGGGGGACCGTCCTCTACTGGTGGGCGGGGTGGCTGTACGTGCGGCAGGTCCGGGCCGTCGTCGGGGCCGGCCGCGCGGCCTGACGGCACCGCGGGGACCGTTCGGACGACTGCCGGACGACCGGCTGGACGACGTGTCAGGACGACCAGTCGGGACGACGGGTCCGCCGACCCGTGCCCGCCGTGTCGGTGCGGCGTGGCAGCATGACCTGCGAGGGCTGGGGTGGCGGATCGGGACGTCGCGGAGGGCGGGCAGCCGCCGCCGCGGCCTGCGGCGTCCCGGCGTGCCGGGCGCCCGAAGACGACCCGCCCGCGCCGCGTCGACGAGTCGATGACGTTGCTGCGCGAGGTCATGGAGCGCCCCCTCGACCCGGGGTACGCGACCGCCGCCGAGCGGCGGGCGGCCGGGGCCCGGCCGCGCGGCGGTCTGGTGACCGTCGTCATCGCCGTGGTGTGCGGGCTCGTCCTCACGTGGAGCGTCGTCGTCCTGCGCGCCCCGAAGCCCGACGCCGTCGCGGCCCGGGCCTTGCTCGTCGAGCAGATCGAGGTCCGGACGAGGGCGACCGACGCGGCCAAGGCCCGCATCGAGAA
>JACRAB010000263.1 GCA_016213575.1 Actinomycetota bacterium
CGACCTCGGTCTCCTGGACGACGACCTCCTGCTGGGCGGCGGCCGCGGCGAGCGGGCCGGCCATCTGGGCCTTGGCGTGGGCCTGGTCGACCTCGGCCTGGTACTGCGCCTGGGCGATCTTCGACGCCCGGACCGCCTCGGCCTGCCGGGCCTGGGCGACCGCCTCGGACTCGGTGGCCTGCTGGTTCGCCGCCGCCTCCGCCATCCGGGCCTGCTTGAGCACCTCGGCCGCGAACGGGCGGGAGAGGTTGCGGATGTAGCCGGTGGGGTCCTCGAGGTCCTTGATCTGGAGCGAGTCGATGACGAGGCCGAGCTTCTCGAGCTCGACGCCCGCGGCCGACCAGGTCTCCTGCGTGAGGCGCTCCCGCTCGCGGACGAGCTCCTCCATCGTCAGGGAGCCGATGATCGAGCGCAGGTGGCCCTCGAAGACGCTGACGATCTTGTCGACCATCTTGTTCTGCTGGTCGAGGAAGCGCCGGGCCGCGTTGGAGATGGACGCGCGGTCGTCGCCGACCTTGAAGATGACGACGCCGCGCACCCCGACGGGGATGCCCTGCTTCGTCACGCACTGCACGGCGAGGTCGGCCTCGTTGATGTCGAGGCTCATCTTGCGGACGACCTGGACGCCGGGGAGCACGAACGTGCCGGCGCCGGTGACGACCCGGAAGCCCAGGCCGTTCGGGTCGCCGCTGCGACCGCCGGTGATGACGAGCGCCTGGTTGGGCTCGGCCACGCGCCACATGCTCTTGAAGACGCCGGCGAGGGCGAGCAGGCCCGCGACGACGACGCCCGCGGTGAGGAGGAGGGTTTCGACAGAGGCTGCCGACATGGTGGTTCGCCATCCTTCAATGGCTTGTCAGACGCGCCGCGGCGGGCTGCTGGCCCTGATCGGCCGTGGCGCGGGTGATGGGTGTCCCCGGTGGGCGAGGGAAGACTCGTTCGGGGTTCCCCGGGTGGAGGGCCGGTGCGCCGTTGCGCCGGTCGAGGTGATCCCTTCGATGTCCCGCCGGCCGCTGCCGTTCCCTCTCGGGCCGGTCGTGCGGACGGGGCGGGCCGGACCGCGCTCAGCCGTCGGCGACGGCCACGACGAGGGTCCTCGGCGGGTAGACCTCGGTCACGGTGACGCGGGTCCCGGTCGGGACGGCGATGCCGCGGTTGCGGCTGTACGCCCCGAAGGTCTCGGTGCCGCCACGTGCGGCGACCTTGACCTGCCCCAGGCCCTGCACCGGGATCGTCGTCGTGACGATGCCGGACTCACCGACCAGCTCTGCTGCGTCCACCGCCGCGCTCCTCGCCCGCCGGGGCACACCCTCGGCGGGACGAGCGGTGACACTAGACCCAGGTCAGGCCGTCGCGGAAGAGGGCCAGCCCAGTCCGCTGCCGCGGGGTGCGGGGACGACGACGGCGAGGTCTGCCGCCGCGCGCTCGACGTCCGCGGCGACGTCCGCGGCGACGTCCGGGACCCGGCGCTCGAGCAGGCTGTGCTCCGGCAGGTGCAGCGGCTCCTGCTGCGGGACCAGACCGGTCGCCGGGTGCAGGAGCGTCCAGACCGCCTCGCCGTAGGAGCCCGGCTCGACGTCGGTCGCGAGCAGGTCCTGGACGAGCCGCCCGACGACGAGCGACTGGAGCACCTGGGCGGCCGCGTCGACGTCGAGGGTCGCGGGCAGCCGGCCGGTCTCCTGGGCCCGGACGACGACCCGGGCCAGCGCGCGGCGCAGGTGGACCTGCGCCTCCGTCGCGGTCCGCAGGACGCCCGGCGCCCGCAGCGCCTCGGCCCAGGCCTGGAGCTGGACCCGGCGCAGGTCGACGCCGCCGTCGCCGGCCGCGGCGTCGAGCGCGTCGACGACGTGCGCGACGGCGTCCGCGGGGTCGGGGGCCTCGTCGTCGGCGAGCAGGTCGGTGAGGGAGTGTGCGGCGGCGTTGAGGGCACGCTCGCAGATCGCCTCGACGAGCTCGTCCTTGCCGCGGAAGTAGCGGTACACCGCCCCCGCCGACAGGCCCGACTCCTCGATGACGTCGGCCATCGTCGCTGCGTGGAAGCCGTTGCGGGCGAACCGGACGAGGGCGGCGGAGACGATCTGCTCACGGCGGGCGGCGAGGTGGGTGGAGCTGACGCGGGGCACGGGGAGACCCTAAAGCGAACGGTCGTTCCGCTCCGGGAGGCGCGCCCGGGCACCGGTGTGACGCCGTCCGGAGCGAACGTCCGTTCGCCGTCCCGGCCTCGGGCGGCCGGAGTGTCGGCGGCCCGGGCAGCATGCCGCGCCGGGATCATCGACCGGGTGATGGGACCGACGCACCGCGCCCTGGGAGCGGTCTTCGGCGTCGGGTACGGCGTCTCGATGGGGCTGCCCGTCGCCGGGGTCGTCGGCTGCGGCACGCTCGGGACGCTCACGGCGGCCGGGGTCACGAGCCCGGACGTCGACCAGCGGCGGGGCTGGCGGCTCGCCGACACCCTGACGCCCGACGAGCTGCTCGGCGGCCACGGACCGATGCAGCACCGCGGCATCACGCACTGGTGGGGCGTCGCGCTCGTCGCGACCGCCGGCTGGCTCACCGGCCTGCTGCCGCTCGCCGGCGACGGCGGCCGGGGGAGCCTGGTCGCGCACGCGGTCGGCGCCCTGCTCGCCGGCTGGTGGTCGCACCTCGCCGGCGACCTCGTCTTCGGCAAGGCGGACGTCCGCACCGGCCGCGGCCCCGGCATCCCGATGATGCCCTGGTGGGGGCACGTGGGCCTGTCCCTCGACGTCGGCGGCCGGCTCGAGCGGCTCACCCAGGCCGGGCTGTGGCTCGTCGTCGCCGGCCAGGTGCTCGCCCAGGTCGGCCTGCTCGGGCGGCTGCTCGACGCCGGCCGGACGGTCGTCGCCGGGCCCTGAGGCGGGCAGGGTGGCGTCCTCTGGTGTCGGACGCACCCGACGCCGTCCACCCGGGGACGCGCTCACGACAGTGTGGTGTTATAGAACGCGTCGTCCGGCAACCCGGTGAGGAGAGTGCGCATGTCCCCGCAGCTCGACCGCCCGCCGCCGCCCTACCTGCAGATCGTCGAGCACTACCGCGACCTCATCCGCGACGGCCGGCTCGAGGACGGCGACCGGCTGCCCTCGACGCGCCAGCTCGCCCAGGAGTGGCGGGTCGCGCACGCCACGGCGGCCAAGGTGCTCTCGACGCTGCGCACCGAGGGGCTCGTCCGGGCCGTCTCGGGCGGCGCCGGCGGGACGCTCGTGCACAGCGGCGTCCCCGACGACCCGGCCGACCCGATCAACCGCGGGCACGGGCTGCACCACCTGGTCCGGACGGCGGACGGCGAGCCGCGGATCGTCTCCGCGGACATCGAGCCCGAGCCGCCCGCGCACGTCGCGCAGGCGCTCGGGCTGCGCGCCGGCGCCGCGGCGATCTGCCGCCGGCGGGTGCTCACCGCGGGGGAGGTACCGCAGTCGGCGTCCACGGGCTGGTTCGCCGCCGACCTCGCCGCGGCGGCACCCGCGCTGCTGGTCGGCGAGCGCGTCCCGGGCGGGACGGCCGCCTACGTCGCGCGCTGCACCGGCCGGGTGCTCGCGACGGGCCGGGACGAGATCAGGATCGTGCCCGCCGACCCCGGCACCGCGGCGACGCTCGCCGTCGACGAGGGGTCGTCGGTGCTCCTCACCCGCAGCTGGGTGCTCGACCGGGACGGCGGCGTCGTCGAGTTCGGCGAGTGCCTCTCGGTGCCGGCGCTGCCGCTCGCCTACGAGTACGCGCTCGCCTGACAGGGCCCCGGCCGTCGCGCCTGTTTGACGCGTTCTAGAACGCGATCTAGGTTCGCCCCATGCCTCGCACGGTGATCGGACTGCTCGTCCCCGTCGACCCCGACCTCCCGTTGGCGCTGCACCTGCTCCCCGACGGGTCCGTCGCGATCAGCGACCTGCTCGGCGGCGGCCTCCTCGGCGACCCGGAGGTGTGGGTCGCGCGGCACGGCGCGGACGTCCGGCGGGTGCTCGTCTACCGGTCCGAGCCGGCGCCGGACGCCGCACCGAACCCCCGCCTCGCGGCGCTGGCCGACCTGCTCGAGGTCGCCCCCGAGACGGTCGCGCCGGTCGTCGCGGACGTGCTGCTGCTCGGCGCGGGCGAGGACGGCGCGGACGCCGACGTGCCGCCGCTCGTGCTCGCCACCGTGCTGCACTCCGGGTGGCCGGTGTCGATGCACGTCGTGACGCCCGGCGCCGACCGGGAGGCCGGCGACCGGCGGTGGTGAGCCGCGCCGTCCGGGCCGGGCCTCAGGCCGGTGCGCCGCTCAGCACTCGATGACGTTGACGGCGAGCCCGCCGCGCGCGGTCTCCTTGTACTTGATCTTCATGTCGGCGCCGGTCTCGCGCATCGTCTTGATGACCTTGTCGAGCGAGACGACGTGCGAGCCGTCGCCGCGCACCGCCATCCGCGCGGCGTTGATCGCCTTGACCGCGGCGATCGCGTTCCGCTCGATGCAGGGGATCTGCACGAGCCCGCCGACCGGGTCGCAGGTGAGGCCGAGGTTGTGCTCCATACCGATCTCGGCGGCGTTCTCGACCTGCTCGGGCGTGCCGCCGAGCACCTCGGCGAGCCCGCCGGCGGCCATCGAGCACGCCGAGCCGACCTCGCCCTGGCAGCCGACCTCGGCCCCGGAGATCGAGGCGTTCTCCTTGTAGAGCACACCGATCGCCCCGGCGGTGAGCAGGAACCGGGCGACACCGTCGTCGTCCGCGCCCGGCACGAAACGTGTGTAGTAGTGCAAGACCGCGGGGATGATCCCCGCCGCGCCGTTCGTCGGCGCCGTGACGACCCGGCCGCCGGCGGCGTTCTCCTCGTTGACCGCGAGCGCCCAGAGGTTGACCCAGTCCATCGCGTGCAACGGGTCGCGCTGCGGCGAGCCGGCCGCGGTGTGCACCCCGCCGGACGCCACGTGCTCGGCGTGGGCGGCGTGCGCCGCCGCGTGCACCTCGTCGTCCCGGTGCAGCTGGGCGCTCAGCTCGGCGGCCCGCCGGCGCACCTTGAGCCCGCCCGGCAGGACGCCGTCCGCGTGGCAGCCGCGGTTCACGCACTCCTGCATGACGTCCCAGATCCGCAGCAGCCCGGCACGCACCTCGTCGGCCGGCCGCCAGGACTCCTCGTTGGCGAGCATGACGTCGCTGATCCGCACCCCGTGCTCGGTCGTCAGCGCGAGCAGGCCCGCGCCGGTCGTGAACGGGTAGCGCACCGGCGTCGTGTCGGCGACGACCCGGTCGGCGCCGGTGGCCGCCTCGTCGACGACGAACCCGCCGCCGACCGAGTAGTACGTTCCGAGGTCGAGCTGCGCGCCATCCGCCCCGAACGCCGCGCACGTCATGCCGTTCGGGTGCGCGGGCAGGCTCTTGCGGCGGTGCAGGACGACGTCCTCGGCCGGGTCGAAGTCGATCTCCGGGCCGCCGCCGAGCCGCAGCCGCCGCGAGTCCCGGATCTTCACGACGTGCTCGTCGGCGGCGAGCGGGTCGACGGTCTCGGGGTGGTAGCCGGCGAGCCCGAGGACGACGGCCTTCGGGCTGCCGTGGCCGTGACCGGTCGCGCCGAGGGAGCCGTAGAGCTCGACGCGCACCCGGGTCACGGCGTCCAGCAGGGCCCTCGTCCGGAGCCGGTCGACGAAGAGCACGGCGGCGCGCATCGGCCCGACCGTGTGCGAGCTGGAGGGGCCGATCCCGACGGAGAAGAGGTCGAACACAGACAGGGCCATGGTCCGCCCACGCTACGGCCGCCCCTCGGGGCGGGCAACGTCCGGGGGCACCACGTGGTGGAACTGTCGGAGCAGGCCGCGTGCGGAGCCGCCGGCGGGGGCTACCCGCGGCGGCGCCGCCGGGCGATCCGGTGCGCGACGACGGCGCGCATCGCCGGGACGACGACGCCCTGCCGGGCCATCCGCCGCCGCACGAGCCGCCGGGTCCGCAGGATGCCGACGAGCCCGACGGCCCACAGCGCGTACTGCACGAGCAGCGCCACCCGGAAGTCGTCGAGCCCGTAGGACGACGCCCCGCCGGTACGGACGTCGAGGAGCACCCCGACGAGCAGGATCGTCGTGAGCGCCGCGAAGAACCCGCCGACGTTGACGATGCCGGTCGCGGTGCCGAGCCGGTTCGGCGGGTTGAAGGTCCGCGCGAAGTCGAAGCCGATCATCGACGCCGGCCCGTTCGTCGCGAGGGACACGACGAGGACGACGAGCAGCCACAGCGGCGCCCGACCGGGCCAGGCGAGGACGGCGGTCCAGCTGACGACGGTGCCGGCGAGGACGGCGAGCACGAGCCAGGAGCGCCGCAGCGGGTGCCGCTGGACGAGCACGCCGAGGAGCGGGCCGCTCACCAGGCCGACGAAGACCATCGCCGACAGCAGCCGGCCGGCGCTCGCCCGGCTCAGGCCCTCGCCGGAGACGAGGAACGGGAAGCCCCACATGAGCACGAAGGCCGTGCCGGAGAACTGCGTCGTGAAGTGTGTCCAGAGCCCGAGCCGGGTCCCCGGGTGCCGGAAGGCGACGCGCAGGTCGCGCCAGACCCGGGTCACGTCGACGGGGCGGCCGTGGGTCACCGGGACGCCCGGCTCGTCGTGGACGGCGACCGCGATCGCGACCGCGACGACGACCCCGACGGCGGCCACGGAGACGAAGGCCGTCGTCCAGCCCTTCGCGTGGAGCAGGGCGACGAGCGGGACGGCGGAGAGGATCTGCCCGAGCTGGCCGGTGAGCCCGGTGAGCTGGGTGAGGACGGGGACCCGGGACGGCGGGAACCAGGACGCGACGAGCCGCAGCACGCTGATGAACGTCGCGGCGTCCCCGGCCCCGACGAGGGCGCGGCCGACGTAGGCGACCCCGACGTGGTCGGCGAGCGCGAGGACGACCTGCCCGGCGGCCATGACGAGCGAGCCGGTCACGAGCAGGCGGCGCGGGCCGAAGCGGTCGAGCAGCACCCCGACCGGCACCTGCAGGCCGGCGTAGACGAGCAGCTGGAGCACGGTGAAGCCGGCGAGCACGCTCGCCGACACCTCGAACCGCTGGGCGGCGTCCAGGCCGGCGACGCCGAACGACGTCCGGTGCAGGACGGCCACGACGTAGGCGGCCATCCCGAGCGCCCAGACGGACCAGGCGCGACCGCGGGAGCTCGTCATGACGGGTACCAGTGTCCCACCCGTGGCACGACGGACCGCCGGAGCGGGCCCGCCGCGCCGGACCGGCTGGCAGGGTGGGGCCGTGACCGCGACCCGGCCCCTGACGGCGGACGACGTCCCCGCTCTCGTCGACCTCGTGCGCGCCAACCGCGTGTTCCTCGCCCCGTACGAGCCCGACCGCGGGCCGTCGTGGTTCACCGAGGACGGCCAGGCGGCGGCCGTCCGGGACGCGCTCGAGCGGGCGGCCGAGGGGGCCATCGTGCCCCGGGTCGTCCTCGCCCCCGACGGGTCGGTCGTCGGCCGGGTCAACCTCAACAACGTCGTGCGCGGGGCGTTCCAGTCGTGCTCGCTCGGCTACTGGCTCGACGAGGGCCACACCGGGCGCGGCCTCGCGACGGCGGCCGTCGCCGAGATGCTCGTCGTGGCGTTCGACGAGCTCGGGCTGCACCGGGTCGAGGCGGGGACGCTCGTGCACAACGTCGCCTCGCAGACGGTGCTCGCCCGCAACGGGTTCGAGCGGTTCGGGCTCGCGCCCGGCTACCTGCGGATCGCCGGCCGCTGGCAGGACCACCTGCTGTTCCAGCGGCTCAGCCCGCACGCCGACTGAGCCCGCGGCGTTCGTCCGGTCGGCGTCAGCGGGTTCAGCGTCGGCAGGTCAGCGCTGCGGCACCTGCGTGAGGTCGACGAGCGGCGGCGGCTCGAGCTCGCGGGCCCCGAGGAGGAGCTGCTCGACGAGCCAGGTCTGCACGGCGGTCCACGCGGAGCCGAGGGTCGTCGTCCACTGGCCGTTGTAGCGCTCCCGGACGGCGCGCACGAGGGCGAAGCCGACCTGCGGGACGTCGACGAACGGCATCCCGGAGCTCTTGAGCGACTGCCCGAGGACGCGGACCTGACGGTCGGCGACGGCCGGGTCGGGCGCCTCGGCGAGCGCGTCGACGCAGCGCAGGAGCGCGGTGACGAGCCGCTCCTCGCCGGCGGCGCGGCGCTCGAGGAGCGCGATCCGGGCCCCGGGCGCGAGCGCGACGAGGTTGGCGTCGAGGCGGTCGGCGAGCAGGTCGACGTCCCCGAGGTACCACCACGAGTCGCGGACGGCCGCGACGGTACGGCGAAGCGGGCGCCGGTTGGCGACCGCCGCGCTCTGCGGCTCGCCGGCGGCCCGATGCCTCGGGACGGCGACCGTCGTGACGATGTCGTCGTCCGCCGAGGTGCTCATCGGCAGCCGACTGGCGGGTATGGACAGAAAGGACTCAACGCCGTGCACCCGCCGTTGTGTAGTCGATCACCTACGCAGTGTCAACGAGCGTCGTACAACGAACAGGGAGTGATGAGACGCCTGCGAACGGTCACAGGGGAGATCACTGCAGGTCAGAGCCCCGCACGGCGTGTCACGAAGATTTTGCGAATTGATACGTGCTGTGCAGCATCGTTTCACCACACAAACCGCATGAAGTGAACTATCGGTCTATTTCGGCCGATCGCGGTCCGGCAGGCCTCGGAGGGGGTCAGGAGCGCAGCCGGCCGGCGCGGGAGATGAGCGTCGCGGCGACGACGATCGCGGCCGCGAGCCCCGCCGCGACGACGACGGTCGCCGAGGAGTCGGGGCCGGACGCCCGGCCGACGGCGATCCACACCAGGCCCCACGCGAGCGCCCCGCCGTACCCGAACGATCCTCGGGTCACCGAGGCCACGTACGTGCCGACCCCGGCCGCGACGGCCGTGACGAAGACGCCCCACGTGTCCGCACCGAGCACGCCCTGGGTCACCCCGGCGTCGACGAGGGCCGCGGCGATGTTCGCGATCGTCGCGGCGCTGACCCAGCCGGCGTAGAGCCCGAACGTGCCGTCGACGAGGACGCCCTCCGCCCGGGAGGCGGGGACCGACCGGACGAGCCGGGCCAGGATCGCGACGAGGACGACGAGCAGCCCGACGATGATCACGGCGCTCGCGGCGACGTACCCGGCCTGCGCGACGAGGATCCACACCGCGTTGAGCACGAGGCTCGCGGCGGCGAGCCAGCCGGTGCGGCGCTGGCGCGGGTCGGTGCGCTGCGCGGGGAGCGCCTGCCACACCGCGTACGCGACGAGACCGAGGTAGATGAGCGACCAGATCGCGAACGCCGGCCCGTCGGGCGCGACCAGCGTCGCCTCGGCGGAGAGCGCGCCGCCGCCCGCCTCGGCGATCGGGGTGCCGCCGAACGCGCCCGAGCCGACCGCCGAGCCGACGACCGCGACGACGGCGCTCACTGCGACGACGACCTGGCGGACGACGTCCGGGCGGTGCGCGGGCGCGGCGGCGGGGGCCGGGTCGTGCTGCACGGAGACACCGGGCTCGACCGAGAGGTCCGGCGGGGTCGTGCGGCTCGTGTCGCTCATGGGTCCATCGTCAGCGGGCCGGGAGCCGGTCGCATCTTCTGCCGGCGTCCGCCACCCGGGGCCGGGGCGGTCAGTGCCCGCGCAGACGCGCGAGCCGGATCGTCACCGGAGTGCTGTACCGCTCGCCGAAGCCGCTCGGTTCGTAGCCGATCCGGGTCATGTGCGCGGCGTACTTCTCGAGGTACTCCGGGACGGCGTCCGCGGCGGGCTGGCTGTCGTCGACGGACGCGACGCCGCTGAGGACGACGATGTCGCCGCCGTGGCCGTCGCCGTGGAAGTTCAGGCTGACCCGCTCGTTCGCCGCGACGTGCGCGACCCGGGCCGCCGTGGGCAGGTTCCACGTGCGGACGGTGTCCGCGCCGTCCCAGAGGAACCACACCGGGTTGGGGGAGGGCGCGCCCGACGGGGTGACCGTCGTCAGCCAGACGACCGGGTTCTCGCGCAGGTGCCGGGCGGCCCGGGCGCCGAACTCGGTGCTCTCGTCGATCGTGAAGGGGTTGTCGCTCATGACCGCATCGTAGGCAGCGCTGCGCCGGAGGACACCGACGCGCGGAGCGGGCCGCTCACCGGGTGAGCAGCGCGACGGCCGGCTCGTGGAGGCTGCCGAGCCAGACCCGGCCGTCGTGCTCCCGGACGCCGGTCACCATGTGGAAGGTGTCGCCGTGCGCCTCCTTCCCGACGGAGAGGTCGTGGACGAGGCGGCCGTCGGCGTCGTAGGCGAGCGCCCGGACGGTGCGCTTCGGTGCGGGCTGCAGCGCGTCGGGCACCTTGGTGATGCTCCGGCGCAGCCAGACCGGGCCGCGCTGGATCGCCTCGACGAGGCCGTCCCGCGGGCTGGCCGCCGCCACCCAGACGAGGCCGTCGCTGCCGCGGGAGATGTTGTCCGGGTAGCCGGGCAGGTCGTCGGCGAAGGTCTCCCGCTGCCCGGCCTTCGGCCCGGCGAGCCAGAACCGGGTGAGCCGGCGGCGCGACGTCTCGGCGACGACGACCCACG
>JACRAB010000264.1 GCA_016213575.1 Actinomycetota bacterium
CGCGCGCGCCGTGGCCGACGTAGCGGGCGGCCGGCCGGACGAGCCGGCTCGTCTTCTTGTGCTCGAGGATGTGCGCGGACCAGCCGGCCGTGCGGGCGCACGTGAAGAGCGGGGCGAACATGTTCGCCGGGACGCCCGCGAAGTCGAGGACGACGGCCGCCCAGAACTCGACGTTCGTCGCGAGCACGCGGTCCGGACGGCGCTCGTGGAGCTCGGCGAGCGCCGCCTCCTCGAGGGCCGCGGCCACCTCGTAGCGCGGCGCGGCGAGCCGCTGGGCGGTCGCCCGGAGCACCCGGGCGCGCGGGTCCTCGGCGCGGTAGACCCGGTGGCCGAAGCCCATGAGCCGCTCGCCGCGGTCGAGGACGCCCTTGACGTACGTGCGGGCGTCGCCGACCTGCTCGACGCCCTCGATCATGTGGAGCACGCGGGCCGGGGCGCCGCCGTGGAGCGGGCCGCTCATGGCGCCGACGGCGCCGGACAGGCACGCCGCGACGTCCGCGCCGGTGCCCGCGATGACCCGGGCGGTGAAGGTCGAGGCGTTCATGCCGTGCTCGGCGGCGGACACCCAGTAGGCGTCGACGGCCTCGACGTGCTTGGGCTCGGGCTCGCCGCGCCAGCGGATCATGAACCGCTCGACGATCGTGGCGGCCTTGTCGACCTCGCGCTGCGGCACCATCGGCAGGCTCTTGCCGCGGGCGGACTGCGCGACGAACGACAGCGCCATGACCGAGGCCCGGGCGAGGTCCTCACGGGCCTGCTCGGGCGTGATGTCGAGCAGCGGCCGGAAGCCCCAGACGGGCGCGAGCTGGGCCAGCGCGCTCTGCACGTCGACCCGGACGTCGCCGGTGTTCACCGGGATCGGGAACGGCTCGGCGGGCGGCAGGCCGGGGTTGAACTCGTCGTCGACGAGCAGCCCCCAGACGCTGCCGAAGGACACCCTGTCGACGAGCTCCTCGATGTCGACGCCGCGGTAGCGCAGCGCGCCGCCCTCGCGGTCGGGCTCGGCGATCTCCGTCTCGAAGGCGATGACTCCCTCGAGCCCGGGGACGAACTCGGACATGCGACGCTCCCTTGCATCACGGCGCCCTCGCTCGTGACGAGCGGCGCCCCCTTCCCGTACGCCCGGTATCCCCGGCACCGTGCATTCTGCGCCACCGGACCGACAGTGCACGCCGCGGGGGTCTGTGATGTTTCCACCACTGGACACCGCGGTGTCACCTACCCTTCGCGTCCGCGCGAGGATGACGGGGTGACGCAGGAGCAGCCGGACCCCCGCACCGACCCGTCGGCCGGGGGCTACGCGGCGACGCGGACCTCGTACGAGGCGGGCGCGCTCGACGAGGCGGACCTCGCGCCGGCCCCGCTCGCCCAGTTCGAGACCTGGTACGCCGCGACCTCGGCGGCCGGCGTCGTCGAGCCGAACGCGATGGTCGTCGCGACCGTCGCGCCGGACGGCACCCCCTCGACCCGCACGGTGCTCCTCAAGCAGGCCGACGCCCGCGGGTTCGTCTTCTTCACCAACCACGGCTCCCGCAAGGGCCGCGACCTGCTCGCGACCGCGGTGCTCGCGCTGACGTTCCCGTGGCACCCGCTGCAGCGCCAGGTCAACGCCCGCGGCACCGTCGAGCCGGTGCCGCGCGAGGAGACGGAGGCCTACTTCCGGTCCCGGCCGTGGGGCTCGCGGATCGGGGCCTGGGCGAGCCGGCAGTCCCAGGTCGTCGCGTCCCGGGACGACGTCGAGGGCCGGTACGCCGAGCTCGCCGCCCGCTGGCCGGACACCGGCAGCCCGGACGACGTCCCCGTCCCCGAGCACTGGGGCGGCTTCGTCGTCCGGCCCGTCGAGGTCGAGTTCTGGCAGGGCCGCCCGTCGCGGCTGCACGACCGGCTCGTCTTCGTCGCGCTCGCCCCCGACGGCCCGGGCGGGCCGCCCGCCCTCGACGACCCGGCCGCCTGGCGGGTCGAGCGGCGGCAGCCCTGATCGCGCGCCTGCGCGGCCTGCTCGTCGACCCCGCCCCGCTGCGGGAGAGCGCTGCCTACCGCCGGCTGTGGGTCGGGCTCTCGCTCGGCCAGGTCGGCCAGCAGCTCGCCGTCGTCGCGATCGGCCTGCAGGTCTACGACCTCACGCGCTCGTCGTTCGCCGTCGGTCTCGTCGGCCTGTTCGCGCTCGTGCCGCTCGTCGTCCTCGGCCTGTACGGGGGCGCGATCGTCGACGCCCGCGACCGGCGCACCGTCGCGATCGTCGCGTCGGTCTCGCTGTGGGTGGTCTCGCTCGCCACCGCGGCGCAGGCCTGGCTCGACGTCCGCTCGGTGCCGCTGCTCTACGCCCTCGTCGCGCTGCAGTCGGCCGCCTACGCGGTGAACAACCCGGCGCGGGCCGCGATCGTGCCGAGCCTGGTGTCGCGCCAGAACCTGCCCGCCGCGAACGCGCTGCACACGCTGTCGTTCACGATCGGCGCCGCGGTCGGCCCCGCGCTCGGCGGGTTCGTCGTCGGCCGCTGGGGCGTCGAGGCCGCGTACACCGTCGACGCCGTGACGTACCTCTTCGCGCTGTGGGGCGTCTTCGGCCTCCCGCCGATGCCGCCCGAGCCGACCGCGGACGGCGTCCGGCGGCGCGCGGGACTGGCGTCCGTCGTCGAGGGGCTGCGGTTCCTCGGCGGGCGCCCGAACATCCGGATGACGTTCTTCGTCGACATGGCCGCGATGTTCTTCGCGATGCCGCGGGCGCTGTTCCCGGCGATCGGGGTCGTCGTCCTCGGCGGCGGCGCGACGACGGCCGGCGCGCTCGTCTCGGCGATCGCCGGCGGCTCGATCCTCGCGGGGCTGCTCTCCGGACCGCTGGGGACGGTCCGCCGGCAGGGCCTCGCCGTCGTCGCGTGCGTCGTCGGCTGGGGGCTGTCCGTCGCGGCGTTCGGGGCCTGCCTGCTCGCCGCCGGCGGCACCGCGGGAGTCGCCCGGGCGGGGTGTCGCCGTGGCTGTGGCCGGCGCTGGGCTGCCTCGTCGTCGCCGGCGCGATGGACGCCGTGAGCGCGGTCTTCCGGCAGACGATCCTCCAGGCCGCCACCCCCGACGCGCTGCGCGGCCGCCTCCAGGGCGTCTTCATCGTCGTCGTCGCCGGCGGCCCGCGGGTCGGCGACCTCGTCTCGGGGACGTCCGGCGACGTCTTCGGCGAGGCGGCCGCCGCGTGCGCCGGCGGCCTCGTCTGCGTCGCCGCGGCCCTGCTCCTGGCCCGGCTGCAGCCCCGCTTCGTGCGCTACGACGCCCGCCACCCCGAGCCCTGACCGGGTCTGCCCGCCGACGCTTTGCTCTGCCCTCACAAGTGAGGGTCGGCGCTTGCTCTGCCCTCACTTGTGAGGGCAGAGCAAAGCTTTCGCGCGGGGGCTACCGGACGACCGGACGTCGGGGCCGAGGCGTCGGGGCCGGACGTCGTGGCCGAGGCGTCGGGGCGCAACATCCGGGCACCCGTGGCGCATCCTCTGGGTGAGGACGGGAGACGTCGTGGAGCTCGAGGAGTACGTCGCCGCGCGCGGCCCGGCGCTGCTGCGCCTGGCGCACGTGCTCTGCGGCGACGCCCACCGGGCGCAGGACCTCGTGCAGACCGCGCTCGTCGACGCGTTCCGGCACTGGCGGCGGGTGCAGCGGGCCGACCACCCCGACGCGTACGTCCGGCGGATCCTCGTCAACGCGCACCTCGCGGCCGTCCGGAGGCGGTCGAGCGGCGAGGTGCCCGTGGGCGACGTCCCGGACGGCGCCGGGCCGGGCGGCGCGGACCCGGCGGACGGCCTCCCCGGCCGGGACGGGTTCCGGGCCGCCCTCGACGGGCTGCCGCCCCGGGCCCGGGCCGTGCTCGTCCTGCGCTACTGGTCCGACCTCGACGACGTCGCGATCGCGGACGCGCTCGGGGTGAGCCCGGTGACCGTCCGCGCCACCGCGTCCCGGGCGCTCGCGACGCTCCGGGAGCGGGCGGCCGCGCCCACCACGACCACCACTGGGGAGGCTCCATGAGCGACGTCGAGGCCCGGCTCCGGGACACCTTCGCCGCCGACGCCGTCGCCGCCCCGGCCGCGGACGTCGTCGCGCTCGCCGCGGTGGCCCGCGGGCGGGTCCGGCGGGAGCGTCGTCGCCGGGCCGCGGCCGGCGCGACGGTGCTCGGCGTCCTTGCCGGCGCCGGGGCCGTCCTCGTGCCCCGGTCCTGGCCCACGGGCGCGACGGTGACGCCCGCCGTCCAGCGGCCCACCGACCCCGCCCCGTCGCCCGACGGCGCCGCCCCCGAGGAGCCCGCGCTGCGCTTCCGCGGCGCCGTCGTCCCCGTTCCGGCGGCCTACCTCGACCCGGCCGCGGTCCGCTGCGGGACACCGGTCGCGGACGCCGCGTACGTCGTCCGCGAGGACCGGGTGACCCGGTCGTGCCTGGCGACGCCGGAGCACCCCGAAGCCCTGACGACCGTCGTCCTGGAGGACTGGGAGCTCCCCGTCAGCGACGGCGAGCCGCCGCCACCGGCCACCGGACGCCGCGTGCTCGACGACGGCCGCACGCAGGTCGTCACGCGGGTTCCCGCCGCCGACGTCCGCCTCGTCGTCACCTCGCCCGACCCGGCGCTCGCGGACCGGCTCGTCGACGGGCTGCGCCTCGAGCAGCCGCCGGACGGCTGCCCGGCCGTGGCCGTCACGTCCGGCCCCGACGGCACCGCCCGGCCGGGCGGCGTCGTCCGGGGCCGGGTCGCCGGCGCCCTCGTCTGCAGCTACACCCGCGGACGCCTCGACACCGCCCGCGTGCTCTCCGCGGACGGGGCGGCGGCCCTGACGAACCGGCTGCGGGCCGCCCCCGCGGGGCTCGGCACACCGGACGGCTTCTGCGCGACGGTGCGGCTGCGCCCCGGCCACGAGGCGCACTGGCTGCTCGTCCTGGACACCCCTGACGGCCCCGCGCCGCGGACGACGCTGCACGTCGCGGCCGGGCCGTGCGTCCCGAGCGGGGTCACCGCCGCGGACGGCGCGACGGCCCGGCTCACGAGCGACCTCGTCAGCCTGCTCACCGCGCTCGCCCCCGGACCCTCGTCGTTCTCCGGGGTCGTCGGCGGGACGTGACGGCCACGCCCCGCCGACGACGCGGTCGCACCCGGCGTCAGACGTCGCCCTCCATGACCCGGCCGTCGCCGAGCATGTGCGAGCCGCACGTCACGGGCCGGCGGACGCAGCCGTCGGTCCAGGTCTGCTTCACGGCCGGGTCCCAGCCGTCGAACCAGTCGCCGTGCACCGAGTAGCCGCCGGGCATCGTCCCC
>JACRAB010000033.1 GCA_016213575.1 Actinomycetota bacterium
GCACCTGCTGGCACGATCGGGCCCATGCGCAGAACGGCGGTCGTCACGGGTGCGGCGGGCGGCCTCGGTCGCGTTGATGTCGCCGTCGTGCGACCGGGCGGGGCCGCGGGCGTCGCCGTCGCATGGCCGAACCGATGACCGCATGACCGCAGGGGTGGCCGCCCCTGCGGTCATGCGGTCACGCGTTCGGTGATGTGCTCAGCGGGCGAGCGTCGGCTCCGGGACGCCACCCGCGACGACCCCGACGACGAGCGGCACGCCGGGCCGGTACGCGAGGTGCACGAAGGAGGGCGCGTCGAGCACCGCGAGGTCGGCCCGGGCACCCGGCCGGACGACGCCGACGTCGGTCCGGGCCAGGGACGCCGCGCCGCCGGCCGTCGCCGACCACAGCGCCTCGGCCGGGGTCATCCGCATCTCCCGCACCGCGAGCGCGATGCAGAACGGCATCGACGACGTGTACGACGAGCCGGGGTTGCAGTCGGTCGCGAGCGCGACGGTGACGCCGGCGGCCAGCAGCCGGCGCGCGTCCGGGTAGGGCGAGCGGGTGGAGAACTCGGCACCCGGCAGCAGGGTCGCGACGACGCCCGCGTCCCGCAGCGCGGCGACGTCCGCGTCCGCGAGGTGCGTGCAGTGGTCGGCGGAGACCGCCCCGAGCTCGGCCGCGACCTGGACCCCGGGCCCTTCGCCGAGCTGGTTCGCGTGCACCCGGACGAGCAGGCCGCGCGCCGCCCCGGCCCGGAGCACCGCCCGGGCGGCGTCCGCGTCGAAGGCGCCGCGCTCGCAGAAGACGTCCACCCAGCGGGCGTGCGGCGCGCAGGCGTCGAGCATCGGGCCGGTGACGAGGTCGACGTAGCCGGCCGGGTCGTCGGCGAACTCCGGCCCGACGACGTGCGCGCCGAGGTAGGTCGTCTCCGGGGTGAGCGTGCGGGCGACGGCGAGGCTGCGGGCCTCGTCGCGCGCGGTGAGCCCGTAGCCGGACTTGATCTCGACCGTCGTCGTGCCCTGCCGCCGCATCTCCGCGACGAGCCGGGACGCGTTGGCGTGCAACGCCTCGTCGCTCGCCGCCCGGGTCGCGGCGACCGTCGTCCGGATCCCGCCCGCGGCGTACGCGGTGCCCGACATCCGGGCCTCGAACTCGGCCGCCCGGTCGCCGCCGAACACGAGGTGCGCGTGCGCGTCGACGAACCCGGGGACGACGGCCCGGCCGCCGAGGTCGAGCACGGTGTCCGCCGCGGGCGCGGCCGCGGCCGGGCCGACCCAGGCGACGGTCGCCCCCTCGACGACGACGGCGGCGTCCCGGACGACGTGGACGGGCGCCGGGCCGGCACCCTCGGCGTGCGGGTCGTTCGTCACGAGCTCGCCGATGCCGGTGAGCAGGAGCGCAGGGGCCATCCCCGCACCGTAGCCACTGCGACAGCCACTGCGACGCCCCGCGTGGCCGACCGGGATGATGGAGCCATGGTCCCGACCCCCGCCGCAGCCCTCGCCGACGCGCTCGCCGCCGGTCCCGTCGTCCTCGACGGCGGCCTGTCGACCCAGCTCGAGGCGACGGGCCACGACATCTCCGGCGATCTGTGGTCCGCGGTGCTCCTGCGGGACGACCCGGACGCCGTCCGCGCCGCGCACGCGGCGTTCGCCGCGGCCGGGGCCCGGGTCGCGATCACGGCGTCGTACCAGGCGACCTTCGACGGCTTCGCCGCCGCGGGCATCGAGCACGCCGAGGCCGAGCGGCTCATGCGGCTGTCGGTGCGCCTGGCCCGGGAGGCGACGGACGAAGCGTTCCCGGCCGGCGGCGGCTGGGTGGCCGGGTCGGTCGGCCCGTACGGGGCGATGCTCGCGAACGGCGAGGAGTACACCGGCGCGTACGTCGACCCGGCCTGGGCGGGCCGCACCGGCGGCGGGTTCACGACGGCCGAGCTCAGCGCCTGGCACCGCCCGCGGATGGAGGTGCTCGCCGACGCCGGCGCCGACCTGCTCGCCTGCGAGACGGTGCCCGCCGCGGCCGAGGCAGAGGCGCTCGTCACGGCGCTCGACGCGCTCGGCGTCCCGGGCTGGATCTCGCTGACGACGCTCACCGGGCCGGACGGCGTCGCGCGCACCCGCCGCGGCGAGGACGCGGCGTCCGTCTTCGCGCTCGCGAAGGGCGTCGACGCCGTCGTCGCCGTCGGGGTCAACTGCACCGACCCGGCCGGGCTGCCGGCCGCGATCGGGGCGGCCGCCGCGGCGGGCAAGCCCGTGGTCGTCTACCCGAACAGCGGCGAGACCTGGGACGGCGCGGCCCGGGTCTGGCGCGGCACGCCCGACTTCGCCGAGGACGACGTCACCGCCTGGGTCGCCGCCGGCGCGCGGCTCGTCGGCGGCTGCTGCCGGGTCGGCCCGGCCCAGGTCGGCGGCATCGCCGCCGCGCTCGCAGGATGAGCGGCAGCGGCGGACCGTGAGCCCGCCGCTCGGCCCTACCCGGCCTGCCGCTTGGCGATCTCCGCCCGCACCACCGGCGCGACCTTGGTGCCGAACAGCTCGATCGAGCGCAGCACCGCCGCGTGCGGCATGACGCCGATCGCGGACTGCAGGCAGAACCGGGTCATCCCGAAGACGTCGTGGAGGAAGAGGATCTTCTCGGCGACCTCGTCGGGCGAGCCGATGAGCAGGTGGCCGCGCAGCGTGCGGCCGTGGTCGTAGGCCTCGCGCGTGACCGGCGCGAACCCGCGCTCGCGACCGATCCGGGTCATGACCGCCGACCACGGGCCGAAGAACGTGTCGGCCGCCGCCTGGGTCGTGTCGGCGACGAGGCCGTGCATCCCGAGCCCGAACGGCAGCGGGCCGTGCCCGCTGCGGCGGGCCGCCTCGCGGTGCAGGTCGGCGAGCGGCGCGAACCGCTCCGGCTCACCACCGATGATGGCGACGACCATCGGCAGGCCGAGTGCGCCCGCCCGGACGACGGACTGCGGCGTCCCGCCGACGGCGATCCAGACCGGCAGCGGCTGCTGCGCCGGCAGCGGCCAGACCCGTTGCTGCACAAGGCCTGCGCGGTGGCTGCCCTGCCAGGTGACCGGCAGCGGGCCGCCGTCGGACGGCGCGCCCTCGGTGCCGGCGGCCGTGGCGGCGTCCCGCAGCGCGAGGAGCAGGTCGAGCTTCTCGGTGAACAGCTCGTCGTAGTCGCCGAGGTCGTACCCGAAGAGCGGGAACGACTCGATGAACGAGCCGCGGCCGGCCATGATCTCGGCGCGCCCGCCGGAGACGAGGTCGAGCGTCGAGAACTGCTGCCAGACCCGCACCGGGTCCTCGCTCGACAGCACGGTGACCGCCGTCGACAGCCGGATCCGCGACGTCCGCGCGGCACCGGCCGCCAGCGCGACGACCGGTGCGGACGCGAGGTAGTCGGCGCGGTGGTGCTCGCCGAGCCCGAACACGTCGAGCCCCACCTCGTCGGCGAGCACGATCTCCTCGACGAGGTCCGTCATCCGCCGCGCGTGCGCGGCACGGCCGCCGGCGGGGTCGACGTCCGCGAAGGTGTACAGCCCGAGCTCGATCACCCGGCCAGCCTCTCATCCGCGAGGACGGCGACCGGCCGGCGGTCCGCGGTGACGTCGTCCGCACCCGGCGCGACCGGCCGCGGCACCCGGCCCTGCACCCCGCGCCACACGACCGGCAGGGACGCCGTGAGCAGCGCCGACACGACGGCCACGGTGACGAACGGCACCCACGGGGCGAGCGCGAAGAGCCCGCCGGACGCTGCCGCGGACGCCGCGATCGCCGCGGTCTGGATGCTCGCGAACAGGCCCATCGCCCGCCCGGCCCCGGCCTCCGGGGCGGCCTGCGCGAGCAGGGACTGCGCCGCCGGCATCGCCATCGCGACGCCGACCGACTCCAGCGCCCCGAGGCCGATGAGCCACGGCAGCGAGGTGATGAACGGGTAGAGCGCCGCGAAGAAGACCGACGAGCAGATCGCACCGATGACGAGCACCCGGCGGTCGTGGTGGTCCGCGAGCCAGCCCGCGAGCGGGGTGACGACGACGAACGGGATCGCCCAGAGCGTCCAGGACAGGCCGATCTGCCACTCGACGGCGCCGCGGTGGTCGAGCAGGAGGGTCCACGTCGCGTCGTACACGCCGGTGAGGACGCCGCCGACGACGGCCGCGACGAGCACCCCGACGAGGACGCGCCCGCGCCAGCCGGTCCAGTCCAGACGGGCCGCCGCGGCGTCCGCCGCCTCGGCGGCACCGGTCGGGCGCAGCCGGGCGAGGAGCACCGGGACGCCCGCGAGCAGCGCCCCGAGCGAGGAGACGACGAACAGCTCGGCCATGTTCCGCAGGCCGACCGCCGTCCCGAGGATCGGACCGATCGCGACGCCGGCGAGCTCGCCGCCGTAGACGGCGGCGAACGCACGGCCGCGCAGGTCCGCGCGGACCGAGCGGGCGACGAGCGCGAGCATCGCGACCTGGGCGCCGCCGGCGAACGCGCCCTGCAGGCCCCGCAGCACGAGGTAGCCCGGGCCGTTCACATCGAGGAGGAAGCCGAAGCTCGCGACGGCGTAGCCGACGAGCCCGACGAGGAGCACGGTGCGGTGGCCGATCCGGTCGCTGAGCCGGCCGGCGAGGTACTGGGCGACGAACGCGCCGACGAAGTACGCGGCCATGACGGCGCCGATGAGGCCCTCGGAGCTGCCGCGGTCCTTGAGGAACAGCGGGAGCAGCGGCAGGACGGCGGCGGCACCGGTCCACTGCAGGAAGCTCGCCGTGGCGAGGGCCGCGACGACGGCCTTCGGCGACGACGCCACGGCGGCGGAGGTCTGGGAGCTCATCTCACTTCACCATCTCGAGCAGTCCGGTCCGGACCGCGGAACGCATCTGCGGGCTCAGGGCGTCGATGCCGAAGAGCTCGCACAACCACAGGCCGTCGGCGGCGAACCGGGCGATCGTCGCCGCGACGGGGTCGACCGAGTCGGTCTCGATCTCGTGCTGCCAGCCGGCGAAGGCCTCGCGGAGCGTCCCGAGCAGCTCGGGCTGGCTGGCGATCGCCGCGATGAGGGCGGAGCCGACCCGCTCGGTGCGCAGGTCGTCGTCCGTCACGGGCTCGGCGAGGCACTCCTCGACGTACGCGCGGGCGAACTCGCCGGGTGCCGGCCGCAGCTCGCGGTGCGCCCGGATGCCCTCGTCGAACCGGCCGGTGAGCCGCTCGACCATGGCCTCGACGAGGGCGTCCTTCGTGCGGAAGTGGTAGAGCACGCCGCCCTTGCTCATGCCGGCGCGCGCGGCGGCCTTCTCGAGGGTGAGGCAGGAGACGCCGTCGGTGAGGACGACGTCCTCCGCGGCCTCGAGGATGCGCTCGCGGGTGCTCAGGGTGGTGCCGGCGGTAGCCATGCCGAGAACTGTACCGTCCGGACGGTACAGTTGCGACCGGTATCCCCCGTCCGGCCCAGCGCGGGCCGTGGCGTCCCACGACCCGGGCGGCCGCCCGGCCTGTCGGCGCCCTCCGCGATGCTGGAGCCGTGCACACCGTCCGCGTCGACCTGCCCTTCCTGCCGCCGCTGTTCCCGGACAACCTCTACGGGCACCTCGCCGCCACGGCGGTACCCGGCGTCGAGGAGTGGCGGGACGGCGCGTACCGGCGCACCCTGCGGCTGCCCGGCGGCGCCGGGGTCGTCACGCTGCCGGTGCCGGCGGACGGCGCGACGCACGTCGCGGCGACCCTGCACCTCACCGACCCGCGCGACGAGGCGGCCGCGGTCGCGCACTGCCGCCGGATCCTCGACCTGGACGCCGACCCCGCCGTCGTCGACGGGCACCTGCGCAAGGACCCGGTGCTCGCGCCGCTCGTCGCCGCGGCGCCCGGACGGCGGGTGCCCGGCTGCCCGGACCCGGCCGAGTTCGCGGTGCGGGCGGTCCTCGGCCAGCAGGTCTCCACGGCCGCCGCCCGCACCCACGCCGGCCGGCTCGTCGTCGCCCACGGCGAGCCCGTCACCGACCCGGACGGCGGCCTGACCCACCTCTTCCCGACCCCCGCCGCCCTCGCGACGCTCGACGAGGGGTCGCTCGCCCTGCCGGGGACCCGCCGCCGCACCCTCGTCGGCCTCGTGGCCGCGCTCGCGTCGGGGCAGGTCCGTCTCGGCGGCCCGGGCGGCTGCCGGGCAGGGCTCGACGCCTTCGCCGGCCTGCCGGGCATCGGCCCGTGGACGGTCGAGTCGGTGGCGATGCGGGCCCTCGGCGACCCGGACGCCTTCCTGCCCGGCGACCTCGGCGTCGCCGTCGCGGCGAAGGGTCTTCGCCTTCCCTCGACCCCGGGCGCGCTCACCGCCCGCGCCGAGGCCTGGCGGCCGTACCGTGCCTACGCCGTCCAGCACCTGTGGGCGACGGGCGCCCACGCGGTGAACCTGCTGCCGGTGTGAGGGTCAGCCCGCCCTCGGGTCAGTGGTCGCCCCAGGCCCGGTTGACCGCGGCCGCGAGCAGCCGCGCGATGGACCGCTCGCCGTCCGGCTCGAGCCGCACGTGCCGGCCGTCGGCGACGACGGTGCGGCCCGAGGCGACGACGGCGTGCACGTCGCCGCCGGCGGCGACGAGCGGCGCCTGCGAGGGCAGCGCCCCGGCGGTGCGCAGCGAGTCGAGCCGCAGGGCGACGAGGTCGCAGAGCGCCCCGACCTCGATCCGGCCGGCGTCGTTCCAGCCGAGCGCCGCGTGGCCGGCCGGGGCGAGCGCCTCGACGAGCTCGCCGACGGTGAACCGGCCTCGGTGCCCGGAGCGCAGCCGCTCGTGCATCTCCAGGCCGCGGCTCTCGGCGAGCATGTCGACGACGACGTGCTGGTCGGAGCCGAGCGCGAGCGGCGACCCGGCGTCCCGCAGCGCGCGGGCCGGGCCGATGCCGTCGGCGAGGTCCCGCTCGGTCGTCGGGCAGACGCACACCGTCGTCGTGGAGTCCCCGAGCATCGTGATGTCGGTGTCGGTGAGGTGCGTCGCGTGGACGGCGGTCGTCGCCGACCCGAGGACCCCGTGCTCGGCGAGCAGCGCGGTCGGGGTGCAGCCGTAGACCTGCAGGCACGCCTCGTTCTCGGCGGGCTGCTCGGACAGGTGCACGTGGAGCGGGCGCGGGCCGTCGTCGTCCTGGGCCGCCTCGACGACGATGTCGAGCTGGTCGGCGGGGACGGCGCGGACCGAGTGCACGGCGGCCGCGACCCGGAACCGCTCGTCGTCCTTCATCATGCTGACCCGGTCTGCCCAGCCCTCGGCGTCCCCGTCGTCGAACCGGCGCTGCACGCCCTCGAGCGGCACGTCGATGCCCCCGGTGAGGTAGCACGTGTCGAGCAGGGTGAGCCGGATGCCCGCGGCGTGGGCGGCGTCCCGCAGGGCCTCGCCCATCGCGTTCGGGTCGCCGTACCGCGCCCCGCCGGGCCCGTGGTGCAGGTAGTGGAACTCGCCGACGCAGGTGATCCCGGCGAGCGCCATCTCGCCGTACACGGCGGTCGCGAGCTCGCGGTAGGAGTCCGGGTCGAGACGGTCGGCGAGGGTGTACATCCGGTCCCGCCACGTCCAGAACGTGCCGCCGTCGAGGTTCGTCCGGCCGCGCAGGGCCCGGTGGAACGCGTGCGAGTGCGCGTTCGCGAAGCCCGGGAGGACGAGACCGTCGAGCCGGACGTCGCCGTCCGCGGGCCGCGTGTCCGGCGTGACGGCGGTGATCCGGCCGCGGACGTCGGCCTCCACCCGGACGCCGGCCGCCGGGCCCGAGGGCAACCACGCGTGCTCGCACCACCACGAAACGGTCACTGGACTGGTCCTTCCGACGGAACGTGTGGTGTGAACACCCGACATGACCGTGCCGACGGGCGCTGGTGGACTGTCGGCCGAGAGGCCGCGTCATCCGGCGGTGGAGCAAGGGGGGCCATCGGACGGCGCGGCTCTCTGCTGTCCGCGCCGGATCGCGCGCCGGA
>JACRAB010000034.1 GCA_016213575.1 Actinomycetota bacterium
CGCCGCGCCGGGGGACCTGACACGTCAGCGGCCCTCGGGCGGAAGGAACCCGGAGTCCAGGTCCCACGGCCGCACCGGTGAGTGCTCCACCAGCCAGGTCTGGACGGCGTGGTCCGCGCCGGTGAGGACGAGCAGCCCGACACCGACCAGGACGAGGCCGAAGACCCGCCGGAGGCGGCCGTGCGGGTCGGCCGCCCAGCGCAGCCGCTGCACGGCCCGGCGGCCGAACACGCCGATGGCGAGGAGGACGGCGCACAGCCCCGCCGTGTAGGCGAGCAGCAGCACGAGCCCGCGCCCGAAGGACGCCGGCAGCACGGTGACGACGACGTAGGCGTAGAGCGGGCTGCACGACGAGAACACCGGCCCCAGGGCGGCCCCGGTCAGCACGTCCCCGAGCCGGCCCCGGCGCCGTCGTGCTGCGACCAGGGCGCCGGCGGACCGCTCGTTCAGGCCCAGCCGGCCCGACAGGCCCTCCCACAGGCCCGGCCACGTCTGGGTCGCACCGATCGCCACGAGCAGGCCGCCGCTGACGATCTGCCACACCTCGCGCGGCACGCCGATGAAAGCAGTGGTGCCCTTGAGCAGCAGCGTGAACGCGATGACGGAGGCCCCGAGGCCGGCCGTCACCGCGACGGCGCGTGGCAGTCCGCTGTCGGGCCTGCCGGCGTCCACGGGCCGACCGGCCCCCGGGGCCGCCGGCAGCGCCGGCACCGGCGACACCTGCGGCACGGCGGTCCGGCCGACGATGACGGGAAGCAGCGGCAGGACGCACGGGGCGAGCGTGGTGAGCATGCCGGCGACGACGGCCCCCAGGAGGAGCAGCACGTCAGACGGCTCGTCTCGAGATCTCTGCGGCGCTGTGGGTCCCGGTCCACTTCGCCCGCTCGGCGCCGTCCGGGCCGACGGCGACGAAGGTGTGCTGCTGGGTGATCCCGTACTTCGCCCGCAGCGCGGTCTCGGTGTCGAAGTCGACCTTGACGACGGTCAGGTCGGCCGGGATCGACGCCGGGTCCTCGGTGAGGTTCTTGTCCGTGAGACGGCAGTTCGGGCACCAGGACGCGTGGAAGAACAGCACGACGCGGCCGTCGGCGTAGGCGGACGGGTCCTTCTGGTAGGTCGCGTAGTCCACGTAGCCACCCGGGCCTGTCGCGTCGTCGGGGGCCACCTGAGACGCCTGGGTGGTCACGGCCGCGGGAGCCGGGGCCGCCGCGTCGGTTCCGCCGCAGGCCGTCAGCGCCACCAGGGTGATCCCGCAGACGACGGTCCACGACGTGCGCCGAGCGTTCATGGCGCCAGTGTCGTCGGCCGGGCACCGGGAGGACATTACGGTTCTCTGACGGTGCCTCGCGCCGGGTCGGCCGGCCGCGCGCTCGCCGGACCGGGAGGCGTGCCCGTCGCGTGGCGCGCCGTGTATCTGCCGTCTCCGCCCGCCGCTCCGCAGGGGGATCGTCCGTGCCGGGTCCGCCGGGGACGGGCACACGTCGGTACATCAGGGGTGAGCGATGGAAGCCTCCGTGGTCGCGGTCGACATGATCATGAAGTTCGAGGGACGGCGGTTGGCCGCCTACAAGGATCCGGCGGGTGTGCCGACGATCGGCTACGGCACGACGGTCTACCCGACGGGTGGGCGGGTCCGGCTCGGGGACACGATCTCCGCCGGCGAGGCGAGGGAGTTCATCGCCTTCGACGTCGCGCGGTTCGCCGACGCCGTGTCGAAGGCCGTGAAGGGCGTGCCCCTCAACCAGAACCAGTTCGACGCCCTGGTGTCCTTCACGTACAACATCGGGCTGGGTGCGTTCCAGGACAGCACCATGCTGAAGAAGCTCGTGGCCAAGGACGCCACCGGGGCGGCGAAGGAGTTCCCGCGCTGGAACAAGGCGACCGTCAAGGGCGTCAAGCAGGTCCTGCCGGGTCTGGTGAAGCGTCGTGCCGCCGAGCGCGCCCTGTTCGCGCGCAGGCCGTCCGGGCCGCCGGGGCCCGCGGCGGCCGCGACCAGGATCGGGCCGAGCGACGAACCGGACCCCGTCACGGCGACCGTCTTCAACGACGCCGGGGCGACCGTCGTCGTCCTGACCGACCCCGCCTCCTCGGTGACCGACATCCTCACGCTGCCCGACCGGTCACCGGCGAGCATGGCGGTCCTTCTGCGGCAGTACCCGACCTTGCGCACCTTCGCGGTCGCACCGGCCGGTGCCGCCATCCCGCCGGGGGAGCGCCGGACCTTCGCCGCCGGACCACGCAAGGTGCCCCCGGTCGCCAAGGCGCCCGCCCTGACCCGGGCCGTCCTGGCGCGCGGCTCGGCGGACGGCCCGAAGTTCCCCGGCAACGACGTCCACGAGCTCCAGGCACGCCTCAAGGAGATCGGCTACTACACCGGTCCGATCACCGGCGTGTTCGACAGCTCGACCGACGACGCCGCGAAGGCGTTCCAGGCCGACTACTTCAGCCCGGCCGAGGCGAACGGCCGGGTCGGCCCCAAGACCTGGGCCAAGCTCTTCCCCGTCCGGAAGCCTCCGGCCGCCGGGGCCGGGCCCGTCAAGAAGGCACCTGTGAAGGCGGCACCCGGTGCGCCGGCGACGCCGAAGAAGCCCGGGGGCGCGGCGAAGGCCGGCACGCCGCGGAGCTACCTGCGGCTGGTGAAGACGTCCGAGGAGGACAACGGGCTCCGGCTGCTCAAGCTGCAGTTCGTCAAGAACGGCAAGACCGTCGGCAGCATCGACGTCTGCTCCGGGACCTCACGCCACCAGAAGTTCCGCAAGGGCCGCGACAGCCGGGTCGGTTCCCTCGAGCCGTTGCCGGAGGGGCGGTGGCGCGTGCACGACCTCCTGTGGCGCGACGGACGGGACAACTACAACGGCAAGGTCTGGAACGCGGGCCTGGGCCCGGTGAAGATCCCGCTCGACTACAAGGGCCCGAACTCCACCGCACGCTCCGCCATCCAGATCCACATCGACTGGAACCGACGCGTCGCCCGCGGCACGGCAGGGTGCGTCGGGGTGTGCAACATCGCCGACTTCAAGACCCTCGTCGGCTGGCTGCGCGACACCGACCCGCGTGACCTGTTCGTCGACTGGGGCCTGGGCACCTGCCCTAAGCCGTAGCGCACGATCGGGGCGCCGGGCGTCGATCGGTCCCCCGCGCGGAGGAGGTACAGCCATGGGTGACACCGCTGGACCGGGCGATCGGTCGGGCCTGCCCGGCAGCACCGCTGCCGAGCCGTCGTCGGCCGCCTGGGTGGGTGAGGGCCTGCGCTGGCGCCTGAGGCACAGCCCGCGGCTGAGCCGGCTGGTCACGGCGATCGAGCTGTTCGCCCCCGAGCTCGAGGCGCGCCGTCCCGCGGCGGGTCGGCCGCAGGACCCGACGAGCTGGACGGCGGTCGCCGACGAGCACCTCAGGCTCGCGCGTGCAGCGGCCAACGACCGCCGGCTCGACGACGGCTGGGACTTCCTGCACAGCGCCCAGCGTCAGACCCTGAACGCCCTGACCCGGGCGGAGGCAGCGGATGCCGTCGTCGCGCTGGAGCGCGAGGCCGCCGCG
>JACRAB010000259.1 GCA_016213575.1 Actinomycetota bacterium
CCCCGACCGGGTCCGTCGCGGCAGCGACGGCGTCCGACCGGTGAACGCCCGGACCACGACCGCGGCATGAGCGACCTGCAGCCACAGCGCATGGTTCTCCACCCGCCGCGCGGCCGCGAACCCCGAGATCGCCCCGTCCGCCAGGTCGTCGACGAACCCCTCCGCACCGGCCTGCTCCGGCGTCCACGCCGCCGCCCCGCCCAGGACCTCCAACGACGCCGCGAACGACCCCAGACCCGGCGCCCCGTCGAGAACCGCTCGGCGCTCGAGCGCGTCCCGGCGGTCATCGGCAGCGACCTGCGCGTAGAGGGCCGCCAGGTCGGCGTCCCACTCCCGTTGCGCCGCAACGGGGTCGGCCCACCAATCGTCGACCCGCGCGTCACCCCGATCGGCGGCGAACCAGCGCTCCACGTCTTCGACGTCGGGTGGACAGTCCGCCAGATCAGCAGCGGTCAGCCGGATCGCACCGCCCAGCGGGTCCACCGGGAGCGGCTCGTCGCAGATGCCGTCGGGCACGTCATCCTCGCTGGATGGGCACTGCCAGAAGGTCCCGAGCATGATCCGATTCTAGTCCAGATCGAGCCCTCTGTCGAACAAATGTTCGAGTTGGTCCATCTCGAGATCGTGCCGGCCCCGGCGTACGAGTGACCAGCGGGGCGAAGGCGCGCCCCGAGGGCCGGGCTCGCGAACGTCGTACCGAGAGCTCCGAGGGCAGCCCGAAACCGGTTAGGGCGAACCACGAGTGGGCTCCTACGGTGAAACCCATGACGCAGACGCTCACCGACCTCTGGCCGATCTTCGGCCTGCGCGTCCGCCTCGGCGACCTCGACCTCCGGCCGGTGCAGGACGACGACCTGCCCGAGCTGGTGGCCCTGGTCCTCGACGGCATCCACGACAAAGTCCGCATGCCGTTCTCCATGCCGTGGACCGACGCCCCGCCCGACGAGCTCCCGGCGAACTACCTGCGTCACTACTGGGAGGTCCGCGGCCGGACGACACCCGGTCACTGGTCGATCGACCTCGTCGTCCGGCGCGACGGCGAGGTGGTCGGCGTCCAGGGGGTCACCACCCGGGACTTCCTCGTGACCCGCACCGGCGAGACCGGGTCGTGGCTCGGGCAGCGGTTCCAGGGGCAGGGCATCGGCACCCGGATGCGGCAGGCGATGTGCGCTCTCGCCTTCGACCACCTGGGCTTCGAGGAGGTCACCTCGGCGGCGTTCGTCGACAACCCGGCGTCGCTGGCCGTCAGCCGCAAGGTCGGCTACGTGCCGAACGGCGACGTCCGGATGACGCGCCGTCCCGGTGAGTGCGCCGTCAACCGCGGCCTGCTGCTCACCCCCGGGGCGTTCGTGCGCCCGGAAGTGCCCGTCGAGGTCGAAGGCGCGGCCGCCGTCCGCCGCTTCCTCGGCATCGACACCGCCGCTGACGGGTAGGTCCCGCGGCCCGCCGTCAGCCGGCCGCCACGTCCCAGGACGGCGCGACGGCCCAGTCCCCGTCGGCATCGTCCCGGGCCACCACCGGGAGGTCCCGTGCCACGAGCCGCACCCGGCCGACCGGCACCGTGCCGGGCACGTACTGGTACCCGTTGCCGTTGTCCTCGAGCGCCGTGACGTCGACGTCCGCGACCCGCCAGACGTCGACCGGGCCGCCGGTGTTGTTCATCGTGACGAACCACTGCGCCTCGTACCGGCCGCGGGCGACGAACACACCGTCCGCCTCGGGACGGCTGCTGCCGGCGATCCCCGGCGCGGCGGCCATCCGCGACACGTCGAGCCCGTGCCGCAGGATGGACGCGCGGTTGAGCGTCGACGACACGTGGAAGTGCTCGGTCGGCTCGCCGTCCGGGTCCTCGATCATGTCGGCGACCGTACGGCCGCCCGGCGGCCACAGGCACCACGTTTTCGTCCCCGCCGGCGGGCATTCCCGCTGACGACGCCACGAAGGTCACAGTCCGCTCCCAGCCGGGTGGGTCTGTCCTCGGAGCCTTCGCTGTGCATACTGTGAGGCGTTACGCACGCGTGCTCCGGGGTCGGTGAAAATCCGAACCGGCGGTGACAGTCCGCGACCCGACCGCAGCCAGCGGCCGGTTGACCCGGTGGAACTCCGGGACCGACGGTGAGAGTCCGGATGGGAGGCAGCACGCACGGCGGCGACGTCCGTGCAGGTCATCGACCTGCGCAGGGGTCGGCGCCGCGTGACGACGTGTCGAGAGCCCGGCCACCACGGCGGAGCCCTCACGACCGCCGTCGCACCACCCGGAGCCCGTGCCCGAGCACCACCGGCACGTGGCAGGAGGGTCCAGGCGATGGCGAGCCCCATGGAGGTCGCGGCGATGCGCCGCGCCCTGGCGTTCGCCGCCCGCGGCCCCGCCGGCGGCGCGAACCCCCAGGTCGGCTGCGTGATCCTCGACCGGAACGGCGGCGTCGCGGGGGAGGGCTGGCACCGCGGGGCCGGCACCCCGCACGCCGAGGTCGACGCGCTGGCGAGGGCAGGCGGCGCCGTGCGCGGCGGGACGGCGGTCGTCACGCTCGAGCCCTGCACCCACACCGGGCGCACCGGCCCGTGCAGCCAGGCACTCATCGACGCCGGGATCGCCCGGGTCGTCGTCGGTGCCTCCGACCCCAACCCGGACGCCGCGGGCGGCGCGAGCGTGCTGCGCGCGGCCGGGCTGGACGTCGAGGAGCACGTCCTCGCCGAGGACGCCGAGGCGCTCAACCGGCGCTGGCTGCACGCCGTCCGCACCGGCCGCCCGTTCGTCACGTGGAAGTTCGCCGGCACCCTCGACGGGCGCAGCGCCGCCGCCGACGGCTCGAGCCGCTGGATCACGAACGCGGCGTCCCGGGCCGACGTGCACGCCCGCCGGGCCGAGACCGGTGCCGTCGTCGTCGGCACCGGCACGGTCCTCGCGGACGACCCGCACCTCACCGTCCGGGACGCCGACGGCCGCCCCGTCGGCCGCCAGCCGCTGCGCGTCGTCGTCGGCCACACCGACATCCCGGCCGGGGCCCGCGTCCTCGACGACG
>JACRAB010000267.1 GCA_016213575.1 Actinomycetota bacterium
GAGCGCCGCCGTGCCTGAGCACGGCGGCGGTGGCTAGCAGCCTTCGCCGGGTGCGCCGGCCGCCCGGCCGACCCATCCGGGCGGGCCGCGGCGCCGAACCGGTCACGTGGTCACCCCTCTGCTGCGGCGCCGGTCCTGGCTCGCCGTGCTCGCCCTCCTCGTGCCGCTCGTCGCGGTCGCCGGCACGGCGTCCGCGCAGGAGCCGGCCCGGGTGCGCGTGCTGCAGCTGAACCTGTGCGGCAGCGGGTACGCCGTCTGCTGGACCGGGCGGGCCGCGCCGCGGGCCGCCGCCGTGATCCGGGCGAGCGCTCCCGACGCGGTGACGCTCAACGAGACGTGCGCGGACGACGTCCCCGCCCTGCGCCGCGCGCTCGCCGGGGCGCACGGCCGGAAGGGCTCGGTGCGGACGGCGTTCGCGGCGGCGGCCGACCGGCGCACCGGTGAGCCGATCCGGTGCCGGACGGGCGGGCCGTACGGCGAGGCGGTGCTCGTGTGGACGCCGGGCGGGGGCGGTGGGGTGGGTGCGTCCGGTGGGCCCGCGACGACCGGCGCCTACCGGGTGCAGGACCCGCACCAGGACGAGCAGCGGGTCTGGGCGTGCCTGCCGACGGACCGGCTCACGGTCTGCACGACGCACCTGACGAGCGGCAGCCCGGAGGTGACGCTCGCGCAGTGCACGCAGCTGCTGCGGGACGTGCTGCCTGGGGTGCGCGCCGCGCGGCCCGGCGTGCCGGTCGTCGTCGCGGGCGACCTCAACCTCGTCGCCGCGCCGGCCGGGCCGGATGCAGGTGTCGCGGCGGACCGGGACCTGGCCGCGTGCGTACCGGCGGGCAGCCGGTACCGGCACGCCGACGACGGGGTGCAGCACGTGCTGTCGGCCGACCTGCGGCCGGGCGCCGTCCGGCTCCTCGACATGGCCCGGACGACGGACCACCCGGGGCTGCTCGTCTCGTTCTCGGCGGGCTGACCGTTGCGTGGCGGGTTGTCGGGCCGCGGGGCTAGCGTCCCGGTATGGCTGAGGCGGGGGACGACAGGGTCGTCGTGCAGCACATCGGGCAGGTGGTCACGGTCGCCGACCTGCGGGCCGCGCTGTCCGGGCTGCCCGACGACGCCCAGGTGCACGTCGCGGTGCCGGAGCGGCCGGGCGAGCAGACCTCCGCCGTCTACCCGGTCGCCGGCCTGCACGGGCCCGCGGTGCGCCCGGCACGCGACGGGGCCGTCGTCGTGACCCTGCGCGCCGACTTCCCCTCGGGGGCCTACCTGCTGCCGCGCCGGTGCTGGCTCACCGTGCGCCACGGGCTCACGGACAGCCAGGACGACGTCCGGCTGCACGAGGGCCTCGCCGCCGCCGTCGAAGGCACGGTCGCGGCGCTCGGGTACCGCGGGCCGGCGTCCATGGCTCGCGACGAGGGCACGACGGAGTGGGCGTGGCAGAGCGCCGGGGTCGCGGTCTCCGGCGTGCTCGACGCCGCGGTGGCGGCGGTGGGGGCGTTCGCGGCGACGGTGCCGGGTGACGAGCGGTGGGACGTCGAGGTGCGGGTGGAGCGCTGACCCGGGCCGGTAAACCGTCGGGCGGCGCTGAGACGTCCACGGCGCATGGGCCTCACACGAGGGTGGACGGCGGTCGGGGCGGCCGTGTGCGTGCTCGTCGGTGTCGGTGTGCTGCACGGGCCACGTGCCGGGGTCGGACGCGCCGGGCCGATACGGACGCCGACGGGTTCGGCATCGGCGAGCACGACGTGGGCACCGACACCGGTCATGCCCGACCTCTCCGGTCTGCCGGCCGCAGCGGTCGGCGACCGGCTCGCGCACCTGGACGTCGCGCTGACCGTGGACCTGCCGGTGCCGGTGCGGTGCGAGGCGCGGCCGGGCCCGGTCGTCCGGCAGCGGCCGTCGGCCGGCGCCCGCCTGGATCCCGGGGCCGAGGTCGAGATCCGGATGGCGGCATTGGACCTCGAGGCGTTCCGCGGCCCGTGCGAACCGGCCGGAGGTGACCTGGGCCCGGTGCGGGGCCCGGACGCCGCGCTCGCCCGGGCGTTCTACCGGTTCGCGGCGGACCCGTCGTCCGGCGGTGCGCTGTTCGCGGCCGGGGACGTCCGGACGGGGATCGAGGACGGCGTCGCCGCGACCGTCGTCCCGAGGTCGAGGCGCACCGACCTGGCCGCGTGGCGGCTCGACGCGCTCTACGCCGAGCGCGGCGGTCCCTTCAACCCGCTCGACGTCCTCGCGGCGAGCGGCGGGTACTACGAGGTGCACGAGGGCATCGCCCCCACGTGCGGTTTCGGCGGGAGCGCGGCACCGCCCGGTCTGGCACACCTGCGCGCGCTCAGCCTCACCGCACCCGCCGACACGACGGCTGCGTGCATGGACTGGTGGGGCGTGACGCTCTTCCTCGACCGGGCGGACCGCGTGCGTGGGGTGGCGTTACGCCTCGGAGCGCCGTGACACGCCCTGCCGGGTGTGCGCACGGCCGACCGTCGTGCGAAATGACCCCGTCCCCGGCTCGGTTGGAGCAGGATGCGGAGCGTGCCCAGGGATGACGACGCATCCGTCCCGTCACCGCCCGATGCACATGACGGCGCTGACGAGATGCGACGACACCGGGGAGACGTGTGACGGCGGACCTGCACGACGGAGCGTCGCAGTCCGCCCCCGCGACGGCACCAGGTCAGCCGACCGACGCGCCGGCACGCAGAGCAGCCACGGCCGCACCAGCGGGCGCGGACCGCCCGGCCAGGGCTCGGGTCCGCCCTGCACACGTGCTCGCGCTGCTGCTGTCGGTGGCGGCGAGCGTCCGCCTCGGCCTCCTGCTGCTCGAGTGGCCGGCGAGCAACAGCGACGAGGCGACGACGGGGCTCATGGCGATGCACATCGCCGAAGGCCGCCACGCCCCCGTCTTCATGTACGGCCAGTCGTACATGGGCACGGCGCAAGCCTTCCTCGCCGCCGTGTCGTTCCGAGCGTTCGGGCCGTCGCTGATCGCTCTCCGCCTCCCGATGCTGCTGCTGTTCCTGCTCTTCCTCGCCCTGGTGTACGTGCTGGGTCGGCGCTTGTACGGGACGCCGGTCGCGTTGACGTCCGTCGCTCTCCTGACGCTGGGGTCGAGGGAGCAGCTCGGGTACGAGCTGATCGCGCAGGGGGCCGTACCGGAGACGCTGGTCGGTGGGACGCTCCTGCTCCTGCTCGGGCATCGGCTGCTCGAGGTGTCCGGCGATCCGGGTCGCGGTGCCACGCAACGACGACTGCTGGCGGCCTGGGGCACCACAGCCTCGGTCGCGCTGTGGAGCACCGCCTTGGTGGCCCCGTTCGTCGTCACCTCCGCGGTGCTGGTCGTGATGACCCTGCGCCGCCGGTCCGCGAAGCTGCTCGGGAGCGTCTCGGCGCTCGTCGCCGGTCTCGTCGCGGGAGCCGTGCCGTGGATCCTCCACGACGCGACCCACCCCTGGCGGGACAGCGGCGTGGTGAGCGTGGTGAACCTGTACCTGCACGGTGGCACCGGGCTGAACGGTCAGTCGGCCGGCCTGGGCAGCCAGGTGACCAACACGCTGACCACCAGCCTCGCCTACGTGACGGGCGGCTCCGCCGTCGCCCACCCGCAGTCGCTGCCGGCATGGCCGTTCGGATACTCGGACAGCTGGCAACCGCCGACGGACAACATGGTCACGGCGCTGTGGGGTGTCGCCCTCGTGGCGCTCTGGGCAACGGGCCTCCTCGCCAACGTCCGCACGCTGCGTCGCCGACGCCGTGCGACGCGGCAGCAGAGCCGCGACAGCGTCGCACTCGCGACCGTCTGCACCAGGGTGGCGATGCTGGGGTCGGCCGGCCTGACCGTGGTTGCCTTCGCCACCAGCCCGGCGCCAGGCATCGCGCCGGCCAACAACGTCCGCTACATCATCGGTGCGCTCGTCGCCACGCCCGCCGTCATCGCGCCTCTGTGGAGCGTGGACGCGGCGATGCCGAAGATCGGCCGCCCGCTGAGGCTGCTCTCGCTGACGGTCGCTGCCCTGGTCCTCGCTGCCGGAACCGTGCAGGCGTACACGGACGCCGGCCGAGGCCCGGGAGAGGCCTCCCGTCGACAGCTGCTCGACAGCCTGACGGCGCGCGGGGTCACGCACGTCTACAGCGGGTACTTCGACTGCGGGCGAATGACTTTCCTGAGCTCGGAGCAGGTCACGTGCGCCGTGGTCTACGCCGACTCGACCGGTCGGCTGCGCCCGGGCTTCGACCGTTACCCGCGGTACCGCTCCCAGGTCTGGGGCGATGCCGGCGCGGGCTACGTGTTCCGCGCCGACGACCCGCGCAACCGGACGCTCGATGACTCCGGATGCACGTGGACATCGCGATGGTCGGTCGCGGGCTACGAGGTGTGGCAGCCTGCCGGTCGGTGCGGGATCACCCAGCCGTAGCCGTCGATCAGCGGGCGGACGGGGAGACCCGCGACCAAGGGCGACGGCAGGAGCCCGCCGGACCACGCAGGACGGACCGCAGGTCGAATTCGGTCGCGTTCCCCGGCGCGGCCGGAGCAGGATGCGGGGCGTGTCCACGGATGACCCGCCCGTCCCGCCACCGCCTGATGCACCTGCGCCGGGAACAGCGGTCGCCGGGCTCGAGCTCCGGCCGCTGCTGGCGGGTGACGCTGACCGCTACCTCGCGCTCGCGCAGGCGAACCGTGAGCACCTGACCGCGCACGGGGACTACGTCGACGAGGTCGCCGCGTCCGTCGGTGACGTGCGCGCACAGCTCGAACGGACGGCCGCCGATCCACCCCTCACTTTCGGCATCTGGTGGCAGGACACCCTCGTCGGTCGGTGCGACCTCGTGCCGGTCGACCCCCCGCGGTACGGGCTCGGCTACTGGGTCAGCGCCGCGAGCCAGGGCCGGGGCCTGGCCTCGGCGGCTGTGAGCGCAGTGCTCGCGTACGCCCAGACGCGTTGCACGGCAACGGATGTCTTCGCAGGCGTGACCCACGGCAACGAGCGGTCGGTCGCGCTGCTGCGCCGGCTCGGGTTCGTCGAGGCTGCGAGGTTCGAGCGGTACACGCGTTTCCATCGTCGGCTGGGCTGATCCGTCACGCGGGATCGAACGTCCAGGTCGGGAACCGGCTGCGGAGCAGGTCGACGGACGCCGCCCAGGCCGGTGCACCGGTGACGACGGTGGGGAGCAGCGTCGGAGCGTGGTCCGGGTCTGCCGTCTCCACGTACCCCCAGCGGAACGAGGCCAGCCTTCGGATCGGCTCGCGGCGCGACCGCAGCGGCAGCGTCGTGAGGAACGTGTCCGCCGTCCAGGCCAGGCGGTCGGCACCGTTCAGGTTGCGTGCCGGGGCGTCGACGACGGACGGGGTGCTGCCCGAGACGAAGAAGGGCGAGTCGAGGTCGCCGAACGCCGGCGCCAGGTCGACCTCGCACCGGTCGTCGTCCACGGGCCGGCCGGTCGTCGTCCGGACCGTCCGGATGGTCTGCACCCAGCCCATCAGAGTGCGGTAGCCCATGCCGTCGTAGTCGACGCGGGCCGACATCGCCGGGTAGCCGACCGTCTCGTCCGCCGCGAAGGGCAGCCCGGCGAGGATGTCGAACCCGGCTCGCACCCCGTCGAGGATCGGCGCGACGCTGACGTGGACGACGCCGGACTCACCGTGCAGCGAGAAGGGGATGGCGAGCCGGGCGCCGCCGTCCGGGGGTGCCTGGTGCATCAGGTCATCGTGCTGCCTCGACATCACTGCGCGCCGACGAAGACGCGGATCGCGTCCGCGAGCGCGGCGGCGACATCCTCGCGACGGACCCCTGCAACCCGCTCCACGAGGGCAGTCCGGTGGGACGGGTACGCGTGCCAGTGGTCGGCCGTCAGCCGCATCACGGCCGTCAGAAGGTCGCCGGGGTAGAAGTCCCCCTCGGCCAACGGGTCGTCGAGGAGCACAGCGACCGCCCTCGGCAGCAGGTGGAACACGCCCAACTGCTGGCCCAGCAGGATGCGCAGGTCCTCGACGGTGAACGCGTCGATGTCCATGGTCGTCATGAGCTCGGTGCACCTGCCGACGAGGTAGGTCGTCTCTCCCTCGACCGGTGGGAAGCGGCGGCCTTCGAGCTGCTCCAGGGTGGCCATGGCACGAGGGTCCCCCGAGTCGGCCGCGCCGCACAACGACGTTCGAGCATGTCGCGGCGGCGTCGACGCCTGCGGAGTCGCTGGAGCGTGGAAACATCGCCACATCATGATGTGGCTGAGTTTCCACGCTGACGTCCGATCGGCCATCGCCGTCCATCGGGGTCGCTCGGCTCACGTCCCATCGACAGCCGGAGCCGCGCATGAGCCAGGACGGACCACCGGACGAGGCGCTCGCCGGGGGCGGCCGGACGCCGGTGTTCCGTCGCGGCGACGTCGTCCGACGACGGCCTGGGCCGTGGTCGCGCACCGTCGCCGGTCTGCTGCGCCACCTCGATCTGGTCGGGTTCGCCGGCGCTCCCCGGATCGTGGGTGACGGGTTCGACGACGACGGCTGGGAGACGGTGACCTTCCTCGACGGGTGGTCCGCCCACCCGGGCTGCTGGCCCGACGAGCAGCTGCACCAGGTGGGCGTCCTGCTCGCGGACCTCCACGCCGCGACCTCGACGTACCGGCCGCCGGACGAGGCCACCTGGCAGACCTGGTTCGGCAGAGGCATCGGCAGCGCCACCGTGGTCGGGCACTGCGACACGGGTCCCTGGAACTTGCTCGCCCGACCCGACGGGGACATGGCGCTCATCGACTGGGAGACGGCCGGGCCGGTGGATCCGCTCGTCGAGCTCGCCCAGGCGTGCTGGCTCAACGCCCAGCTGCACGACGACGACATCGCCGAGAGGCAAGGCCTCCCGTCACCGGAGGCTCGCGCCGCCATGGTCCGCCTGATCGCCGACGGGTACGGACTCGGCCGCGACGCGCGCGCCGGGTTGGTCGACCTCATGATCGAGGTCGCGGTGCAGGACGCAGCGGACCAGGCACGCCAGGGCCGCGTCACACCGGACTCCGGCGACGTCGAGGCACTGTGGGCGGTCACTTGGAGAGTCAGGTCCGCGGCCTGGATGCTGCGGCACCGGCGCGTCCTCCACCGGGCGCTTGCCTGACACGTTCGGTGTCGGACGGTGCCCGGTACCTGCACGCTTGTGACCCGGGCAGCGGGCACACGGCCCACTGCGCATCCGGGTGGCATCGCCACGACATCAGGCTGTCGCCGAGTTTCCATGTCAGGGGCCGCCGTCCATGGGGCGGCCCTTCAGCGACCTGGACGGTCGGGGCGCGTCCACGGCCATTCGGAGTCGATCCACTGCCGGACGGCGTCCGCGAGGACGGCGTCCAGGTCGGCGTGATCCGCACGGACCCACGACTGCACGACGACGTCGTGCTCGTCCGCGGCCGGGTAGAGGTAGACGCACCCGATGACGTCGCCGTCCGCAGGGTCGAGCACGGTGAAGGTGAAGCCGCGACGCGTCTCGAAGTCGCGGGCGTGCCGGGTGAGGTCGGCCAGGTTCTCCTCGAGCGTCATGCCGCCCGCGGGGGGCCAGTCCCCGTCGGGGTAGCCCGGCGTCGCACGGACGTGGTCGATGCTCGACGTCCAGGCCGCATGGTCGGCGTCGTTGTGCTGCGGGCCGAGCGGCTCCAGCCTGACCCGGTCGTGCACGAGCGATCTCGGGGCCACGAACCCGGCGGGCACGAAGCGGTGGCCGGCGACCCGGGCCGCCTTCTCGGTGCGACGCCACCGCCGGGCGAAGTCGGCGGCGTCCTCGGAGGACAGCGGTTCGACGTCCTCGCCGACGCGGCCGTCGAGCTGCTCGCGGATGAGGTCCATGTGACCGAGGTGCTGGCGCGTCTCACCGAGCATGTGCGCCATCACGTTGAACAACGGCACGTCGTCGGTCCCCCACCAGGGGACGCGCCCCACCGCATCGATGGGAAGCGCTTCGATCGTCGCGTCGGCGTGCCGGCACGCCCTGCGGTAGCCCTCGACGACCTGCTCGCGCGACTCGTCCACCGGCACCCACATGAGGTCCGGGTTGCGGAAGCTCTCGTCGACCACGGGGATGGCCTCGGGATACGGCCTGCCGAAGGCGAACCCGAAGTACGAGGCCTCGAAGAAGGCCAGGTGCTTGACGAGGCCGAGCAGGTTGAGACCGGTCCGCGTCATGGGCCTGCGCACGTCGTACTCGTCGAGACCGTCGAGCTTCGGCAGGACCTCGTCCCGCGCCCACCGCAGGCACTTGTGCAGATGATGCTTTGCTGCCTCGGCGGTGTCGTCGCTCATGGGACGAGTCTGCTGCACCCGGCCCGGCCGAGCGATGCAGTAGGGCGGGAGCCGGGCGGCCGCGCCCTGTCGCTGCGAGGATGTGCGCCAACGGCGTCAGGAGGCTGGGTGATGACGGTGCGGCTGATGAGCGACTACGGCTGCGACGTGCCCTTGTGGGGCGCCACACCAGAGGACCTGGGCCTGTCCGATGCGTTGGTGGAGGAGCTCCGGGACTGGCGGAGGTTCTTCGAGGAGCGGTGCCACTGGGAAGATGGCTGGCGGGGCGCCGGGGATGCGGAGCACTACGCGTCCGAGGGCCGGCGCCTGCGGCGATGGGTCCAGGCGGAGGCGGGCGTGCCTGTCGAGCTGGACCTGTAGCCGGGGTGACGGGGCGAGCCAGACAGCCCTCAGGTCACTGCGCGCCTGCTGACTCTGCCGACACCTGAGGGTCTCGGGGCGGGAGTGATCCCTCGGATTCGCGGTGCCGACGACTGCGTATCGCAAAGCGACACAGGTTGTACGCCAGCCCGATGGCGAGAAGCACCGTCCAGAGCGGGAACTTCCAACGAAGGTGCGGGGCATTGATCCAGGAGTCGACCCAGTTCACCGGAGCAGAGAGCAGCACCCCCATGACCAGGTGCCAGATACGTGCGCCGCGCCGCCATCCCTGAACGAGGAAGTAGGTTGCAGCGGCTGCGTAGACAAGGATCAGTAGCGCGGCGACACGTCCTCCGCGTACCTGACCGCTGATCAGGTAGTACGCACCGGCCGCAAGGCCGACCGGACTGGGCAAGAGCATGAAGAGGACCAGCCATTGGGCGGCGAACGTGCTCGCCGGACGCGCCAGCCAGGCGCGCGTCGCCTTGGCCAGCATGGTCACGAGCGAAGCATGACTGATGATCTCTTGGTGCGTGAAGAAGAGAGTTCGGACCAGCAGCCCGGGAGCAGGCCCACGTGCCGAGTACGCCCTGGCCAGGTACCCCTTCCTCGTCCTGGGCCATTGCTCGCGGCTGACCCCGTGGAGCGCCAGTCGCCACCGCGACATCCGGCAGGTAGGAGGAACGGGAGCTCGGCGGCGACCGCAAGGTCACGTGCCCCCCGGCTGTGGGTCCGCGCGGCCTTCGTCTTCCTCGGCTGGCTGTGGTCCCGTCGACCGGGCGATGCTGAGGCACGCCTCGCGGCTTCCGAGCACGTCGTCGGTGTCGAACCCCACCTCCGGGCCGGTCTGTCGACCTACCCTCCACCTGCCCGCCTCGTTCACCATGGCCAGGCTCACTGTGAGGTCCTGTTCTGGCGCTCGAAGGGTGACAACCGCACAGTCGTCCCATCCGGCTGCGGAGACGACATCCACCCGCTGCGCCTCAGCGTTGGCCTTCAGATGCGCCACCGCCGCGTCGACGGCTGCGTCGGGCGTACGCGCACCAAGCGATCGCACCTCTGAGTCCAGCCACATGGCCAACCCGGCCATCGCCATGACGACGGCAACCCCCAAGACCATCGCTCGGTACGGCACGCGAACTCGCCCAGCGACCGTTCCCATGCCAGGAAGTCTGGCGCTTCGGACCGCGGGTGACAGGACGAACCCGCACCGTCGGCTCGGGAGAACGACCGGGCCCGTTCTCGATCACCCAAGCCCCGCACACCCCACATCGCCTGAGCGCCCCAACGACCAGGGAATGACCACGAGACCGGATGGGTCATGATCAAGCGCGGGTACTCTCGGACTGGCTCGGCCGGATCACCTAGGTGAAGGGCTACCGGGACAGAACCTTCCATCAGGTTCGTCAATGTGTGTCGACGACGGTTGAAGACTGACCCCCTATCGCCGGTCGAAAGTTGACCCCCTCTGATCGTCTTGGCCCCTTGCCGGGGTCAGGAGGAAGCAGGGGTGTTGTCCGTGGAGGACTGGGCTGAGATCCGTCGGCTGCATCGGGCCGAAGGGATGACCATCAAGGGGATCGTGCGGGTGATGGGGGTGTCGCGGAACACCGTCCGGGCCGCGCTGGCTTCCGCCGGCCCGCCGAAGTACGAGCGGACGCCGGCCGGCTCGGCGGTGGACGCGTTCGAGCCGGCGATCCGGGAGGTGCTCAAGGCGTTCCCGCGGATGCCCGC
>JACRAB010000025.1 GCA_016213575.1 Actinomycetota bacterium
CCCCATCACGGTCCTGCCGGGCACGCCGCCGGCCCCGCGCGGGCGGGTCGCTCCGCCGCGCCCGGGGCCGGGCAAGGGACAATGCCTGCGAGGCCGCCGCTTCCCCCACCCTGCGGGCGGCGTCGCACGCAGCAGCGAGGAGATCACCGTCATGGCACGCCGGAGCAGCGCACCGCCGCCCCCGGAGGACTTCACCGAGCGCATCGTCGACATCGACGTCGAGCAGGAGATGCAGGGGGCGTTCCTCGAGTACGCCTACTCCGTCATCTACTCGCGCGCGCTCCCGGACGCCCGCGACGGCATGAAGCCGGTGCAGCGCCGGATCCTCTACACGATGTCGGAGATGGGCCTGCGGCCCGACCGCCCGCACGTCAAGTGCGGCCGCATCGTCGGCGACGTCATGGGCAAGCTCCACCCGCACGGCGACGGCGCGATCTACGACGCGCTCGTCCGGCTCGCGCAGGACTTCACGCTGCGGCTGCCGCTCATCGACGGGCACGGGAATTTTGGTTCCCTTGATGACGGACCGGCAGCGTACCGTTACACAGAGGCACGGATGGCCCGGTCGGCCATGCTCATGACGGACGGCCTCGACGAGCAGGTCGTCGACCTCGTCCCGAACTACGACGGCCAGCTCAGCCAGCCCGAGGTGCTCCCCGCAGCCTTCCCGAACCTGCTCGTCAACGGGTCGTCGGGCATCGCCGTCGGGATGGCGACGAACATGGCGCCGCACAACCTCGTCGAGGTCGTCGGGGCCGCCCGGCACCTCATCACGAACCCGGACGCCACCCTCGACGACCTCATGAAGTTCGTCCCCGGCCCGGACCTGCCGACCGGCGGCAAGATCGTCGGCCTCGAGGGCATCCGCGAGGCGTACGCGACGGGCCGCGGCACGTTCCGCACCCGCGCGACGGCGAGGATCGAGAACGTCACGGCCCGCAAGCAGGGCATCGTCGTCACCGAGCTGCCGTACCTCGTCGGGCCCGAGAAGGTCATCGAGAAGGTCAGCGACCTCGTCCAGGCGAAGAAGCTGCAGGGCATCAGCGCCATCGACGACTACTCGGACAACAAGCAGGGCATGCGCCTCGTCATCGAGATCAAGTCGGGGTTCAACCCCGAGGCGGTCCTCGAGGAGCTGTACCGGCTCACCCCGCTCGAGGACTCCTTCGGCATCAACAACGTCGCGCTCGTCGAGGGCCAGCCGCGCACGCTCGGGCTCAAGGAGCTCCTCCAGGTCTACGTCGGGCACCGGATCGACGTCGTCCGCCGGCGCTCGGAGTTCCGCCGCACGAAGCGGCTCGACCGGCTGCACCTCGTCGAGGGCCTCCTCGTCGCGATCCTCGACATCGACGAGGTCATCGCGCTCATCCGCGGCAGCGACGACACCGCGCAGGCCCGCGACCGGCTCATGCAGGTCTTCGACCTGAGCCAGGTGCAGGCCGAGTACATCCTCGAGATGCCGCTGCGGCGGCTCACGAAGTACTCGACGATCGAGCTCGAGAAGGAGAAGTCCGACCTGCAGCGCGAGATCGACGAGCTCACCGCGATCCTCGAGAACGACGCGCTGCTGCGTGGGGTCGTCTCCGACGAGCTCGCGGCGGTCTCCGCCGAGTTCGGGACGCCGCGGCGCACCGTGCTGCTCGAGTCCGCCGGCCAGACCGTCACCGCGAGCCGGCGGTCCGCCGCGCCGCTCGAGGTCGCCGACGACCCGTGCTGGGTGCTCCTGTCGTCGACCGGGCTGCTCGCCCGGACCGGGTCGGACGAGCCGCTGCCGCCGGTCGACCCGGCGCAGCGCGCGTCGCACGACGTCGTCGTGAGCGCCGTCCGGTCGACGGCCCGCGGCGAGGTCGCGGCCGTGACGAGCCTGGGCCGGATGGTCCGGCTGCCGATCCTCGACATGCCCGCGCTGCCGCCGACCTCGACGAGCCCGTCGCTGTCCGGCGGCGCGCCGGTCGCCGAGTTCCTCGCCCTGGAGAAGGGCGAGCGGCTCCTCGCGCTCTCGTCGCTGCGCGAGGACTCCCCGGGCCTGGCCGTCGGCACCGCGCAGGGCGTCGTCAAGCGGGTCACGACGGACTACCCGTCCAACAAGGACTCCTGGGAGTTCATCGCGCTCAAGGACGGCGACACCGTCGTCGGGGCGGCCGAGCTCACCCACGAGGAGTGCGACCTCGTCTTCGTCACGGACGACGCCCAGCTCCTGCGCTTCGGCGCGGACAAGGTCCGGCCGCAGGGCCGGGCCGCGGGCGGCATGGCCGGCATCAACCTCGCGACCGGCGCGAAGGTGGCCTGGTTCGGGGTCGTCGACCTGCGGATCCCGGACGGCGAGTGGGGCGCCGCGGTGGTCACCGTCGCCGGCTCGACGTCCGCCCTGCCCGGCACCCAGCCGGGGACGGCGAAGGTCACCCCGTACGCGGAGTTCCCGGTCAAGGGCCGCGCGACGGGCGGCGTCCGCTGCCACCGCTTCCTCAAGGGCGAGGACACCCTGCTGCTCGCCTGGGCCGGGGCGGCACCACCGGTCGCGTCGGCCGCGAACGGCGTCGCCCTGACGCTGCCGACGCCCGACCCGCGCCGGGACGGCTCCGGGACGCCGCTGCCGCAGCCGGTCGCCGCGGTCGGCGGCCCGTTCGGCCGCGCCTGATCTCTGGTTGGGTGCGGGGTATGGAGCTCACCCCGCTGCCGGAGCACGACGACCTGCGGGCCGGTGTCCGCGCCGTGTGCGCGGACTTCCCCGGCAGCTACTGGCAAGGGCTCGAGCCCGACCGCTACCCGACCGGGTTCGTCGACGCGCTCACCGCCGCCGGCTACCTCGGGGCGCTCGTGCCCGAGAAGTACGGCGGCGGCGGGGCGACGCTCACCCAGGCCGCGGTGATCCTCGAGGAGGTCGCGGCGTCCGGGGCGAACCCCTCGGCGTGCCACGCCCAGATGTACGTCATGGGGACGCTCCTGCGGCACGGCAGCGAGGAGCAGAAGCAGCGCTGGCTGCCGCAGATCGCCTCCGGTGCGCTGCGGCTGCAGGCGTTCGGTGTCACGGAACCGGAGGCCGGCTCCGACACGACGAGGATCACGACCCGCGCCGTCCGGGTGCCGCAGGGCTGGCGGATCGACGGCGGCAAGATCTGGACGTCGCGCGCCGAGCACTCCGACCTCATGCTGCTGCTCGCCCGGACGGCGCCCCGCCCGGACCCCTCCGCCGACCCGTCCGCCGACCCGTCCGCCAGACCCTCCGACGGGCTCTCGACGTTCCTCGTGGACCTGCGCGGCACCCCGGGCATCGAGATCCGGCCGATCGCGACGATGATGAACCACAGCACGACGCAGGTCTTCCTCGACGGGGTCGTCGTCCCCGAGGACGCCCTCGTCGGCGTCGAGGGCCAGGGGTTCCGGCAGATCCTCGACGGCATGAACGCCGAGCGGATCCTCATCGCGAGCGAGTGCCTCGGCGACGGCCGGTTCCTCCTCGACCGCGCCGTCGGCTACGCCGCGCAGCGTGAGGTGTTCGGCCGGCCCGTCGGCGCGAACCAGGGCGTCCAGTTCCCGCTCGCGCACGCCTACGCGCAGCTGAGGGCGGCCGACCTCGTCCGGCTCGACGCCGCCCGCCGGTTCGACGCCGGGCTGCCGTGCGGCGCGGAGGCGAACATGGCCAAGCTCCTCGCCAGCGAGGCGTCCTTCGCCGCCGCGAACGCGAGCCTCGACGCGCACGGCGGCTACGGCTTCGCCGTCGAGTACGACGTCGAGCGCAAGTTCCGGGAGACCCGGCTCTACCGGACGGCGCCCGTGAGCAACAACCTCGTCCTGGCCTACCTCGGCCACCACGTCCTCGGGCTGCCGAAGTCCTACTGAGCCGCCCCGACCGGCTCCGTCCCGGACGCGTGCCGCGGAGGCACCGCCCCGGCGTGTAACTCACGGTATTGTCTTGATTACTTCAAGTAGTCAGTCGTCGAAGGGCGCTCCGCCGCGCACGTCAGCCCGGCAGCCCCACCACCGTGCAAGGGGAGCCCCTGATGACCGGCCTGTCGGGGGCGAGCACGGTCGACGTGCTCGGGGTCGCGGGGATCGTCGTCGCCGCATGGGCCACGCTGCCGCAGCTCGTCCGGACCGTGCGCCGGCGGTCGGTCGCCGGGGTCAGCGTCGCTGCCCTCGCGAACGCCGCGGTCAGCCAGGTCGCGTGGACGACGTACTCGCTCTGGCTGCACGACGGCTGGCTCCTCGGCGCCTCGGCCGTGGGCCTGCCGGGCGCGCTCGGGACGGCCTGGGTCGCCTGGCGGGCGAGCCGTCGCCGGGCGGACCTCGTCCTGCCCCTGGTGTGGGCGGGCTCGCTCGCCCTCGCAGCGACGGGTGAGGTGCTCGGTGCGTGGCACCTGCTGGCCTTCGTCGTCGGAGGGTCCATCACGTGGCTCGTGCTGCCGTCGGCCGTCGAGGTGTGGCGCAGCCGGGACGTGGACGGCGTGGCGGCGGGCACGTGGTGGTTGCTCGTCGTCGAGGCCGTCGTGGCCGTGGCGTACGGCCGGGTCACGTCGACGACGGCACCCGTCGTCTTCGGGCTCGTCGAGGCCACCGGGGCGGCCGTGGTGCTGCTGCGCCTGGGCCTCGCGACCCGGGCGCTGCGGCGGCCCGGCCCGCGCCACCGCGGCGCCGGCGCGGCGCCACCGCCGTCACCGGTCCCGATGCCGCCAGGTCCCCGTCGTGCTCCGGACCTGGTAGCCCGTGCCGGTGTAGAGGGCCAGCGCCCCGCTGACGTTCTCGGCGTCCACGTCGAGCCCGGCGTACTCGATGCCGTCGGCGGCGAACCGCCGCATCGACTCGGCGAGCAGCGCCTTCCCGAGCCCGCGTCCGCGCCATGACGGCACCACGCCGAGCCGGGCCGTCCAGCCCTCGGTGAAGCCCTGCGGGACCCAGTCCGGCTCGTACCCGGCGCTCATGGCGTACCCGACGATGCCGCCGTCCGCAGGGTCCCCGCCGAGCGCCACGACGGTCCAGTCGGGCCGGAACCAGCGTTGCTCGACGGCCCACAGCCGCCACTCCGCGGGCGTCCACGGCACGAACCCCCAGTGCCCCTCGAAGGCCCGGTTGTGGGCCGCCAGCAGGCGTTCGGAGAGGTCCTCGGTGTAGGTGACGAACCGGACGCCGTCCGGCACCCGGACGTCCGGGAGGGTGCCGCCCGCCTTCGGCAGCGCCCGCAGCATGACGTGGTTGAGCCGGACTTTCTCGAAGCCGGCCCGGGCGAACAGCCGCGCCGCGGACGCCAGGTCGTCCTTCGCGGAGACGTAGACGGCAGTCGGGCGCCCGTCGGTCGCGGCCGCGCGGACCTCGCCTGCGCGCGCGAGCTGCCGGGCGAGGAGCTCGCGCCCGATGCCGAAGCCCCGGCGCTGCGGGTCGACGCCGCCCCAGAGCGTGACCCGGCGCTCGGCGGACTCCCCCGGCCGCACGAGCGTGAGCCCGAAGGCCCGGGCCACCCCGTCGGCGTCGAGGCCGAGGAGCGTGTCGCGGTCGAGGTCGAGCCACTGCGGTGCGAGCTCGTCGTGCAGGTCCTCGACACTGAGGTGCTCCTCACCGCCGTCCGCCTCGACGCACGCCTCGAGCAGGCGGTGCCAGGCCGGCACACGCCCGGCGGAGAGCGGCACCCAGCTCAGACCAGGGGGTACGGGTTCGGCGGCCATCCTCCGAGGGTCGTCCGGGCGGGCCCGTGCGGGCAACCGGGTTTCCGCGGACCGGTGCGCTAGTGCACCGGTCGGGCGGCCGTCACGCGGTCGGCGAAGCCGACGATCCGCCGCCAGGCGTCGGCGCAGGCGTCCGCGTGGTCGGCGAACGTGCGGTCGAAGAAGGAGTGCGGCGCCCCGTCGTAGACGTGGACCTCGACGTCGGCCCCCGCGGCCCGGACGTCGTCCGCGACCGCGACGACGTCCGCCGCCGCGATCGCGTGGTCGGCCCCCGCGACGAGCATGAGGACCGGCGCGGCGACGTCCGCCCGCTCCGCGAGCAGGGCCGGTCGGCCGTAGAAGCCGATCACCCCGGCGAGCGTGCCGTCGGCCGCGAGGGTGCTGCCGGCCAGTCCCCAGGAGTGCCCGCCGCCGAAGCAGAACCCGAGGGTGAGCACGGGGAGCGCACCGTCCGGCGCGACGTGCCCGATGGCCGCGGTGACGTCGGCGAGCACGTGCTCGGCGGTCACCTGCGGCACGTGGGACTGCCACTCGAACGTCTCGTCGCGCATCGACGCCCCCGCGGTGCGGGCGAAGTAGTCGATCGCCACCGCGTGGTACCCGGCCTCGGCGAGCCGCTCGGCGAGCGCGCGGTAGTACGGGTGCAGGCCGCGGATGTCGGGCAGGACGACGACGGCCGCCCGCGGCTCCCCCGCCGGCACCGCCTCGAACGCCGCGAGCACGGCGCCGTCCGACGCGGTCAGCCGCAGCTCGGCGGTCGAGGCGACCTCGCCGACGACGGGCGGTGCGGGCGGGCGCGAACCGGTCTCGTGGCACATGCCCCGAAGGCTAGGCCCCGCAACGGGTCGCAGCCACAGGGACACCGCGGCGCGGCGCGGCGCGGCCGTGAGCGTCAGGCGTCGATCCGCTCCCGGTCGAGGCGGGCGGCACCGTCGACGATGAAGTCCTTGCGGGGTGCGACGTCGTTGCCCATGAGGAGCTCGAAGACACGCTCGGCGGCCGCGGCGTCCGCCATCCGCACCCGGCGCAGGGTGCGGTGGCGCGGGTCCATCGTCGTCTCCTGGAGCTGGTCGGCGTCCATCTCGCCGAGACCCTTGTAGCGCTGCGGCGGGCTCTTGTACTTGCGGCCCTTCTTGTCGAGCGCGGCGATCGTCCGGTGCAGCTCGGGATCGCTGTAGGTGTACACGTACTCGTTCTTCTTCGAGCCCGCGTTGACGACCTCGATCCGGTGCAGCGGCGGCATCGCCGCGTAGACCCGGCCCGCCTCGACGAGCGGGCGCATGTACCGGAAGAAGAGCGTGAGGAGCAGCGTGCGGATGTGGGCGCCGTCGACGTCGGCGTCCGTCATGAGGATGATCTTGCCGTAGCGCGCCGCCTCGAGGTCGAACGTGCGGCCGGACCCGGCGCCGATGACCTGGATGATCGAGGCGCACTCGGCGTTCTTGAGCATGTCCGAGATGGAGGCCTTCTGGACGTTGAGGATCTTGCCCCGGATCGGCAGCAGCGCCTGGAAGTCCGAGCTGCGCGCCTCCTTCGCCGTCCCGAGGGCGCTGTCGCCCTCGACGATGAACAGCTCGGTGCGCTCGACGTCCTCGCTGCGGCAGTCCTTGAGCTTCGTCGGCAGCGACGAGGTCTCGAGGGCGTTCTTGCGCCGGCTGATCTCCTTGTGCTGGCGGGCCGTGACGCGGGTGCGCATCGCCCCGACGACCTTCTCCAGCAGCAGCGCGGCCTGTGCCTTCTCGACCCGCTTGGTCGAGGTGAGCAGCGCGGTGAGCTCGCGCTCGACGACCCGGGACACGATGCCGCGCACGGCGTTCGTGCCGAGGACCTCCTTGGTCTGGCCCTCGAACTGCGGCTCCGCGAGCCTGACCGTCACGACGGACGTGAGGCCCTCGAGGACGTCGTCCTTGTCGAGCTTGTCGTCCTTGCCGAACTTGAGCCGGCGCCCGTTCTCCTCGACGACCTTCTTGAAGGTCTTCACGAGCGCCTGCTCGAAGCCGGCGAGGTGGGTGCCGCCCTTCGGCGTGGCGATGATGTTGACGAACGACCGGACCTCGGTGTCGTAGCCCGTGCCCCAGCGCATGGCGACGTCGACGAAGCACTCGCGCTCGACGTCCGTCGGCGTCATGTGCCCGCGGGAGTCGAGGACCGGCACGGTCTCGTGGAACTTGCCCGAGCCCTTCAGCCGCCAGATGCCCGTGACCTCCGGGTGCGTCGAGAGTAACTCGACGAACTCGCCGATGCCCCCCTCGTGGCGGAAGGTCTCCTCGACCGGGCCGTGCTCGCCCGGCGTGCCGGGCAGGCCGCGCTCGTCGCGGACGACGATCTCCAGGCCCGGCACCAGGTAGCTGGTCTGCCGTGCGCGGGTGACGAGCTCGTCGTAGGCGAACGCGGCGTCCTTGAGGAAGATCTGCCGGTCGGCCCAGTAGCGGACCCGGGTGCCGGTCACCCCGCGCTTGACCCCGCCGCGGGCGCGCAGCTCTGAGCGCTCGACGAACGGGGTGAACGCCGCGTCCGGGTCGGGCCCGGTGCTGCCGTCGCCGAAGACGCCGGGCTCACCGCGGCGGAAGCTCATCATCCACGTCTTGCCCGAGCGGTCGACCTCGACGTCGAGCCGCGCGGACAGCGCGTTGACGACGGACGCACCGACACCGTGCAGACCGCCGGACGCCGTGTAGGAACCGCCGCCGAACTTGCCGCCGGCGTGCAGCTTGGTGAAGACCACCTCGACGCCGGACAGGCCCGTCTTCGGCTCGACGTCGACCGGGATGCCCCGGCCGTCGTCGTGCACCTCGACCGACCCGTCGGCGTGGAGGACGACGCGGATCGTGCGGCAGAAGCCACCGAGGGCCTCGTCGACGGCGTTGTCGATGATCTCCCAGAGGCAGTGCATGAGCCCGCGAGAGTCGGTCGACCCGATGTACATGCCGGGGCGCTTGCGGACGGCGTCGAGCCCCTCGAGGACCGACAGGTGCCGGGCGGTGTAGCCGGAGGCGGCCGCGGTCCGGACGTCGGCCTGCGCACGGGCACTGCGGTCGGTCGTCGGCTGGGCCACGGGGGCGCGCTCCTCGCGTTCAGGACGGCCCCCGGCGCCCCCGTCGTCGGGCACGCCGCAGGGCGTTTCGTTGGTACGTCTGATCGAGGCTACCCCGCGGGCCGCCCGCACCCGCTGAGGCACGCCGGGACGGGCCCCGGCTCGACCGGGCCGCACCGCAGGTCCGTCACCCTCGGTGACGTTACGTGTTCGAAACCTCGAAAACCCTTGCGGCGCAACGCCCGACCGCGGGGGTCGCAGCACGATCCGTGCTCGATGTCGTGACGTCCGGTATGCGTCGTGACGTGCACCACATCGCGCTTGTCGCTGAGCGCTACGCGGAGAGCGAACGCACGCGTGGGGGCTGACCGGGAACGGGTACGGCTGCTTCACTGTTGGAACAGGCGTCGCCGCTGACAACGGCGACGTCCGTGTCTTACCAGGGAACGAAGAGTGACCACGCACCGTCAGTACCGCCGAGTACCACCCGGCACCGCCGCACCACCCGCACGAGGATCCCTGCAAGTGCTACTGAACCGCCGCGGGCGACCGACAAGGACGTCGAGATCGACGACCGCACGCACCACCCGCTCCACCCCCTGCAACACCCCTGCGCCGGCCCACCGCCTGGAGGAGGTCGCCCCGTGAACGCAACCCTTGCCCCCGCGGCCCTGACCGCTGCCGACCGTTGTGACCGTTGTGGAGCACGCGCCTACGTGCGCGTCCTGCTCCCCAAGGGTGGCGAGCTCCTGTTCTGTGCCCACCACGGGCGCGCCCACCAGGACGCGCTCCGTGAGAAGGCCGTCGAGATCCAGGACGAGTCGCACGCCCTGACCAGCGTCACACCGGCGATCGCCCCGGACGAAGAGCGCTGACCTGCACCGGGCCGGGCGCCGCCGACAGCGCGACCCCCGGACGCACCTGACCGTCGCACCTCTCCCGACCCGAACCACCCCGACCCGAGCACGGAGGCCCGGCTGACCGGCGTCGCACTGCTGTCGGGGCTGATGATCGTCATCGGCCTCGCCGGCATCGTCGTCCCGGTCCTGCCGGGCCTCCTGCTCGTGTGGGGCGGTGTCGCGGTCTGGGCCGTCGCCGAGCCCGACGCCGGCGCGTGGACCGTGCTCGCGGTCGCCACCCTGGTCGCCGCCGGTGGCAGCGTCGTCAAGTACCTGCTCCCCGGCCGCCGGCTCAAGGAGTCGGGCGTGCCGTGGACCACGGTGGGCCTGGGCACCGTCCTCGGCATCGCCGGCTTCTTCGTCGTCCCCGTCGTCGGGGTGGTCCTCGGCTTCGTGCTCGGGGTCTTCCTCGCCGAGTGGCTCCGCCTCAAGGACACGGCCGCCGCCTGGCCGTCGACCCGCCGCGCGCTCGCCGCCGTCGGCTGGTCCATCCTCATCGAGCTCGCGACGGCCCAGCTCGTCACCGCGGTCTGGGTCGGCGGCCTCGTCATCGGCTGACCCAGCCGCCCTGCACGACGCGACGGCGGCCGCCCCGTGGGGGG
>JACRAB010000268.1 GCA_016213575.1 Actinomycetota bacterium
CCGTTCGGTCCCTTCGACCGGCCGCGCGTCGAGACCCGGCACAGCGACGGCCGCTGGTACCCCGGCCGGCTGCACGGCTGGGTCCGCGGCGACGACGGGTGGCGGGCCGTCGTGACCTACGGGACGACGCCCGGCGTCCAGTACTACGGGTGCGTCGCGGCGTCCGCCGTGCGCCCAGCGGACGACGACGGGCCGGCTGCACAGGACACCGCACAGGCCGACGGGCAGGTGCGCGGCGTGTCCGTCGCCGACCCCGGCGTGTCTTGACGGCGTGTCGCACGATGCCCGACGCTGACGTCCCCCGGACGGCCCAACCGCAAGGAGGCCGGCCGGAGCCGCCCGCCAGGGGGCTGACCAGCCCGTACGTCCCGGGTGCCAGGGCACGGGACAGGCAGGGTCATCACCAGAGCGTCACCGTCCGCACACAAGATCTTGCGTTCTTCGTCGCGCTGCGTCGCCCACATGGCATGCTCACGCACCGCGGGGGGTTCGCGTCGTTCGTCATGGAGGGCCCAGTGGCCTGGTTCGCCTGGCAGTCTGCACTTTTCATTCTTCTGGCCTTCGTTCTCGGGTGCCTGGTCGGCTACTGGTACTGGCGTATCCAGTACCGCAAGGCCGCCTTCACCGAGTCCGAGGCCGTGACCGTCATCAGCCGTCGGCACGAGAAGGCCGTCGCGGAGAAGGACGCCGAGATCGGCCGGCTCCAGTCGCTGCTCGCCGGCGGCGCGGGGGCGGCCGCCGTGGCCGGCTCCGTCGACGCCGAAGACGGCACCGCACCGGACGCCGACGGCGACGCCGTCCCGTCCACCGACACGGACGCGACCGTGGTGTCCGCCGTGGTGTCCGCCGAGGCGGACGCCGTCGTGGACGGCGCGGGCGGTGCGGAGGGCGACGACGCGGCCCCCACCACCGACGCGACCGACGACGACACCTCTGCGGAGGTCACCGACGCGCAGGTCACCGTCGCGGACGGCACGGACGCCGAGGGCACTGCCGAGGCGGACGCCGCCGACGCTGACGTGCAGGACACGGCCGACGCGGCCGGGACGCCGGACGCCGAGCCGGTGACCGTCGTCGCGCTGCCGGAGGACTCCGACCTGCCCGAGGAGACCGTCGTCGACGTCACCGACGACGCGGTCGCCGGCACCGACGCCGTCGCCAACGCCGTCGCGCAGCTGCCGACGCAGAGCACGGGCGAGGGCGACGTCATCGACCTGTCCGCCGTCGAGGACGGCGCCGGCACCGACGGTGCCGCCCAGGACGCGACCGTGGCCGACGAGACGGTCGCGGAGCCGGTCGCCGACGCGGCGCCGGACGCTGACGGAGCGGTCGCCGCGGCCGCCCCCGGGGTCGCCGCGGGGCTGGTCTCCGCCACGGCCGGTGCGGACGACGACAGCGTCGAGGACGACTCGGCCGAGGACGACCTCGAGCGGATCGAGGGCATCGGCCCGCGGATCGCGAGCGCCCTGCGCAGCGCGGGGATCCGGAGCTTCCGCCGGCTCGCCGACGCGGACGTGCCCACCCTGCAGGCGGCGCTCGAGGCGGCCGGCCTGCGGTTCGCACCGAGCCTGCCGACGTGGTCGCGCCAGGCGCGGTTCCTCGCCGACGGCGACGAGGTCGGCTTCATCAAGCTCACCGAGTCGCTCGTCGCCGGCCGCGAGCCCGGCCGGAGCCGTTGATGCCCCCGGTCGACGAGAAGCAGAGCACCGACCCGCAGAGCACCGTCGAGACCGGGACGACGACCACCCGCACGGTCGAGGGGCACGTCTGGGAGCGCAGCCGGCGCAGCGTCGCCTGGCCGCTCGCGGCCGGCGTCCTCGGGCTCGCGGCGCTCGGGGTCGGTCAGGGCTGGCCGAACCGCAGCTCCATCGAGAACGACCTCACCGAGCGGTCGACGACGGCCCTCGGCACCGCCACCGCCGACGTCTCGGTCTCCTTCGAGGGGCGGGACGGCGTCGTCACCGGCACGGTCGACACCGAGGCCGACCGGGCCCGGATCCTCGACACGGTGCGCTCGCAGAACGGCGTCCGGGTCGCGCTCGACCGGATCGCCGTCCGGACGCCGGGGCCCACGAGCACCGCGACCCAGCCCCCGGCCACCGGCACCGCGACGCCCACGGTGAGCCCGACGCAGACCCCGGCGTCGCCGTCCCCCGACGCGACGACGCCGGCTCCCACCGCGACCGGCACCGGCACCGGCACCGGCACAGGGACGGCGACCGAGTCGCCGAGCACCTCGCCGACACCGTCGGCGAGCACGACCCCGGGCGGCACGGCGGGCACCGTGGCCCCGTCGGCGAAGCTCGTCGTGTCGACGTCCGGGATCACCCTCACGGGCACCATGCCCGACGAGGCGGCCCGGGACGCGCTCGTCGCCGCGGCGGCCGCCGTGGCCGGCGAGGGCAACGTCACCGACCGGCTGACCATCGACCCCGACGTCGCACCGGGCGGCCTCTCGGCCCTCGGCGGTGTCCTCGCCGGGCTCGGCCGGGACGCCGACGCCACGGTGACGCTCGACGGCGGCACGCTCGCGCTCGACGGCACGGTCGGCTCCGAGGAGGCCCGCCAGGCCGCTCTCGGTGCCGCCGAGGCCGTCGTCGGAGACGCCGCGAAGGTCCGCGACGGGCTGTCGGTCCGCAGCGACAGCGAGCAGACGGACGCCGAGGACGCCGTCCGGGCCGCGATCGCCGAGCTGCCGAAGATCACCTTCGCGACCGGCAGCGCGACGCTCACGAAGGGCGGCCGGGAGACCGTCCGCAACGTCGCCGAGATCCTCACGGCGTACCCGGACGTCGAGGTGCAGGTCCAGGGGCACACCGACGACCGCGGCTCGGACCGGGTGAACCGGGAGCTCTCCGCGGCCCGCGCCCGCACCGTGCTCGTCACGCTGCGCGGGCTCGGGGTGGAGCGGGACCGGCTCACGTCGAAGGGCTTCGGCGAGGCCAAGCCGGCGTTCCCGAACACGACGGCCAAGAACCGGGCGAAGAACCGCCGGGTCGTCTTCGAGGTCCGCGGCTGACGGTCCGCCGGGGCCTGCGGGCACCGGTCCGCACGTCATGACGAAGGCCCCCGCCGTCCGGCGGGGGCCTTCGTCGTGCGGTGCGCGGACGCCCGCCCGGACCGGGGTCAGGGCTCGCGGTGCGCGATCATCCCGGTCGCCTGCGCGCGGGGCCGGACGACGAGGGTGTCGATGTTCACGTGCGAGGGCCGGGTGACGGCGAACCGGACGACGTCCGCGACGTCGTCCGCGCTCAGCGGGACGAGACCCTTGTAGACGTTCTTCGCGCGGTCGGCGTCGCCGTCGAACCGCACGAGGGAGAACTCGGTGTCGACCATCCCGGGCTGGACCTCGGTGATCCGGATCGGCTCGGCGACCAGCTCGATGCGCAGCGTGCGGCAGACCGCGTTCACGGCGTGCTTGGCCGCCGTGTAGCCGGCGCCGCCCGGGTAGACCTCGAAGCCCGCGATCGAGCCGAGGACGACGATGTGCGCATCGCCGCTCGCGCGCAGCGCGGGCAGGAGCGCCTTCGTGACCCGCAGGACACCGAGGACGTTCGCGTCGAACATCCACCGCCACTTCTCCACGTCGCCGTCCTCGAAGCGGTCGAGGCCGAGCGCGCCGCCGGCGCTGTGCACGACGACGTCGACCGGGCCGACCTCGCGGGCGAAGGCCGTGACGGAGTCGTCGTCCGTGACGTCGAGCGCGAGCGCCCGGCCGCCGACCTCGGCGGCGAGCGCCTCGCACCGGTCGAGCCGCCGCGCGGCCGCGACGGTGTCCCACCCTTCGGCGGCGAGTGCACGCACCGTGGCCGCGCCGATACCGCTGCTCGCGCCGGTCACCACTGCTGTCCGTCGTGTCATGCGCTCATCCCAGCACGTCACCGCCCTGCACCGCACCGGAAGGGAACCGGTGCGACGCGTGTCAACGTTTGTCGATCATGAGGCGGTCGTGACAGGCTGTGCCCCGCCGATGGGCGGTTGCAGCCACTCACGCGGCGCCGCGGCGGGGGCCGGGACCGGCGACCGACCGTGGCGCGAGCAGGAGAGGAGCGGCCGGTGCTCTGGTTCGTCCAGCAGTCCTTCGTGCTCCTGCTGCTCGCGTGGGTGCTCGGGCTCGTCTCCGGCTGGCTCGTCTTCGGGCGCAACCGCGGCTGGGCGGAGCCGATGACGGACATGATCCCGGTCGTCGAGGCCGACCCGGCGGACGACGTCGCCTGGGTGCCCGCGGAGTGGACGACCGCCCCCGACCACCACGACTACGCGGACCCGGTCTGGGCCGCCGAGGCCGGGCTCACCGACGACGACCTGCTCGCGCTGTCGACGGACACCGAGACCTACCCGGCCGTCGCCGAGGCATACCCGGCCGTCGCCGACGCCTACCCCGAGCCCGTCCAGGCGACTCCCGCGGCCGAGCCGCGCGTCGTC
>JACRAB010000026.1 GCA_016213575.1 Actinomycetota bacterium
AGCTCAATCTGCAATCAACCAAGCAAACCCAAGCCCCACAAGACACCAACCAACCAGAACGGCCAGCCAGCACCCCACAAGACAAGGTCCTTGGCATCGACTACAAAGCACGCTGTTGAGTTCTCAAGGAACAGACGCACCCGAGTACTTCGACCTCTCGGTCGTTTTCGCGGGGCTTCGTTTCCAGCCTAGCCTACCCGGTACTCGGTGTCACATCTGGCTACCCAGCGTGACCTCGAATGAGGGTTCACCCGTGGAGGGGCCGCGCAGACCTTACGGCCTGCGCCGGATCTCTTCCGAGGGGTGGTGCCCCGGGGGACCGTCCACCTCGCGGTGTCCGTTCCTCCCCGTCGGGGCGACGTGGTGAAACATTAGGCAGGCACGCAGCGCGAGTCAAATCGGGGTGCGGCGACCGTGCTCCGTGCGTGGCTGCGCCCGGTGGAACCGCCCCGCAACGACTCGGCAACGAGCCCGTAACCCGTTGCGGGGCAGCGCATCAGCCGACCTCGACGGCCGCGAGCGACCGCCGTCCGCGGCGCAGCAGGACCCACCGGCCGTGCAGCAGGTCGGCGCCACCCACGGTGGCGTCCTCCCCCAGGACCTTGGTGTTGTTAACGTAGGCCCCGCCCTCCGCGATCGCCCGCCGTGCGGCGGACTTGCTCTGGACGAGCCCGGTGGCCGCGAACAGGTCCACGACGGGGTGCTCCCCCGCAGGTACCGAGGCCGACGGCAGCTCGGCGACCGCGTCCCGCAGGGTGCCGGCGTCCAGCAGGGCCAGGTCGCCGCGCCCGAAGAGCGCCTGGCTCGCCTCCTGCACCCGGCGCGTGGCGTCGGCCCCGTGGACGAGGGTCGTCACGTCCTCGGCGAGGGCGCGCTGCGCCTCCCGGGCCTGCGGCTTCTCCCGCGTCACCTCCTCGAGCGCCTCGATCTCCTCCCGCGTGCGGAAGGTGAAGATCCTCAGGTAGTCCCCGACCTTCGCGTCCTCGGCGTTGAGCCAGAACTGGTAGAAGGCGTACGGCGACGTCATCTCCGCGTCGAGCCAGATCGCGCCGCCCTCGGTCTTCCCGAACTTGGTGCCGTCCGCCTTGGTGACCAGGGGCGTCGCGAGCGCGTGGACGCTCACTCCCTCCGACCGGTGCACCAGGTCCGTCCCGGCGGTGAGGTTGCCCCACTGGTCCGAGCCCCCGGTCTGCAGCGTGCAGCCGTGCCGCTTCCACAGCTCGTGGAAGTCCATCCCTTGCAGGATCTGGTAGCTGAACTCGGTGAAGCTGATCCCCGACTCGGAGTTGAGCCGCGCGCTGACGGCCTCCTTGGCGAGCATCCGGTTCACCCGGAAGTGCTTGCCGACGTCACGCAGGAAGTCGATAGCCGACATCGGTGCGGTCCAGTCGAGGTTGTTGACGACCTGCGCGGCGTTCTCCCCCTCGAACGACACGAACCGCTGCACCTGGTCGCGGATCCGCTCGACCCAGCCGGCCACGGTGTCCCGCGAGTTCAGCACCCGCTCCCCGGACATCCTCGGGTCGCCGATGAGACCGGTCGCGCCGCCGACGAGCACGAGCGGGCGGTGCCCGAACCCCTGCAGCCGGCGCATCGTGAGGAGCTGGACGAGGTTGCCCATGTGCAGGCTCGGCGCGGTGGGGTCGAAGCCGCAGTAGAACGTCACGGGGCCTGCCGCCAACGCGGCCCGCAGGGCCTCCTCGTCGGTGGACAGTGCGACGAGCCCGCGCCAGGCGAGCTCGTCGAGGGCGTTGCCCCGGGTGTCACTCACGGCTTCTGCCGTCCTCTCGGTCGGACGCCGGCGGCACCGGCGCCTCTCGGTGGTCGCTCAGAGCGTCTCAGACACCGCCGGTCGAGGGCGACGCGATACCCCGGCGGCGCGTCGTCCCCGGACGGAACGTCGAGACCGTCGGGTCGCCGTCCAGCCAGAACCGCCAGGGGAAGGCGACCGGGTCACCGCCGGCCCCGGCGACCCCGACCCGCGGGCCGGTCCGCAGCCGGGCCGGGTCGTACGGCTCCCCTGCGTCCAGCCGCAGGGCGCCGTCCGTCGCGCACAGGTCCGCGCCGTCCTCGGCCTTCGCGATGCCGAGCGCGGTCGCCAACCGGGCCGGGCCCCGCGCGAGGTCGACGTCCTTGCGCGCCGACGGGCGCCGCGACCGCGCGAGGTCCAGCCCCTCGACGACCTCGCCCGCGCGCAGCAGGACGGCGCTCGCCTCGCCGTCCGGGCCGCACACGACGTTGGCGCACCAGTGCATCCCGTACGTGAAGTAGACGTAGAGGTGCCCCGGCGGCCCGAACATCACGGCGGTGCGCGGCGTCCGCCCGCGGAACGCGTGCGAGCCCGGGTCGTCGCCGCTCGTGTACGCCTCGACCTCGGTGAGCCGGACGCCGACCCGCCCCTGCGCCGTCACGTGCACGACCACCGCCCCGAGCAGCGCCGGGGCCAGGTCGAGGGACCCCGGGGAAAGGTCGCGGCGGGTGAGCCGTCGTCGCCGAGCCACCCGGCCACCCTACGAGGACAGGGCCTACGCTGACCGGCCGTGGCATCGAACAGCGCGGACCTGCACGGCCGCACGCACCGGCTCGAGCTCGGTGACCAGACCCTGCGCGAGTGGGACGCCGTCGTCCTCGCGAGCGACGCGGAGACCGGTGTCGTCCTCGACCGGTCCGCGTTCTACCCGGGCGGCGGCGGGCAGCCGCCCGACCACGGCGTGCTGCTGTGGGGCGGCGCCCAGACCAGGATCGTCGGTGTCCGCAAGGGCGACGACCTCGCCCTGCTCCCGGCGGACGGCGACCCGCTGCCGCCGGTCGGCACCGCCGTCCGCGGCGCCGTCGAGGACGCCCGCCGGACCGCGCTCATGCGCACGCACTCCGGTCTGCACCTGCTCTCCGGCGTCGTGTTCCGCGACTTCGGCGCGCTCGTGACCGGCGGGAACATGGAACCCCTGGAGGCGCGGATGGACTTCAACCTCCCCGAGGTACCCGAGGGCTTCCGCGACGCGGTCGCCGAGGCGTGCGCCGCCGAGGTCGGGGCCGACCGCGCGATCACCACGACGACGCTCCCCCGCGACGTCGCGTTCTCCACCTACCCCGACCTCATCCGGACGGCGACCAACCTGCTCCCCGACGACCTCGAGATCGTCCGCGTCGTCGACATCGCCGGCCTCGACACGCAGGCGGACGCCGGCACACACGTCGCCTCGACCCGTCAGATCGGCGGTCTCGAGATCGTCAAGATCGAGAACAAGGGCAAGGGGTTCCGCCGGCTGCGGGTGCGTGTCACCGACTGAGAGCGGTCAGCGAGCGGCCTTCGCGGCGGCGCGGGCGACCGGGGTCACCGGCTTGGTCGCCCAGCCCCGCAGCGCGGCGAGCCGGTCGTGGAGGCGCTGCCGCTGCTCGGCCACGCGCACCGGCGCGGTGCCGCCGACGCCGTCCCGCGAGGCCAGCGACCCGGCCACGTCGAGGACGTCGCGGACCGCCGGCGTGAGGTGCGGGCTGATCGCGGCGAGGTCGGCGTCCGAGAGGTCGGACAGCTCGATGCCGCGGCCCTCGCAGACCTGCACGCACTCCCCCGCGACCTCGTGCGCCACCCGGAACGGCACGCCCTGCCGGACGAGCCACTCGGCGACGTCGGTCGCGAGCGAGAAGCCCGCCGGGGCGAGCGCCGCCATCCGGTCGGTGTCGAAGCGCATCGTCGCGACGAGCCCGGAGAACGCCGGCAGCACGAGGAGCATCTGCGTCACCGAGTCGATGACCGGCTCCTTGTCCTCCTGGAGGTCGCGGTTGTACGCCAGCGGCAGCGCCTTGAGGGTCGTGAGGAACCCGGTGAGGTTGCCGACGAGCCGCCCGGCCTTGCCCCGCGCGAGCTCGGCGACGTCCGGGTTCTTCTTCTGCGGCATGATCGACGACCCGGTCGCGTAGGCGTCGTCGAGGCGGGCGAACCCGAACTCGGCGGTCGTCCAGACGACGACCTCCTCGGCGATCCGGGAGACGTCGACCGCGGCCATCGCGAGGACGAACGCGACCTCCGCGACGACGTCACGGCTCGAGGTGCCGTCCATCGAGTTCTCGCTCGAGCGCGAGAACCCCAGCTCACGGGCCACCGCAGCGGGGTCGAGGCCGAGCGACGAACCGGCGAGCGCGCCGGAGCCGTAGGGCGACTCGTCGGCGCGGCGGTCCCAGTCGACGAGCCGCTCGACGTCCCGCGCGATGGCCTGGGCGTGCGCCTGGAGGTGGTGCGCGAGGAGCACCGGCTGGGCGTGCTGGAAGTGGGTGCGCCCCGGCATCGGCGCCTCGGGGTGCTCGGCGGCGCGCGCGACGAGGACGTCGGCGAGGTCGAGCAGGCAGAGGGCGACGTCGCGGGCACGGTCGCGCAGGTACATCCGGTAGAGCGTCGCGACCTGGTCGTTGCGGGAGCGGCCCGCCCGCAGCCGGCCGCCGACCTCGGGGCCGACCCGCTCGATGAGGCCGCGCTCGAGCGCGGTGTGGACGTCCTCGTCGGCGGGCGTCCCGACGAAGGCGCCGCTCGCGACGTCCGCCTCGAGGGCGTCGAGGCCGGCGAGCATCGTCGTCAGCGACGCCTCGTCGAGCAGCCCGGCCGCCGCGAGCACCCGGGCGTGCGCCCGGGAGCCGGCGAGGTCGTACGGCGCGAGCACCCAGTCGAAGTGCACCGACGCCGACAGCGCCTCGAGCGCGGCCGACGGGCCGGAGGCGAAGCGGCCGCCCCACAGCTTGAGCGGCGCGCCGGGTGCGGGCGTCGTCGGGTGCTCGGGTGCCTGGGTCACGGGACGTTCTCCTGTCGGGACGTGCGGTCCGGCGGACCGGACGGTTGTCGGACTGCGGTGGACGACGGTACGCGGGTCAGCCGCGGCCCTCGCCGTGCGACGCGAGGGCGAGCAGGCGGGCGGCGACGTCCGCGCCGCCCGCGGGCTCCCGGGTGACGACGAGCACGGTGTCGTCACCGGCGATCGTGCCGAGGACGGCGGGCAGCACGGACTGGTCGATCGCCGAGGCGAGGAACTGCGCGGCGCCCGGCGGGGTCCGCAGGACGACGAGGTTCGCCGACGCCTCGGCCGTCACGAGCAGCTCCTCGCAGAGCCGCTCCAGCCGCGCGTCGAGCCACTCGGCGTCGATCCCGACGCGCGGGGTGCGGTCGCCGCCCTCGCCCGGGACGGCGTAGACGAGACCGCCCTCGTGGCGGACCTTGACCGCGCCGAGCTCGACGAGGTCGCGGGAGAGCGTCGCCTGGGTGACGACGAACCCGTCCGCGGCGAGCAGCTCGGCGAGCTCGACCTGGGAGCGCACGGTCGTGCGCCGCAGCACGGCGACGATGTGCCGGTGCCGGGCGGTCTTCGTCGTCGCGTGCGTCTCGACGGGCACGGACCGGGCGCCGGTCACCGGGACCGCCCCGCCCGGGACTTCTCGAGGAGCCAGACGAGTAGCGCCTTCTGCGCGTGCAGCCGGTTCTCCGCCTCGTCCCAGACGGCCGACGCGGGACCGTCGATGACGGCCGCCGCGATCTCCTTGCCGCGGTAGGCGGGCAGGCAGTGCAGGACGACGCACCCGGCGGCCGCGCGGGCGAGCGCCGCCTCGTCGACGGCGTACGGCACGAACGGCGCGGACCGGTCGGCGGCCTCGCCCTCCTGGCCCATCGAGACCCAGGTGTCCGTCGCGAGGACGTCCGCGCCGTCCGCCGCCGCGGCCGGGTCGTGGGTCACGAGGACCGAGCCGCCGGTCTGCTCCGCGCGGGCCGCGGCGGCCGCGACGACGGCCGGGTCCGGCAGGTAGCCCTCGGGGGTGCCGACCCGCACGTGCATCCCGGCGTTGGCCCCGGCGAGCAGGTACGAGTGCGCCATGTTGTTCGCGCCGTCGCCGAGGTACGTCAGGGTCAGCCCGGCGAGCCGGCCGTGCCGCTCCCGGACCGTCTGCAGGTCGGCGAGGAGCTGGCACGGGTGGAACTCGTCGGTGAGCGCGTTGACGACGGGCACCCCCGCCGCGGCGGCCATCGCCTCGACGCGGTCCTGGCCGAAGGTCCGCCACACGACCGCGGACACCTGCCGGCCGAGCACCCGGGCGGTGTCCTCGATGCTCTCGCCACGGCCCATCTGGCTGCCCTGGGCGTCGATGACGAGCGGGTAGCCGCCGAGCTCGGCGACGCCGACGCTGAACGAGACCCGGGTGCGGGTCGAGGACTTGTCGAAGATGACCGCGACCGCCTGCGGGCCTTCGAGCGGCCGGGCCGCGAACCGGTCCTTCTTCAGCGCGTCGGCGAGGTCGAGCACCTCGAGGAGCTCGGACGGCGACAGGTCGTCGTCCCGGAGGAAGTGGCGCAGCGTCATGGGGGTCTCCTGGTCAGGACCGGCGGACGTCACAGGGCCGCGGCAGCGGCGTCGAGGGCGGCGGGCAGGGCGGCGACGAACGTGTCGGCCTGCTCCGCGGTGAGGACGAGGGGCGGCGCGAGGCGCAGGGCATCCGGGCCGACGGCGTTGACGACGAACCCGTTCTGCAGCAACGCGTTCGCCGTCGCGGCGGCGACCGGTGCGCCGAGCTGGACGGCGACGAGCAGGCCCTCGCCGCGGGTGCCGGCGACGAGCGGGTGCCCGAGACCCTCGACGCCGGAACGGATCCGGGCCCCGACGACGCGGGCGTTCTCGAGCAGGCCGTCGCGCTCGATGACGTGCAGGGTCGCGAGCGCGGCGGCCGCGGCGACCGGGTTGCCGCCGAACGTCGTCCCGTGCTGGCCGGGGCCGAGCAGGCTGCCCGCGCGCTCCCCCAGGCCGACGACGGCACCGACCGGGATGCCGCCGCCGAGGCCCTTGGCGAGGGTGACGACGTCCGGGACGACGACCGGCCCGGTGCCTGCGGCGTCAGCGCCGAGGTGCGGGTGCTGGTGGGCGAACCAGCGCCCGGTGCGGCCGACCCCGGTCTGCACCTCGTCGAGGACGAGCAGCGCCCCGGCGGCCGACGTGATCTCCCGGGCCGCCGCGAGATAGCCGGCGGGCGCGGGCCGGACCCCGGCCTCGCCCTGGACGGGCTCGAGGACGACGGCCGCGGTCCGGGGGCCGACCGCGGCGCGCAGGGCGTCGACGTCCCCGAACGGCACGTGGACGACGTCCCCGGGCAGCGGCTCGAACGGCTCGCGGTAGGCGGGCTTGTGGGTCAGCGCGAGGGCGCCCATCGTGCGGCCGTGGAACGCGCCCTCGGCGGCGACCATGCCGCTGCGGCCGGTGCGGCGCGCGATCTTGAACGCGCCCTCGTTGGCCTCGGCGCCGGAGTTCGTGAAGAACACCCGCGAGCCGGCGGGCGCGTCGAGCAGCTCGAGGATCCGCTCGGCGAGCGCCACCTGCGGGGCCGTCGCGAAGAAGTTCGAGACGTGCCCGAGCGTGGCGAGCTGTGCCGTGACCGCCGACGTGAGGAACGGGTGCGCGTGACCGAGGACGTTGACGGCGATGCCGCCGAGCAGGTCGAGGTACCGGGTGCCGTCGGCGTCCCAGACGTAGCAGCCCTCGCCGCGGACGAGGACGCGCTGCGGCGTGCCGAAGGTGTTCATGACCGCCGAGGAGTACCGGCGCGTCCAGGCCTCGCCGCTCAGGCCGGCTGCGGACTGCTGGAGGTCGGCGGTCATGACGGGGCTCCCGGGGAGTCGGACGGACCCGGGTCGGGCAGCACCATCGTGCCCACGCCCTCGGGGGTGAAGACCTCGAGCAGGACGCTGTGCGGCACCCGGCCGTCGATGACCGTCGCCTGCGGGACGCCGCCCTGCACCGCGCGCAGGCAGGCCTCCATCTTCGGGACCATCCCGGACTCCAGGGACGGCAGCAGCTTCTCCAGCTCGGTGGTCGTGATGCTCGACAGCAGCGAGGACCGGTCGGGCCAGTCGGCGTAGACGCCCTCGACGTCGGTGAGGACGACCAGCTTCACGGCGCCCAGCGCGACGGCGAGGGCCGCGGCGGCGGTGTCGGCGTTGACGTTGAGCACCTGGCCGTCGTCGTCCGGCGCGACCGTCGAGACGACGGGGACGCGGCCGGCCTCGATGAGGTCGAGCACCGCGGCCGGGTCGACCTCGACGACGTCCCCGACGAGACCGACGTCGACGACCTCGCCGTCGACGACCGCCCCGCGACGCTCGGCGCGGAACAGTCCGGCGTCCTCGCCCGACAGCCCGACGCCGCGACCGCCGTTGGCGTTGACGAGGCCGACGAGCTCGCGGCCGACCTGCCCGACGAGGACCATCCGGACGACGTCCATCGCCTCGGGCGTCGTGACCCGCAGCCCGCCGCGGAACTCGCTCGCGATCCCGAGCCGGCCGAGCATCGACGAGATCTGCGGGCCGCCGCCGTGCACGACGACCGGCGTGAGGCCGACGGCCCGCAGGAAGACCATGTCCTGCGCGAAGGCGTGCTTGAGCGTCGCGTCGACCATCGCGTTGCCGCCGTACTTGACGACGACGATCTCGCCCGCGAACCGCTGCAGCCAGGGCAGCGCCTCGACGAGGACCTGTGCCTTGGCGCCGGGTGGCAGGGCCGCGACGGCGGCGGTGTGGTCCGCGGCGGTGGTCTGGTCGGTCATGTCGAGTAGGCGCTGTTCTCGTGGACGTAGTCGTTGGTGAGGTCGTTGGTCCAGACCGTCGCCTCGGCGGCACCGGCGTGCAGGTCGACCACGACGTGGACCTCACGGGCCGCCGCCATGTCGACCTTCGCGCGGTCCTCGCCGACGCCGCAGGCCCGGCAGACCTGGACGCCGTTGATGCTCACGTCGAGGGCGAGCGGGTCGAAGTGCGCGGACGTCGTCCCGACCGCGGAGAGCACCCGGCCCCAGTTCGGGTCGTTGCCGAACACCGCGGCCTTGAACAGGTTGCTCCGTGTCACGGCGCGCGCGACCTCGACGGCCTCGCCCTCGGTCGCGGCGTTGACGACCCGGACGGCGATGTCGTGCGTCGCGCCCTCGGCGTCCCCGACGAGCATCCGGGCCAGCGCCGCGCAGGCCTCCTCCACGGCGGCCGCGAGGTCCTCGGCGGCCGGTGCGACCCCGGCGGCGCCGCTCGACAGCAGCAGGACGGTGTCGTTCGTCGACATGCACCCATCGGAGTCGACGCGGTCGAAGGTGCGGGCGGTGGCGGCCCGCAGGACGGCGTCGAGGGCGTCCGGGTCGGCCACGGCGTCGGTCGTGAGGACGACGAGCATCGTCGCCAGCCCGGGGGCGAGCATCCCCGCGCCCTTGGCCATGCCGCCGACGCTCCAGCCGTCCCGGACGACGTGGACCGTCTTCGGGACGGTGTCGGTGGTCATGATCGAGACGGCGGCGTCCGGGCCGCCGGTCCCCGACAGCGCCGCCGCGGCCGCGTCGACGCCGGGCAGCAGCCGGTCCATCGGGAGCCGTTCGCCGATGAGGCCTGTCGAGCAGACGGCGACGTCCCCGGCGGAGACCCCGAGAACCTCGGCGACGTGCTCCGCCGTCCGGTGGGTGTCGAGGAAGCCCTCGCTGCCGGTGCAGGCGTTGGCCCCGCCGGAGTTCAGGACGACGGCGTCGACGCGGCCGTCCGCGAGCACCTGCCGGCTCCAGACGACGGGGGCGGCCTGCACCCGGTTGCTCGTGAAGACGCCGGCCGCGGCACGGGCCGGGCCGTCGTTGACGACGAGCGCTAGGTCGGGGCGGCCGCTCGCCTTGAGCCCCGCGGTGACCCCGGCCGCCCGGAAGCCCGCCGGACCGGTCACCCCCGCGGGGGTGCCGGCTGCTGCCAGGTCGCTCACGACCGCTCCGCCGCCTCGTCGCCGGGGACGACCACCGCCGGGACCCGCTCCGGGTGGCTCGAGTCGCCGGGGGCACCCGGGTGGTTGGAGCGGTCCTCGACGTCGTGCCCGGCGGCGTGCCAGACCGACGCGGCCGCGGCGGCCTTCGCCGCGGGCAGGAGCACCCAGTCGGTGTCGAACGTCGACACGGTGAGGACGGGGATCCCCGCGTCGGCGAGCGGCTTGAGCAGGGCGACGAGGATGCCGACCTGGCTGAACTCGAGCACCTCGTCGACGGTGACGGCGACGAGCGGGCCCTCGACCGGGCCCGGGACGTCGTCCGGGACGCACGAGGTCGCGCAGACGACGGACGTCTCGTCCGCGGTGCGGGTGATGCTCACGAGCGGCGGCCCGACGGCCCAGTCGGGGTGGGGCGCGCCCGCCGGCAGGCGGACGACAGCAACAGCTTGGGGGTTGACGACGAGACGCACTCGATCTCCTCCGAGCACCGTGGCCGCAGGACGAGGGTGGCCCGTCGCCGCGGCGTTGTCGAGGGACGTCGGTCCGACGTCCCCGGCCGGGACATGCGTTGCAGGGCCTCGCACGTCGTCGCGCGAGGTCGTGCCGGGTGCCGCCGCCGGACGGGCCGCGCCGGGAGGCAGTCCAGTGAGGGTACTCATGGGGCGAGCCCGCTGACCGGCAGCCCCCCGGCCTCGGGCAGGTCGAGCGCGAGGTTCGCGGACTGGATCGCCCCGCCGGCGGTGCCCTTCGTGAGGTTGTCCTCGCAGGCCACGACGACGACCCGGCCCGTCCGGGCGTCGACGGCGACCTGGAGCAGGACCGTGTTCGCGCCGAGCGTGTCGGCCGTCCGGGGCCAGCGACCCTCGGGCAGCACGTGGACGAACGGCTCGTCGGCGTACTGCTCGACCCAGGCGGCGCGGACGGCGGCCGGGTCGGACGGCGCCCCCGCGGCGAGCCGCGCCGTGCACGTGGCGATGATCCCGCGGGCCATCGGCGCGAGCGTCGGGGTGAAGGAGACGGAGACCGGGGCACCCGCGGCGAGGCCGAGGTTCTGCTCCATCTCGGGGGTGTGCCGGTGGACGCCGCCGACCCCGTAGGGGCTCATCGAGCCCATGACCTCGCTGCCGAGGAGGTTCGCCTTGACGGCCCGCCCGGCACC
>JACRAB010000262.1 GCA_016213575.1 Actinomycetota bacterium
AGCTGCAGGACCAGCCACGAGACGGTGACCCACATGAACGCGATGCCGGCGGGGGAGTGCAGGGCACGGCCGCCGTCCGTCGCGACGCCCACGAGCAGGCACGCCGTGGCGCCGCGCAGGCTGCCCCGCCAGAACGGGCCCGCCTGGCTCAGCTCGGCCGCCCACGACAGGAGGTCGGGGCGCAGCACGAGCGCGGCCTCGGCGAGCAGCGCGACGCAGAGCGCGGCGAGGTACCAGCGCGGTGCGAAGACGGCGGCCCCGGCGAGGAGGACGGTCGCCACGGCGAAGGCGGCGCCGTCGAGGACGACGGACCGCGCACCCCGCCAGGGCGGGGTCCTCGTCTCACGGGTGAGGACGACGCCGGGAGCGATCACGACGGGCTCAGACGGTGCTCGCGGCGTGCTCGTCGTCGTCCGCGAGGGCGGCGGAGATGAGCGCCGCCTCCTGCTCCGTCGCCGAGGCGCCCTGGCCGGGCGTCACACGACGGACGTCGACGATCTGTCCGGTCAGGTCGGAGACCATGACGTCGAGCGTGGAGCGGGCGACGGCGGCCGCGGACAGCAACGTGTTCGGCGGCTCCTCGCCGAAGGCCTTCGTCCGCATCGGGGTGGCGGCGCGTTCGGGGTTGATGCAGTTCACCCGGACGCCGATGCCCGCCCACTCGTCGGCGAGCGCCTGCGTCAGGTTGACGACCGCGGCCTTCGTCGAGGAGTAGAGGCTGTACTCGGCGCGGCCCCGGGTGTACGAGCTCGAGGTGTAGAGGACGATCGAGCCGCCGGTCTCGCGCAGGTACGGCAGGCTCGCCTGCGCGACGGCGATCGGCGCGAGGTAGTTGACCCGCAGGGTGTCCTCGACGACGTCGGCCGGGGTGTCCTCGAGCCGGCCGCGGTGCAGGACCGCCGCGGTGAGGACGACGTGGTCGATGCGGCCGGTCTCCGCGTGGGCCTTCGCGAGCGCCGCGGCGACGTCCTCCGGGCGCTCGACGTGGCAGCCCGTCGACCGGCTGTGGGCGTGGACGGTGGCGCCGAACGAGCGGCACAGGTCCACGACCTCCTGCCCGATCCCGTAGGTGCCGCCGAGGACGACGACCGTCCTGCCGCCGAGGAGGTCGGTGTACTCCTGCTCGTCGTGCGGGCGGGGGGCCGCCTTGCTCGCGAGCTGGAAGAGCCGGTCCACGACGAAGACGTCGATCGGGTGGGTGACCTTCATGTTCTGCTCGGTGCCGGTGACCACGTAGGTCGGCACCCCGGGCAGGTACTTCAGGACGACGCCGCAGTCGTCGCTCGCGGCGAAGTCCGGGTCGCCGCCGGCGATCTCGTACGCCTTGCGGATGGTCGTCAGGAGGAACCCCTGCGGGGTCTGCCCCCGGCGCATCCGGGCCCGGACGGGGATGTCGCAGATGACGTCGTCGCCGTCGACCTCGATGATCGTGTCCGCGGAGGGCACCGCGACGTCGACGGACTCGTACGTGTCGAGCGCCCGGATGCAGTCGGTGATGATCCGGCGGTCGACGAACGGGCGCACGGCGTCGTGGAAGAGGACCTTGCACTCGGCGTCGCCGAGGACGTCGAGGGCGGCCTTGCTCGTGTCGTTGCGGGTGACGCCGCCGGGGATGACGTGGGTCACCTTGGTCATGCCGGCGCTCAGTTTGCGGGCGTCCTCGAGGTAGGCCTCGGGGGAGGTGAGGACGATCTCGTCGATCTCCGGGGTCTCCTGGAAGACCCGCAGCGTGTGCTCGAGGATCGTCGACCCCGAGACCTTGATGAGCTGCTTCGGGATGGACAGGCCCACTCGCGATCCTGTCCCGCCGCCGAGGATGACGGCGACCGTCCGCAGACGTGCGGCCGGTTCGCTCATGGGAGACGTCCCGCCTCTCGCTGGTCGTGGCCCCGCCAGGCGCGCCCGGCGGTGGCTCGGTGATCTCCAGGTGCTCTGGCGGCTGGTGCCCGTGCCCCGGAACCCGCACGTCCGGCACCGTCCGTGACGGTCACGAGGCGTGCCCAGTGAACACCGTCCAGCGGGAATTCGACCAGCAGGTGACCGGGTGTTCCAAATCCATCTCCGCTGAGTGTCGCCAAGGTCACCACATGTGATCATCGATCACCCGGGCGGCAGTCGACAACCGGGCGGTCGACACCCCCGGCCGTCGACACCCCTGCCCTCGGGCGGGTCGTGCGGGAGCGGCTCAGCCACGCCCCCACGCGGCGGTGTCGAGCACCGTCGCCCAGGCGGTGCGCAGCACCACGGTGTCCCCGCCGTCCTCGAGCCCCGTCCCCGTGTGCGGCCAGTACTGGTGCAGCCGGGACGACGGCCCGGTGCCCTGGAGCTCGACCCGCAGCGTCTCGCCCGGGGCCAGCACCGTGCCGGGGGCCAGCTCCTTCGTCCGGCCGTCGTTGGCGACGACGACGCCGGTGAGGTCCTGCGCCGTCGTCACGCCGGCCCGCACCCGCAGGTCGACGTGCTCCCGCGGGCCGGTGTACGCGACGTCCGCGATCTCGACCTGTGGCCGGCGGCAGGCGACCGTGCACGGGTAGTCGGCAGCGGCCCGCAGGTCGAGGGCCGGGTCGAGGAGCCAGAGGGTGCGCCCGGCGAGGTCGGAGCCCGGCCGGTCGTCGTCGGGCAGGAAGCGCGGCCCGCCGATGCCGAGGTAGTAGCGCCCGGCGGCGACCGACGTCGTCCCGGGGCCGAAGAAGACCGTGACGGTCCGGCCGGCGCCGACGGACGCGCCCCGGGGGAACGACCAGTACGTGCTGCCGTGCCACAGGTGGTGGCTCGCGTCGCGCAGGCGCCAGCCGGTCAGCGGGACGGCGGTGGCGCCGGTGTTGCGGATCCGCAGGTACTCGCCGTTGCGCGCGCTCTCGTCGTCCGCGTCGTAGTTGAGCCACGCGAGCAGCCGGGCACCCGCGGCCGGCCCGGCGCCGCACGTCGTGCCGCTGAGCAGCCCCCTGCGGGCCGCGGCGGCCCGCTGGTAGGCCGCGTGGTAGCTCGCGACGTGCGCGGTCTCGACGGGGCTGCGCAGCCACAGGGCGAGGCCGCGGTCGAGCAGGTACCGCTGGGCGTCCTGCCACGTGCGGGTCGCGGGGTCCCAGCGGTCGACGAACCGGAAGAGGCGGACCCGTCCCGCGGCGTCCGTGCCCTTCGTGCTGGAGGCGCGGTAGGCCGACAGGCGCACCTTCGTGCCCACGGGCAGGAACGCTCGCAGCGCCCGGGTCGCCGCGGCCGCGCCGCACTCCGCCCCGCCGGGCGGGCTGCTCACCGGGCTGCCGTGGGTCTCGGTGGCCTGGATGCCGATCATCCGGACCGGCCGCGGGGCGGCGGAGCCGTCCCCGGCGACGTCGACGTACACGGTGTCCCCGTCCGCGACCTTCGTCAGCGTCCCGGTCCAGTGGTGCAGGGCGGGAGCGGCCGCCACCGCCGGGGCGGTGGGGGACACCGTCACGGCCAGCGTCGTCAGGGCGGTGATCAGGGCGGTGATCGGTCCTCGGCGCACCCTTGCCTCTCGGCACGCGCGGGTCCGGGCTGGATCGCCCGTTCGGGGCGTCGCTGGGCCGTCCGGGTCGGCGCCGGGGTCGGTGCCGGGGTCGGTGCGGGTCAGCGCCGCCGGCGGTTCACCGCGACGGCCCCGGCGGCCGCGCCGGCGAGCGCGCCGGCCACCGCGGCGACGGGCAGGCTCGCCCGGACCGCCTTGCGCCCGGTGCGGTAGTCCCGGACCCGCCAGCCCTCGGTCCGGGCGTGCGCCCGGAGCTGGGTGTCGGGGTTGATCGCGCACGGGTTGCCGACGAGCGAGAGCAGCGGGATGTCGTTCGCGGAGTCGCTGTACGCCGAGCAGCGGTCGAGGTCGAGGCCCTCTGCCTCGGCGAGCGCCTTGACCGCCTCGGCCTTCGCCGCGCCGTGCATCGGCTTGCCGACGAGCCGGCCGGTGTAGACGCCGTCCACGTGCTCGGCGACCGTGCCGAGGGCCCCGGTGAGGCCGAGCCGGGCGGCGATCACCTCGGCCACCTCGACCGGCGTGGCCGTGACGAGCCAGACCCGCTGCCCGGCGTCCAGGTGCATCCGGGCCAGGGCGTGCGTGCCGGGCCAGATCTTGTCGGCCATGAGCTCGTCGAAGACCTCCTCGCCGACCGCGCGGAGCTCGGCGACCTGGTGCCCGGCGACGAACGACAGGGCCTTCTCCTGGATCTCCTCGACGTGCTCCATGTTCTCCCCGACGAGGACGAACTGCGCCTGCTGCCAGGCGAAGCCCGCGATGTCCTTGAGGGTGAAGAACTTGCGGCGGTAGAGGCCGCGGGCGAGGTGGAAGATCGACGCGCCCTGCATGACCGTGTTGTCGACGTCGAAGAACGCCGCCGCCGCCGGGTCCGGCGGGACGGCGAGCGCGGCCTCGAGCTCGGCGGCGGCGGAGCCGGCCTCGACGACGTCGCTCGCGCGGACCCGCAGGTCGCGGTCGTCCGGGGCGAGGGTGTCCGGCAGGTCCGTGGACGCCGCGGCGGCGGACGCGCGGCCGGCGACGATGTCGTCCGGCGTCGCCTCGGGGACGTCCGGCTCGGCCATGCGCGTCACTCTAACGGCGCAGGCCGCGCTCGGCCCCGGGCTACGCTGACGCCGTGACACAGGAGCGGATCACCCTCGTCGGCCGGCCCGGCTGCCATCTGTGCGACACCGCCCGCGAGGTCGTCGGGCGGGTCGCCGCCGACACCGGCACCGGGTGGGTGGAGGTCTCGATCGACGACGACGCGGCGCTGCGGGAGCGCTACGCGGAGCAGATCCCGGTCGTCCTGCTCGACGGCACCGAGCACGCCTTCTTCCGGGTGGACGAGCACCGGCTGCGCGAGGCCCTCGCCGGCCGCCGCGGCTGGCTGGGGCGCCGCCGGGCGTGACGTACGGCACGTCCGCCGCTGCGCCCCGTCCAGCATCCGGTCCGGGACGCTGTCAACTTTGTGCACCCGTTCACAAGTGCCTACGCTGGACGGGTCATCCCACGTCTGGGCCGTGACACCAGACGACGGGCTCGAGCACCACCTGCTCCCCGAGGAGTCTGCGCTCCCGTGTCCACGCCGCGTCCTGCCCGTCTCGTGCGCCAGGCACGTCCCGTGCGGCAGGGCATCCCCGACGCCACCGTGGCCCGCCTGCCGGTGTACCTGCGCGCGCTGACGACGCTCGCCGAGGACGGCACCGCGACGGTCTCCTCCGAGGAGCTCGCCGCCGCGGCCGGGGTCGGGTCGGCGAAGCTGCGCAAGGACCTGTCGCACCTCGGCTCGTACGGCACCCGCGGCGTCGGCTACGAAGTCGAGTACCTCGTCTACCAGATCTCCCGCGAGCTCGGCCTGACCCAGGACTGGCGCGTCGTCATCGTCGGCGTCGGCAACCTCGGCCACGCCCTGGCGAACTACGGCGGCTTCGTCTCCCGCGGCTTCACCGTCGCCGCCCTGCTCGACGCCGACGACCGGATCGTCGGGGAGACCGTCGGCGGCCTCGTCGTGCGGCCCGTCGACGACCTCGAGGAGGTCGTCGCCGAGCAGGGCGTCCACATCGGGGTCGTCGCGACCCCGGCCCCCGCGGCGCAGGACGTCTGCGACCGGCTCGTCGCCGCCGGCGTGACGAGCGTCCTCAACTTCGCCCCCGTCGTCCTCCTCGTGCCCGACACTGTGATGGTCCGCAAGGTCGACCTGTCGACCGAGCTGCAGATCCTGGCGTTCCACGAGCAGCGCCAGGTCGCCAACCGGCTGTCGGTCGACGTACCGGCCCGGGTCGTCGCACTGGAACCCGACGGGGGTACGGGTCGGGCTGGAGTGTCCCCGTGAGCGTCCTCGTCGTCGGGCTGTCCTACCGGACCGCGCCGCTGGACCTGCTCGAGCGTGCCGCGCTCGGCGGTGCCGCCGCGCGCGCCCTCGAGGCGGACCTGTGCCGCTCCGACAGCGTCGCCGAGGCCGTCGTCCTCGCGACGTGCAACCGGCTCGAGGTCTACGCCGAGGTGAGCAAGTTCCACGGCGGCGTCGCGGACGTCGGCGCGCTGCTCGCGGCCGCGACCGGGCTGACCCTCGCCGAGCTCACCGACCACCTCTACGTGCACTACGAGGCCGCCGCGGTGACGCACCTGTTCACCGTCGCCGCCGGCCTGGACTCGATGGCCGTCGGCGAGCAGCAGATCCTCGGCCAGGTCCGCACCGCCCTGCGCGAGGCCCAGGAGTCCGGCTCCGCGGCGCGCGTCCTCGGGCACCTGCTCCAGGTCGCGCTGCGGGTCGGCAAGCGGGCGCACAGCGAGACCGGGCTCGACCGGGCGGCCGGCTCCCTCGTCGAGGCCGGGATTGCCCGCAGCGAGCAGGCCGTCGGCCCGCTCGCCCGGGCGTCCGTGCTCGTCGTGGGCGCCGGGGCGATGAGTGGCCTGGCCGTCGCCACGATGGCCCGGCACGGCGTCGGGCGGCTCGTCGTCGCGAACCGGACGCCGGCCCGCGCGCAGCGGCTCGCCGAGGCCGGCGGCGGCACCGCCGTCCCGATGTCCGACCTGCCCGCCGCGCTCGCCGCGGCCGACGTCGTCGTCTCCTGCACCGGGGCCGTCGGGCACGTCGTCACCGCCGCGCTCGCGGCCGCCGCCTCGGCCGCCCGCGGCGGGCGGCCCCAGACCGACGTCGACCTCGCGCTCCCGCGGGACGTCGACCCGCGGGCCGCCGACGTCGACGGCGTCACCGTCGTCGACCTCGAGGCCCTCGGGCGGCACCTCGCGACCCCCGAGGTCGCCGTCGAGGTCGCCCAGGTCCGCGAGATCGTCGTCGCCGAGGTGCAGACGTACCTCGCCGAGCAGCGCGCCCAGGCCGTCGCGCCGACCGTCGTCGCCCTGCGCGCGCACGCCCGCAGCGTCGTCGAGGCCGAGCTCACCCGGCTCCAGCAGCGGGTGCAGGTCGACCCGACGGTGCGCGCCGAGCTCGAGCAGACCGTCCACCGCGTCGTCGAGAAGCTGCTCCACAACCCGACGGTCCGGGTCAAGGAGCTCGCGGGCGAGCCCGGCGGCTCGGCCTACGCCGACGCGCTGCGCGAGCTCTTCGGGCTCGACCTCGGGCGTGTCGCGGCCGTCTCCGAGCAGCCCGTCCCGTCGTCCCCACCAGGGCTGAGCATCCCGGCCCCGAGCCACACCGGGTTGGTGTCATGAGCGTCCAGACCACGCCGGCGTCCAGGGCGTCCGGGCCCGGCGAGCAGGCCGGGGGCCCGCGCGTGCTGCGCCTGGGCACGCGGCGCAGCGCGCTCGCACGGACCCAGTCCGGGCACGTCGCCACCGCGATCGAGGCGGCCGCCGCCGCCCGCGGCGAGGACCTGCGCGTCGAGCTCGTCGAGGTCGTCACCCACGGGGACACCTCCACCGCGCCGCTCGCGACGTTCGGCGGGGTCGGCGTCTTCGTCTCCGCGCTGCGCGACGCGCTGCTCGCCAAGGAGGTTTACCTCGCCGTCCACTCCCTCAAGGACCTGCCGACCGCACCCGCCCCCGGGCTCGTCGTGGCCGCCGTCCCGCGGCGCGAGGACCCGCGCGACGTGCTCGTCGCCCGCGACGGGCTCACCGTCGGCGAGCTGCCGGCCGGCGCGCGGATCGGGACCGGCTCGCCGCGCCGGGCCGCCCAGCTGCGCGCGCTCGGGCTGGGCCTGGAGGTCGTCGGGGTCCGCGGCAACGTCGACACCCGGCTCGGCCTCGTCGCGTCGGGCGAGGTCGACGCCGTCGTCCTGGCCCGCGCGGGGCTGCTGCGCCTGGGCCGTGCCGACGAGGCGACCGAGGTGCTCGACCCGCTGACCATGCTCCCCGCCCCCGGGCAGGGCGCGCTCGCCGTCGAGTGCCGCGCGGCCGCCGCCGACGTCGTCGCGGCGGTCGCCGCGCTCGAGGACCCGGCGACCCGGGCGGCCGTCGACGCCGAGCGCACGCTGCTCGCCGTCCTCGAGGCGGGCTGCGCCGCACCGCTCGGCGCGCTCGGCGAGGTCGTCGAGGGCGACGACGGCGACGAGCTGTTCCTGCGCGCCGTCGTCGCCTCCGTCGACGGCGCGGTGACGATCCGGCGGTCCGTGACCGGGCCCGCCGACGACCCGACCGGGGTCGGACGGCGGCTCGCCGAGGTGCTGCTCGAGGACGGCGCCGCCGAGCTGGTCGCCCCGCCGCCGGCACCGCCCGGACCAGCCGCACAGCCTGCACGACCGGAGTCCGCACGACCGGCAAGAGAAGGTGACCTGTGAGCTCCACCCGCACGCGCAAGAAGACCTCCGTCGGGCAGGTCTCGTTCGTCGGCGCCGGCCCCGGCGACGAGGGACTGCTGACGCTGCGTGCCGTCGAGCGCCTCGCCGAGGCCTCGACCGTCGTCGTCGACCAGTCCGACCGCGAGCGACTCGTCGCGACCTACTGCCCCGAGGACGTCGAGGTCGTGGACGCCGGCTTCGGCGAGGACGGCCAGCCGATGACCCGCGCGGCCCGCGCGAAGATCGTCGTCCGGGCCGCCAAGAAGGGCGGGCGCGTCGTCCGGCTCATGGACGGCGACCCCGCGACGTTCACCGGCCTCGCCGAGGAGATCGCGGCGTGCCGCAAGGAGGGCATCGGCTTCGAGATCGTCCCCGGCGTCTCGGCCGCGACCGCCGTCCCCGCGTACGCCGGGATCCCGCTCACCCCGGCCGGGACGTCGTCCGTGCACGTCGTCCACCCGCACGGGGTGAGCGTCGACTGGGCGCTGCACGCCGACGCGCAGTCGTCGGTCGTCGTCCTCGGCGGGGTCGACGAGATCGTCGACGCCGCCGCCGGGCTGCTCCGGGCCGGCCGGGCCGGCTCGACGCCGGTCGCGGTCACCTCGAAGGGCACGACGACCGAGCAGCGGACCGTGTCCTGCACGCTCGCCGAGGTCGCCAAGGCGGTGCCGGCGGCCCGCCTCGAGCGGCCCGTCACGGCCGTCGTCGGCGCGGCCGCCGGGCTGCGCGAGGTCGGTGCCTGGTTCGAGACCAAGCCGCTCTTCGGCTGGCGGGTGCTCGTGCCGCGGACGAAGCAGCAGGCCGGCTCGATGGTCTCCCGGCTCACCGAGCACGGCGCGACCGCGGAGGTCGTCCCGACGATCTCGGTCGAGCCGCCGCGGACGCCGCACCAGATCGAGAAGGCCGTCAAGGGCCTGGTCACCGGCCGCTACGAGTGGATCGGCTTCACGTCGGTCAACGCGGTGCGGGCGATCCGGGAGAAGTTCGAGGAGTTCGGGCTCGACGCGCGCGCCTTCGCCGGCCTCAAGGTCGCGGCCGTCGGCGGGGTCACCGCCGAGGCGCTGCGCGAGTGGGGCATCGAGCCCGACCTCGTGCCGAGCGGCGAGACCGAGCAGTCGGCGCAGGGCCTGCTCGACATCTGGCCGCCGTTCGACGAGGTCCTCGACCCGATCGACCGGGTCTTCCTGCCGCGCGCGGACATCGCGACCGACACCCTCGTCGCGGGCCTGCAGGCCGGCGGCTGGGAGGTCGACGACGTGACCGCCTACCGCACGGTGCGGGCGGCGCCGCCCGCCGCGGACGTCCGGGAGGCGATCAAGACCGGCCAGTTCGACGCGGTCGTCTTCACGTCGTCCTCGACGGTGCGCAACCTCGTCGGCATCGCGGGCAAGCCGCACCCGACGACGATCGTCGCGTGCATCGGGCCGGCCACGGCGAAGACGGCCGAGGAGCACGGACTGCGGGTCGACGTCCTGGCCCCGGAGCCGAACACGGAGGCGCTCGTCCAGGCGCTCGCCGAGTACGGCACCGGCGTCCGGCTGTCGGCCGTCGAGGCCGGCGAGCCGGTGCTGCGGCCGAGCCAGCGCAAGGGCGCTGCCCGGCGGACCGCGAAGTGAGCACCGGCGCGTTCCCGGGGGTGCGGCCCCGCCGGCTGCGGACCTCGCGCGCGATGCGCCGGCTCGTCGCCGAGACCCGGCTGCACCCCGCCGAGCTCGTGCTGCCGGTCTTCGTCAAGGAGGCCGCGACCGAGCCGGCGCCGATCGGGTCGATGCCGGGCGTCGTCCAGCACAGCCGGGACTCGCTGCGCAAGGCCGCCGTCGACGCCGCCCGGCTCGGCGTCGGCGGGATCATGCTCTTCGGCATCCCGACCGTGAAGGACGCCGTCGGCTCGGGCGCGACCGACCCCGACGGCATCCTCAACGCCGCCGTCCGGGACGTCGTCGCCGAGGTCGGCGGAGACGTCGTCGTCATGGCGGACCTGTGCCTCGACGAGTTCACCGACCACGGGCACTGCGGGGTCCTGCGCGCCGACGGCGGCGTCGACAACGACGCGACGCTCGAGCGGTACCGGGACATGGGCGTCGCGCTCGCGGCGGCCGGGGTCGACCTCGTCGGCCCGAGCGGCATGATGGACGGCCAGGTCGCGGCGGTCCGCGCGGCGCTCGACGGCGCCGGGCACACCGACGTCGGGATCCTCGCGTACGCGGCGAAGTACGCGTCGGCGTTCTACGGCCCGTTCCGGGACGCCGTGGAGTCCTCGCTCGACGGCGACCGGCGGACCTACCAGCAGGACCCGGCGAACGGCCGCGAGGCGCTGCGCGAGGTGGCCCTCGACGTCGCCGAGGGCGCCGACATGGTCATGGTGAAGCCGGCGATGTCGTACCTGGACCTCGTGCACGCGGTCGCCGGCGCGGTCGACGTGCCGGTCGCGGCCTACCAGGTGTCGGGCGAGTACTCGATGATCGAGGCGGCCGCCGAGCGCGGCTGGATCGACCGCGAGCGCGCGATCCTGGAGTCCCTGACGTCGATCCGCCGCGCCGGCGCGTCGACGATCCTCACCTACTGGGCGTGCGAGGCCGCCGGGTGGCTCGCCCGGGACCTCACGGGGCGCTGACATGGACACGGACACGACGGCCACCGAGCCGCGCTGGCTCACCGCCCAGGAGCAGGCCGTCTGGCGCGCCTACCTCGACGTCACACGGCTGTTCAACGACAAGCTCAACCGCCGCCTCGTCGACGACGCCGACCTCTCGCTCGCCGAGTACGAGATCATGGTCCAGCTCTCGGAGACCGACGGTCACCGGCTGCGGATGTCCGAGCTCGCCGACCGCGCCGTGAACTCCCGCAGCCGCCTGACCCACACCGTCGCCCGCATGGAGGACCGCGGCCTGGTCCGCCGCGAGGCCTGCCCGGACGACGGCCGCGGCGTCCTCTGCGTCCTCACCGACGACGGCTTCACCACCATCCAGCGCGCCGCCCCCGACCACGTCGCCGCCGTCCGCGAGACCGTCTTCGACGTCCTCACCGCGACCGAGGTCGAGTGCCTCGGCGAAGCCATGCAGAAGATCCGCGCCGGCCTGCGCGGCACGGCCTGACGCGTCGGCCGCGGCGAGGGAACGACGCCGCGACCGTCACCTCGGCCGGGGCGTGAGAGCCCTCCTCGCCGTGCTTTGCTCTGCCCTCACCTGTGAGGGTGGGGCCGCCTCGAGGGCATCGCCTGCCTGCTCTGCCCTCACTTCCGAGGGTTACCTGAGTGTGTGCCCGCGCGATCCCCGCCTGCTCTGCCCTCACCTTTGAGGGGCTGACGGGCAGCGCGCCACAGTTTCGTCGTTGCTTCGCGACTCGCCGGCCCGTCAACGGCATGTCGTCGAGCAACGACGAAGCTGTGGCGCGGTGCTGACGGCTGAACAGGACGGGCGTCGGCGGCACCCTCACTTGTGAGGGCAGAGCAAAGCGGAGGACACGGCTCCCTTCCGGGCCGGCATCCGGGTCGGGAGCGGCCGTTCGAACGGGGGCGATCCGTCCACAGACCGGGGTTCCGTCCCACTGTCCACAGGAGGACGGGTGCGGACGGCGGCTGCCGGGGAAAGACAGGCACAGTCGAGGCATGTGGCCGGACGGATTTCCTGCGGGGGACTACGTGAGGCAGGCACGCGCCGAGACGGGCCTCAACCAACGGGACTTCGCCGAGAAGGCGGGCGTCGGGCGCGCCACCGTGGAGCGGGTCGAGGCCGGGCAGCCGCCGCGGCTCGGCGTGCTCGAGACCCTGCTCGGCGCCGCCGGCTTCGAGCTCGTCGTCGTGCGCGAGGTCGCCGGGGAGGGCCTGGTGTTCGTCCCGCCGCTGGAGGAGCTCGACGGGCCGGGCATGTGCCGGGACGGCGCAGGGCGGCGGTACCCGGCGCACCTCGGGCTCGTCGTCGACCCGGTCCGGGGCGAGTGGTGGGGCGACCGGTTCGCGATGACCCGGCCGCCGGAGACGTTCCACCGCGACCAGGTGCTGCGCGAGGTGCGGCGGTCGCTGTCGCAGCGGGAGGTCCGGCCGGGGCTACCGGGGCCGGCGCCGCGGTGGCCGCTGCCCCTGGTGCGGGCGGCGTACGCGATGCAGAAGGCCGGCAACCGCGAGGGCCTCCGGCAGTGGGAGCAGCTGCTCCGGGAGCAGCGGCGGGAGACCGGCTGACGGCCGCGTGCGGGACGGCACACGCCCCCGATTCACGCTCCGGGGGTCCGGCTTGCGAGACTGGGGCCGTGAGTCCGTACCCCTTCGAGGCCCCCGCCTCCGTTGCACTCTTCGAGCGAGCCCGGGCGATCGTCCCCGGCGGCGTGAACTCCCCGGTCCGCGCCTTCCGCGCGGTCGGCGGGACGCCGCGGTTCATGGCCCGCGGGCGCGGGCCGTACGTGTACGACGTCGACGGTCGCGAGTACGTCGACCTCGTCTGCTCGTGGGGGCCGATGATCCTCGGCCACGCCCACCCCGACGTCCTCGCCGCCGTCCACGCGGCCGCGGACGCCGGCTTCTCCTTCGGGACGCCGACCGAGAACGAGCTGCTCCTCGCCGAGGCGATCGTCGCCCGCATCGACCCGGTCGAGAAGGTCCGGCTCGTCAGCTCGGGCACCGAGGCGACGATGAGCGCGATCCGGCTCGCCCGCGGGTTCACCGGGCGCAGCAAGGTCGTGAAGTTCGCCGGGCACTACCACGGGCACGTCGACGCGCTCCTCGCCGCGGCCGGCTCCGGGGTCGCGACCTTCGCCCTGCCGGACACCCCCGGCGTCACCGGCGCGAGCGCCGCCGACACCCTCGTCCTGCCGTACAACGACGTCGCCGCCCTCGAGGCCGCGTTCGCCGCGCACGGCGACGACATCGCCTGCCTCATCACCGAGGCCGCCGCGGGCAACATGGGCGTCGTCCCGCCCGCGCCGGGCTTCACCGCCGCGCTGCGCCGGGTCACGAAGGCCCACGGCGCGCTGCTCGTCAGCGACGAGGTCATGACGGGCTTCCGGGTCAGCGCCGCCGGCTGGTTCGGGCACGAGGGCCCGACGGCGGACGGCGCCCCCGACCTGTTCACGTTCGGCAAGGTCATGGGCGGCGGGTTCCCGGCCGCGGCGTTCGGCGGCCGCGCCGACGTCATGGCGCACCTCGCCCCCGAGGGCCCCGTCTACCAGGCGGGCACGCTCTCCGGGAACCCGGTCGCGACCGCGGCCGGCCTGGCCACCCTCACCGGCTGCACCCCCGAGCTCTACGCCCGGCTCGAGGCCGCCGCGACGACGATCTCGGCGGCCGCGTCGGCGGCCCTGGCCGCCGCGGGCGTGCCGCACGTCGTCCAGTCCGCCGGGTCGATGTTCAGCGTCTTTTTTACCGCGGACGGCGGCCCCGCCGCGGTCCGCGACTACGACGACGCCCGCAAGCAGGACCTGCCCGCCTTCACGGCCTTCTTCCACAGCATGCTCGCCGACGGCGTCTACCTGCCGCCGAGCGCGTTCGAGGCCTGGGTCCTCTCCGGGGCGCACGATGACGACGCGGTCGGCCGGATCCTCGACGCGCTGCCCGCGGCCGCGAAGGCCGCCGCGGCGGCGTCCTCGGCGACGAGCGAGGGGGCCCGCGCGTGACCGAGCGCACCGTCGTCCACCTGCTGCGGCACGGCGAGGTGGAGAACCCGGAGAAGATCCTCTACGGGCGCCTGCCCGGCTACCACCTCTCCGCGCTCGGCCGGCAGATGGCCGACCGGGCCGCGGCGTACTTCGAGACCCGGGACGTCGTCCACCTCGTCGCCTCCCCGCTCGAGCGCGCCCAGGAGACCGCGGAGCCCATCGCGAAGGCGACCGGCCTGTCGATCGTCACCGACGCCCGGGTCATCGAGTCCGAGAACGTCTTCGAGGGGCAGCGGTTCGGCGTCGGTGACGGCAGCCTGCGCCACCCCTCGGTGTGGAAGCACCTCGTGAACCCGTTCAAGCCGTCCTGGGGCGAGCCCTACGCCCAGGTCGCCTGGCGGATGCACGCCGCCGCCGAGGACGCCCGGGACGCCGCCCGCGGCCACGAGGCCGTCGTCGTCAGCCACCAGCTGCCGGTCTGGATCGCCCGGCTCGCCGCCGAGCACCGCCGGTTCGTCCACGACCCGCGCAAGCGGCAGTGCTCGCTGGCCTCGGTGACGTCCCTGCACTACGACGGCGACGAGCTCGTCTCGGTGAGCTACGCCGAGCCGGCCGCCGACCTGCTCCCGGGCGCGAACAAGGTCGCCGGGGCATGACCGCGCGGCAGGGCGGACGACGGGGGGCGCGCCGGCGCACCGCGCTGGCCGCCGTGCTCCTGGCCGCCACGGCGCTCACCGCCTGCTCGTCCTCCGGCACGGCGGACGGCAGTGGCAAGGGGTTCGTGAGCGGCGACGGCACGATCACGGTGCTCCCCGCGACGAAGCGGCCGGACCCGGTCGCGCTCGCCGGCACGACCCTCGAGGGCAGCGACCTCGACCTCACGAGCCTGCGCGGCAAGGTCGTCGTCCTCAACGTCTGGGGCTCGTGGTGCCCGCCGTGCCGCAAGGAGGCCCCGGACCTCGAGCAGGCCTACAAGGACCTCCAGGGCTCGGGCGTCCAGTTCGTCGGCGTCAACGTCAACGAGCAGAGCGCGAGCCAGGCCGTGGCGTACCAGAAGAAGTTCGGCATCACCTACCCGAGCTTCGCCGACGACGGCGGCAAGAGCCTGCTCGCGCTGCGCGGCGCGGTCGCCGCCAACGCGATCCCCTCGACCCTCGTCCTCGACACCGAGGGCCGGATCGCCGTCCGGATCAGCGGCCCGACGACCCGCACCACGCTCGTCGACCTCGTCGAGGACGTCGTCGCCGGCCGCGACCCGCAGGTGGCGTGAGCACGGTGGGCGCGCGGAGGACCCGATGGACGACCTGAGCCGGACCGTCCTCGACGGCTCGCTCGTGCTCGCGCTGCCGATCGCGGTCGCGGCGGGCCTCGTCTCGTTCCTCTCGCCGTGCGTGCTGCCACTCGTGCCGGGATACCTCGGCTACGTCACCGGCCTCACCGGCGTCGACCTCGAGAAGCAGCGCCGCGGCCGGATGGTCGCCGGGATGCTCCTGTTCGTGGCCGGGTTCAGCGTCGTGTTCGTGCTCGTCGGGCTCACCGCGGGTGCGCTCGGCGGCGCGCTGCTCGAGCACCGGACGGCGGTCGAGCGGGTCCTGGGGGCGGTCACGATCGGCCTCGGGCTGGTCTACCTCGGGGCGCTCCCGGTGCTCCAGGGCACCAAGCGGCTCGACGTCCGGCCCGCCGCCGGCCTGGCGGCCGCACCGCTGCTCGGCATCGTCTTCGGCGTCGGCTGGACGGCGTGCACGGGGCCGACCCTCACCGTGATCGTCAGCCTCAGCCTCATCGACGGCACCGCGACCCGCGGCGCCCTGCTCGGCGCGGCCTACTGCGTCGGCCTCGGCCTGCCGTTCGTCGCCGCCGGGCTCGCCTACCGGCGCGCCATGGGCGCCTTCGACGTCGTCCGCCGGCACCGGGTGGCCGTGACCCGGTTCGGCGGGGGAGTGCTCGTCGTCGTCGGCGTCCTGCTCGTGACCGGTCTGTGGGGGCAGTGGATCCAGTCGGTCCAGGGTTCGATCGCCGGCTACGAGACCGTGCTGTGAGGGTTGCTGTGAGGGTGCGCGCACGATGACCGACACGATGCTCCCCGAGACCGCGCAGCCCGAGCCGGTGCGGCTGCCGCCGCTGGGCCCGCTCGGCTGGGCCCGCTGGGCCTGGCGCCAGCTGACGAGCATGCGGGTCGCCCTGCTCCTGCTCATGCTCCTCGCGGTCGCCGCCGTCCCCGGCTCGGTCTTCCCGCAGCGGCGTATCGACCCGACGAAGGTCGACGGCTACCTCTCCGAGCACACGACGAGCGGCCCCTGGCTCGACCGGCTCGGCGCCTTCGACGTCTACTCCTCGCCGTGGTTCTCGGCGATCTACCTGCTCCTGTTCGTCTCGCTCGTCGGGTGCGTCGTGCCGCGGGCGAAGCAGCACTGGAAGAGCGCCCGCAGCGCCCCCCCGCGCACCCCGCGCCGGCTGGAGCGGCTCCCCGCGCACGCGTCGGCCACGGTCGACGCGACCCCCGAGGACGCCCTCGCGAAAGCCCGGACGGCGTTGCGCCGCAGGCGTTTCCGGCTCGCCGAGCACGACGGCGGCACGAGCCTGGCGGCGGAGAAGGGGTACACCGCCGAGACCGGCAACCTCGCCTTCCACCTCGCGCTGCTCGGGCTCCTCGTCTCGATCGCGGCGGGCACGCTCGTCGGCTACTCCGGCCAGGTCACCGTCGTCGAGGGCCAGCCGTTCTCCAACGTCGCGGTCATGTACAACACGCTGTCGGCCGGCAGCCGGGTCGACACCGGTGACCTGCCGCCGTTCACGCTGACCCTCGACTCGCTGAAGGTCGACTTCGACAACGGCTCCGGCGGCGGCCAGCTCGGCGCCCCGCGGATGTTCACCGGTGCGGTGACCGTCGCCGACGCCGGCGGGCCGCCGTCCAGCCGGACCCTGCGGGTCAACCAGCCCGTCGACGTCGGCGGCACGCGGCTGTTCCTCGTGGGCAACGGGTACGCACCGGTGCTCACGGTGCGGGACGGCGAGGGGAACGTCGCGTTCAGCGGAGCCGTCCCGTTCCTGCCCCGGGACTCGCAGTACACGAGCCTGGGCGTCGTCAAGGTCCCCGACGCGCTGCCGCGGCAGGTCGCGCTGCGCGGGCTGTTCCTCCCGACGGCCGTCGTCGACCCGGTCAAGGGGCCGGTCTCGATCTTCCCGGGCCTCACCGACCCGCGGCTGTTCCTCACCGCGTACGTCTCCGCCCCCGGCGTGGACGGCCTCGGTCTCGACAGCGGCGTCCCGCAGTCGGTCTACGAGTTCGACGACAAGGACCTCACCCAGCTCACCGACGACAAGGGCGAGCCGCTGCGGATCCTGCTCGCGCCCGGCACGACGTTCGACCTGCCGGACGGCGCGGGCTCGGTGACCTTCGACGGGATCAAGCGCTACGCCGCCCTCGACATCCGGTACGACCCGGCGAAGGTCTGGGTCCTCGGCTTCGCGGTGCTCGCTCTCGCCGGGCTCACGGCCTCGCTCTTCGTGCGCCGCCGCCGGCTCTGGGCCCGGGTGTCGACGGACGGCGAGGGCCGTACCGTGGTCGAGGTCGCGGGGCTGTCCCGGGGCGACGACACCGCCCTGGAGCCGCTCGTCCGCGAGGTCCTCGCGGAGATCGCCCCGCAACCGCAGCAGCACCAGCACGACCCGAAGGACCAGCACGACCCGAAGCAGCAGGACGACGAGGAGTGACGGTGGCCGTCGACGCGACGCTCGCAACCCTGTCCAACCAGCTCGTGTACTCGGCCATGGCCGTCTACACCGGCGCGATGGCGGCCGTCGCGGTGGACCTGTCCGGCCGCGGCGCCCGCGTCGCCGGCGAGGCCAAGGTGCTCGTCGGGCCGGACGGCGAGCCCGTCGGCGACGTGGCGTCCGTCACGCCGTCCGCCCCGGACGCCGGGCCGCAGCCGCGCCCGCGCACCAAGATCGGCGGCATCGCGGTCGCCCTCACCTGGCTCGCGTTCGCCCTGCACCTCGGCGGCGTCGTCGCCCGCGGCGCCTCGGTCCACCGTGCCCCCTGGGGCAACATGTACGAGTTCTCGGTGAGCGGCGCTGTCGTCGTCACCGCCGTCTTCCTCGCGGTGCTCAGCCGCCGGGACGTCCGCTACCTCGGCACCTTCGTCGTCGGCCCCGTCCTGCTCACCCTGGGCCTGGCGGTCACGGTGCTCTACACCCGGGCCGCCCACCTGGTGCCGGCGCTGCAGAGCTTCTGGCTCGTCATCCACGTGTCCGTCGCGTTCATCGCGTCCGCCCTGTTCACGCTGGCGTTCTCCACCACCGTGCTCCAGCTCGTCCAGGAGCGGCGCGAGCTCGCACGCGCCGCCGGCACCCCGCCCGCGCGCGGCCGCTTCATGGACAACCTGCCGGGCTCGGTCGAGCTCGAGCGCTCGTCGTACCGGCTGCACGCGATCGCGTTCCCGCTGTGGACCTTCACCGTCATGGCGGGCGCGATCTGGGCCGAGCACGCCTGGGGCCGCTACTGGAACTGGGACCCCAAGGAGGTCTGGTCCTTCGTCATCTGGGTCGTCTACGCGGGGTACCTGCACGCCCGCGCGACGCGCGGCTGGGACGGCCGCCGCTCGGCGTACCTGGCGCTCGCCGGGTACGGCTGCATCCTGTTCAACTTCCTCGTGGTGAACATCTTCTTCGTGGGCCTGCACTCCTACGCGAAGTGACGAGGGGCCCGGGACGCCGGGTCCGCACGGACGACTTACAGTGGACGGTATGGGACAGGCGATCGTCGGGCTCATCACCGTCGGGGTGATGATCTACGGGCTCGTCGACTGCTGGCGCAGCGACGAGCGAGAGGTGCGCGGGCTGCCGAGACCGCTGTGGTTCCTCGTGATCCTCATCCCGCTGCTCGGCGGGATCGCCTGGCTCGTCTACGGCGCCCCCAAAGCGCCCGGCGCCGCGGGGCGCGGCCCCCGGGTGCTCGCCCCGGACGACGACCCCGACTTCCTGCGCTCGCTGGAGCAGCAGACCCGTGAGCAGCGCCGCGCCGAGCGCGAGGAGCGCCGCCGGCAGGCCAAGGAGCAGCGCCGCGAGGAGAAGGAGCAGCGCCGCGAGGAGAAGGAGCGCCGGGACACCGGCGACACCTCGACCCCGGACTGAGCCCCACCCGGACCGAGCCCGACCCGGACCGGACCGGACCGACGCTGTCCGGTCCTACCCCAGGTGCCGGGGCGGCGTCGCCGCCGGCGGCATCGGGCGCCCCAGCAGGAAGCCCTGCGCGCCGTCCATCCCGAGCCGGCGGGCCGCCTCGAGCTGGGACGTCGACTCGACGCCCTCGGCGACGCAGCGCCGCCCCATCGCCCGGCACAGCGTGAGCACGGTCGCGGCGACGGTGTCGTCGCGGCCGAGGTCCATCGTCACCTGACGGTCGACCTTGACCGTGTCGACGGGGAGCTGGCGCAGCGCGAGCAGCCCGAGCGAACCGCGGCCGAAGTCGTCGACGGCCACACCCACGCCGAGCGAGCGCAGCATGCCGAGGGTGCGGCGGGCCTGGTCGGTGTCGACGAAGGTCACGGCGCTCACCTCGACGCACAGCCGGGACGCCGCGATGCCGCGGTCGGCGAGCCGGTCGGCGACGGCCTGGGCGAAGCCCGGGTCCTCGAGCTGGCTGCGCGACAGGTTCACGGCGACGTAGCGCGGCCCGGCCGAGGGCTCCTCGTCCATGGCGGCGTCGGTCGCCCCCCACTGCACGAGCAGGTCCAGCGCCCGGTCGAGGACGATCCCCCCGAGCCGGGAGCCGATGCCCAGCTCCTCGGCGACGGCGACGAAGTGCTGCGGCGGCACGGACGTGCCGTCCGGCCGGGTCCAGCGGGCGAGCACCTCGACGCCGCCGGTCCGGTCGGACGCCGGGTCCGCGGCGAGGTCGACGATGCCCTGCACCGCGACGTCGATGCCGCCGTCGGCGACGGCCGCGTGCAGGTCGTTCTCGATGCCCTCGCGGGTCGCGTCGTGCGCGGCCATCGCCGGGTCGTGGTGCACCCAGCGGCCGCGGCCGGCGGTCTGCGCGGCGTGCATCGCGGTGCTCGCGGCGCGCAGGAGGCGCTCGGGGCTGGCGAGGTCGGCGTCCGCGATCGCGGTGCCGACCGAGCAGGTGACCGACACCAGGGCGCCGCCGACGAGCATCTCCTCCTCGAGGAGCGCCGCCATCCGGTGGACCATCGACTCGCAGCCGTCCGGTCCGACGCCCTCGACGAGGACGGCGAACGTCGTGGGCCCGACGCGCGCGACGACGTGCTCGGCCGGCATCGCGGCCCGCAGCCGGCGGGCCAGGTGCCGGAGCACCTCGTTGGCGCGCTTGTCGCCGTGCTTCTGGGCGACGACGTCGAACCGGTCGACGTCCAGCACGAACAGGGCCACCCGGCCGCCGATGACGTCGACCCGGGCGAGCGCCCGGGTGATGCCGCGCAGCAGGACGCCGCGGGTCGCCATCCCGGTGAGCGGGTCGGTGCTCGGGCCGCCGGCGACGGTGGCGGCCGCGGCCGACGTGCCGGCGCCGGACCACATCCGGTCGCCGTCGAAGCCGGCGTCGAGGGTCCAGCCGGTGCCGCCGAGCGCGAGCCGGTGCGCGACCGCGCTGCCGACGGTGCCGGCGCCGATCGTGCCGGCCGCACCGGCGAGGAGCACCCCGCTCGGGCCGGCCGAGACCCCGAGCGGCTCGGCCATGAGGGAGAGCACGGTCTCGAGCATCGCGAGCATGCCGCCGCCGGCGGCGGTGAGCAGCCAGCCGGTGTCGCCGGGCAGCCGGGTCGTCAGCACCCCGACGACGACGACGGACCACAGCGCCGCGAGCATGGCGAGGTCGGGGGCGGAGACCGCGAGCAGGGCGGCGGCGGTGAGCGCCGCGCAGCCGCGGCCGAAGGTGCCGGCGGACAGCCGCGGGTGCAGGGCGGACACCGCGGAGACGGCGAGCGCCGCGACGGCGACCCAGGCCGTGGGGCGACCGTGCGAGATCCAGACGGCGGGCATCGACGCCCCGGCCATCGCCCCGAGCGCGAGCGCCTCGTAGCGGGTCGCGTCGCGGGTCGCGAGCCCCTGGCCGCCGGTCGTCTCGCGGCTCACGAGCTCGGCGAAGCCGGGGATCGCGTCGAAGCCTGTCGCCCCGGGGCTGCCTGCCTGGACGGGCAGCTCCTCGAGGGCGTCCGCGGACGCCTGGACGGCGGCGTTCGTGACCTTCGCGTTCATGTTCGGCCCCAGCTCGGCGACATCGTGGTTCGGCGGGTGACGGGTCTGTCCGGCGCACCGCGCTCACGGTGCGTCCGGGTAGATGTCGGATCCCGCATCCCGGGTCTTGAGCCGTCCGGGCGACGCCGTCGCGCACCGTAGGCTGTGGGGGTGGTGCCGTTCCTCAAGTTCACCGTGCTCAGGCTCGCGCTGTTCCTCGTCGCCCTCGTGACGTTCTCCTGGCTCGGCGCCGGGACCCTCCTGGCGGTCGCGCTCGCCGCGGTCGTCTCCGCGCTGCTGTCGTACGTGCTGCTCCGGGGCCCCCGTGAGGAGCTCGCCAGCACGGTGCACGACCGCATCCAGCGCCGGCTCGAGGCGGGTGAGGCGAGGTCCTCCGCGGGCTCGCGCCGGCGGGCCGAGGACGACGCCGTCGAGGACGCCGCCGCGGACGCCGCGCTCGCCCGTCAGGACGAGGCCGCGCGCCGCGAGGCGGCCCGCGGGGGCTCAGCCGAGGAAGGCCAGCCCGGCGCCCAGCAGTAGGCCGTAGACGAGCTCGAGCCGGCCGGTGTCCCGCAGGACCGGCAGCAGGGCCCGCCCGGTCGCGCCGCCGAGGACCGCCCGCAGCGGCACGACGGCGAACGGCGCGGCGGCGACGACGACCATCGCCCACGGCCGGCCGGACGCGGCGCAGACCGCCGCGGCGGCGAACGCGACGGCGACGAGCCCGGCGTAGAAGGCCCGGGTGCGGGCGTCGCCCAGCCGGACGGCGAGCGTGCGCTTGCCGGCGAGGGTGTCGGTCGGGACGTCCCGCAGGTTGTTCGCGACGAGGATCGCGCAGGCGAGCGCACCGACGCCGACCGCACCGAGCACCGCGGGCAGGTCGACCGACCCGGCCTGGGTGTACGCCGTCCCGAGGACGGCGACGAGCCCGAAGAAGACGAAGACGAAGACCTCGCCGAGGCCGGCGTAGCCGTAGGGCCGCCTGCCGCCGGTGTAGTACCAGGCGGCGAGGATGCTCGCGGCGCCGACGGCGACGAGCCACCAGGCCCCGGACACCGCGACGAGCACGAGCCCGGCGGCCGCGGCGACGCCGAACGCGAGGAAGGCCGCCCGCTTGACGGCCGCCGGGGCGGCCGCGCCCGAGCCGGTGAGCCGGAACGGCCCGACCCGGTCGTCGTCCGTCCCGCGGATGCCGTCTGAGTAGTCGTTCGCGTAGTTCACCGCGACCTGGAGCGCGAGCGCGACGACGAGCGCGAGCACCGCGAGCCCGGCCTCGCGGGCGTCCCAGCCCTCGCCCGGGAACGGTGGCTCGAACGACGGTGCCCGCAGGATCCCGGCCGCAGCGCCGGTGCCGACGAGCACGGGCGCGACGGCGGCCGGCAGCGTCCGGGGCCGGGCGCCCTCGAGCCACTGGGCGGGCGTGGCCCGCGGGGCCGCCCCGCCCGTCGTCGCACCGGTGCGGTCTGTCGTGTCGTCGGGGGTCACCCGCGGTCTCCCAGGGTCGCGAGGCGCGCGAGCGCCGTCCGGTCCGGCTTGCCGGGGCCGCGCAGCGGCATCCGGTCGAGCACGAGGAGCTGGCGGGGCGTCGCCCGGGCGGCGACGTCGGCCGACACCCGCTCGCGCACCTGCGCCATCGACGGCGCGGTCGCGCCGTCGGCGAGCACGAGGGCCGCGACGACGCGCTGGCCCCACTCGGCGTCCGGGACGCCCACGACGACGGCCTCCGTGACGCCCGGCAGGCGCAGCAGAGCGGCCTCCACGGCGGACGGCGCGACCTTGAGGCCGCCGGTCGTCACGACGTCGTCGAGCCGCCCGAGCAGGTCGAGCCGGCCCTCCTCGGGCAGCCGCCCGGCGTCGTCCGTCGCGAACCAGCGCGCGCCGTCCGCGACGAAGAAGCCGCCCGCCGCCGAGCCGTCGTCCGCGGGCCGGCCGCGGTAGCCGCGGGCGAGCACCGGCCCGCCGAGCAGCACCCGCCCGCCCGACCCGTCGGCCTCCGCGGCGCTGCCCGTTCCGCCCGCACTGCCATCGGGAGCGAGCCGGACCCGGACGCCGTCCAGCGGGACGCCGTCGTACACGCACCCGCCGCAGGTCTCGCTCATCCCGTACGTCGTGACGAGCCGGACGCCGGCCGCGCGGGCCCGTTCCTGCAGGCTCGGCGCGGTCGCCGCGCCCCCGACGAGGACGGCGTCGAAGCCGGTGAGCGCGGCCAGGCCCGGGCCGCCGGCGTCGAGCAGCCGGACGAGCTGGGTCGGGACGAGCGAGGTGTACCGCCGCGGGCCGCGCATCCGGGCGGCCGCGTCGGCGAAGTCGTCGGGCCGGAAGCCGCGGCCCAGGTCGAGCACGACCGGCGGGGCGCCCCCGACGAGGGCGCGCAGCAGCACCTGCAGGCCCGCGACGTGCTGCGCCGGCAGGGCGAGCAGCCAGCGCCCGGCACCGCCGAGCCGGTCGTGGGTCGCCGAGACCGAGGCGAGCAGCGCCGACGCGTGCAGCAGTACACCTTTAGCGGCGCCGGTCGACCCGGACGTCGTGACGACGGCGACCGTCGGGTCCGCCGGGTCGTCCTCGTCGCCGTCCAACGGCTCGCCGGGGCGCAGCGCCGCAGCCGGTCCGACGTCCGTCGCGTGCAGCAGGAGAGCGGGTCCGGCGCCGGACAGCGCGGCCCGCAACCGCGGCAGGACGTCGAGCACGGACTCGTCCGACGCGATCGCGACGGGTTCGAGGACGCGGCTCACAGCCCCAGAGTAGGAGTCGCCCGCGCGCCGCCGACGAGCGGCCCGCCCGCGGTGGCAGGCTGACCGGGTGCTGTCGGTCGAGGAGGCGCTCGCCGAGCTGGGACGAACGGACACCCGGCTCGTGGACCACGCCCGCCTCGCCTGGGAGGCGCTGTCGGGCGGCGGCGGACCGGAGACCGTGACCCAGTGGCGGGTCCAGCAGTTCTGCTGGTTCGAGCTCGCGGCGGCCGACCGGCTCGCGGGCCGGCGGTGGCCGCTCGCCGAAGGGCTCGCGGCCCTGCTCGACGGCCTGGGGCTCGGCCGGTACGCCGGCATCGCGCGCAGCAGCACGACCCGCGAGGTGCTCCTCGCCGCGGACCAGTCGAACGGCGGCGGGCACACCCTCGCCGACCGGGCCTCGCAGCGCTCCGGGATCCACCCGCCCGACACCGAGCTCGTCACGTGGCGCGGCCGGTGCGGCCCGGTCGAGGCGACCCTCTACGAGCTCGTCGCCGACCGGCTCGAGATCGCCGTCGTCCTCGGTGACCTGCAGCCCGGCACCCGCGGCTGGCGCGACCAGCAGGCCGAGCTGACCCTCGCCGTCCTCACGACGCCGCACCCGGCGTTCGACGACCGGCCGCCGTACGAGGCGCTCGTCGCCGAACGGGTGCACCGCTGGGTCCGGCGGCCCCGCTCGACGACCCGGACCGGCCTCCTCGCGCCGCTCGAGCGTCGGCTGCTGGCCCGCGTCGACCCCGGGATGGCCGCGCCCGCCCGCTCGCTGCTGCGCCCGATGGACTGGCTGCTCACCGAGATCCACGAGGACGGCCTCCCGCTCACCGCCGCCGGCTACCTGCCGCCGCGCACCGTCGCCCGCGCGCTCGACGAGCTCGGCTGGCGCGACGAGATCGTCGGCCCGGCGTCCCGCGAGGTCGACGCCTACCCGGTGCTCGTGCTGCGCGAGTCCGCGACCCGGCTCGGGCTCGTCCGCCGCCGGTCCGGCCGGCTCGTGCGCACCCAGAGCGGCCGGGCGGCGGTCGCTGACGGCCGCACCCTGTGGCTCGAGGTCGCCGCCGGTCTCGTGGGCCCGGAGGACTCGGCGCTCGCGACGGCGTGGGAGGTCGTGCTCGCCGTCCTCGAGCCGGGCGACAGCGTCCCGGAGCAGGACGTCCGCGCACTCGTCCAGTCCGTCGTGGCCGAGTCGGGCTGGCGCCTCGCCGGACGCCGCGACCCGGTCGGCGTCGACACCGCGCCGCTGTTCTTCGCCGTCCTGCGCGAGCTGCGCTGGCTCGAGCTCGTCGAGGAGAGCGGCGCCCTGCTCGACCGCCGCCTGCAGGCCCGCCCCGGCGCCGGCGACCTGTTCCGCGCTGCCCTGCGCCACCGCGTCCTGCACACCGCCCAGGGCTGACGCCTGCGCCGCAGGGGGTCCAGCCCCCGGCACCGGCTGCCGACAACCTCCCGAGGAGCCCGCGCACGACGGGTGCGGGCGGAGGGGGTGCACCGGGTGGGCCGGCTGAGCGCCGACGAGCTGGCACGGATGAGCACGGCCGAGCGGCACAGCGTGCTGCGCGGTGTGCTCAGCCGTCGCGGGCTGCTGCGCGCCGCCGCGGTCACCGGTGCGCTCGGGGCCGGTCCGGTGCTGCTCGCCCCGCGCGCGGGCGCGGTGTCGTCGGGGTCGGTCCCGCTGCTGGCCCGCTGGCTCGCGTTCGGCGAGGACCCGCGCACCCAGGTCCGGGTGCGGTGGCAGGTGGCCGGTCCGGTCACGGGTGCCGCCGTCCGGTACGGCTCGGACGTCGGCTACGGCAACGACGTGCCGGCCGCGCTCGAGGTGCTGCGGACCGTCATGCCGAACGGCCGGGTCGTCGAGCAGTACTACGCCGGCGCCGACCTCGGCGGCCTCGCGCCCGGCACGACGTACCACTACCAGGTCGTCCACGACGGCGGCGTCGCCTCGAACGACGCCACCTTCCGGACGGCGCCCGAGCCGCAGGACCGCGCGCGGTTCAGCTTCACGGCGTTCGGCGACCAGAGCGTCTCGGCCTGGGCGGTCTCCCTCGAGCAGGTGATGCTGAAGTTCGACCCGGCGTTCCACCTGCTCGCCGGCGACATCTCCTACGCCGACGCGAGCGGGCGCGGCGAGGCGACGGACGACTACGAGCCCACCCGGTGGGACACCTACTTCCGGCAGATCGAGCCGGTCGCCGCGCAGGTGCCGTGGATGGTCGCGGCGGGCAACCACGACATCGAGATGCTCTACGACGGGCACGGCTACGGCGGCCTGACGACCCGGTTCGCGCTGCCGACGAACGGCCCCTCGGGCTGCCCGACCGCGTACACGTACACGTACGGCCGGGTCGGCTTCCTCGTCGCGGACTCCAACGACCTCACGGCCGAGCTGCCCGCCAACCGCGACTACTCCCAGGGCCGCCAGCTGCTGTGGGTCCGCGAGCGGCTCGCGGCGATGCGCTCGGACCCCGACGTCGACTTCGTCGTCGCGGTGCTGCACCACTGCGCCTACGCCACGGCCGCCGCGCACGGCTCGGACGCCGGGGTGCGCTCGACGCTCGGGCCGCTCTTCGACGAGTTCGGCGTCGACCTCGTCATCAGCGGCCACAACCACGTGTACGAGCGCACCGACCCGATCCGGGCCGGGGTCGCCGCCGTGGAGGCACCGGCCGGCTCCGTCGTCGCGAGCGCGGACGCCGGGACGACGTACATCTGCGCGGGCGGCGGCGGCATGGGGCTCAACGGGTTCGCCGTCGCCGACCGCAACACGATGGTCCGGGACGTCGCGCCGCCCGAGTTCGACGCCCGGCTCGTCGCGGGCAACGGCGCGCTGACGACCGAGACCGTCGGCTGGTCGCGTGCCCGGTACACCGGCCACTCGTTCATCGTCGTGGACGTCGACCCCGGGCCCGTCGCGTGGTCGGCGACGATGCGGGTGCGGATGGTCACCGTCGACGGTGCGGTCCTCGACGACGTGACCCTGACGCGGGACACCGCGAGCTGGGTGCGGCGCAACGGCACGAACCTGCTCGTCGCGGCCGGCGGGGTCGTCGGCGCCGGGCTCGCCGGGGCCGTGCTGCTCGGCGGGCGCGACGAGCCGGTGCCGGAGCCGGCCGGGCCGCCCGCCTGGACCGGGCCCTCACCGGCGGACCGGGACGCCGCCGCCCGCCGGCGTGCCGACGTCCTCGCCGAGGCGACCCGCGCGGCGCTCGCTGCCGAGGACCTCGAACGCTCGGGGGCCGGTGCCCTCGGCCGGCTGCCGGACCCGCTCCTCGCGGGCGCCCTGGCCCTCGAGCTGCTCACCGCCGACCCGGCGTCCCTGCCCCGCGGCGCCGGCGACGGGCCGGACGGCGCGTCCGACGACCAGCTCGCCCTCGACCTCGTGCTCCCGCAGCCGGCGGACGACGGCCCCGACGAGACCGCCGGCCCCGACGAGGTCGCCGACCACGGCCAGGACGGCGCCCTGCCGTTCGACGACGACCCGCCGGAGCCGCTGCCGGACGTCGAGGACGACGTCGAGTGCTTCGAGACCGACGACTCCCGCTACCTGGACGGCGGCTACCTGCCGTGGCCGTTCGCCGGCGGGGCCGAGCCCTTCGAGGGGCCCGTCGACGGGCCGGACGCGCTGGCCGCGCCGCCGGGCGCGGCGCTCACGTCTGCCCGGGAGCTCCCGGGGCAGCGTCGTCCGGAGGCGTCGTCCCCGAGGCCTCCGGGGAGCCGTCCTTCTTGAGCTCGTCCTCGCGGCGGCGCAGGTTCTCCTCCCCGGCCGCGAGCCGGGTCTCGTCCTCGCGACGGGCGGCCAGCCCGGCGAGGAAGTCCGGGACGCCGTCCGGCGCGCGCGAACGACCGGCCCGGCCGGGCTGCGGCCGCTCGGACTCGGGGTAGCCCGCCGTCCCGGTCGCCGGCCACGGCACCTGGCCGGCCCGGCGGTCCGGGCGGCCGAGGACCAGCCAGGCGATCGAGCCGAAGAGCGGCAGCACGATGATGACGACGAGCCAGCCCCACTTCGGCAGGTTGCGCGGCACCGGGGTCTGGATGCAGTCGACGAGCGCGTAGACGAGCAGCCCGACCTCGATGAGCAGCGGCAGGCCCTTCGTGGCCATGAACAGCATGGCGTCCCCCCTTCGCCGGTCGAGGGGCCAGATCATGCCACCTCAGGCGGCGGCGGTTCCGCCGATCCGCGCGGTCGCGGCCCGCAGCTGCTCCTCGCGCCGCCGCAGGTCGTCCTCCCAGCGGGCGAGCATCGCCTCGTGCTCCTCGTTGAGCTCCCGGAGCTGGCCGAGAAGCACCGCGTCGTGCGCGCCGTCCGCCGCCGCTGCGGTCGTCGGACCGGCCGGGGCGGTGGTCACGGCCGTCGCGTCACCCGCGGCCGGCGTCGCGCCGGCCGCGGCCCGCCGTTCGGCGGCCCGCCGGGCCCGGCCCGCGACGAGGTACCCGGCACCGCCCGCGATCGGGAAGACGAGGATCGCCACGGCCCAGACCCAGCGCGGCACGAGCCGGACGGCGGCCTCCCTGGCGAGCAGGACGTCCACGAAGCAGAACAGGGCGAACCCGACCTCGAAGACCAGGCCGATACCGCTCGTCAGGTGAATCATGCGCAGGGCTCCCACGACGGCGCGCCGACTCCTCGACGCGGCTCAGGCCTCGACTGTGCGACGGACGGCGGCCGGGCGCATCCCGACGTGCCGTCATGCCGGGGAGGTGGCGGCCCGTACCCCGGGGTCCAGCACGGCGAGGACGGCGTCCCAGTCCGCCGCGGGCAGGTCGTCCCGGTCGAGCCCGGCGCGGACGGCGGCCGCCACCTCGCCGGCGCCCGGCGCCGAGCTGGCGCCGCCGAGCCGGGCCACCGACAGCGACGCCGAGAGGACGGCGAACGCGACCGTCGTCCGAAGGTCGAGGCCCCGGACCCGGCCGGCGGTGAACGCGGCGACGAAGCAGTCGCCCGCGCCCGTCGGGTCGACGACGGCCGTCCGCGGGGCGGGCACCCGGGCCTGCTCCCCGGTGCCGGCGTCGAGGGCGTACGCGCCGTCGCCGCCGAGCGTCGTGCAGACCAGCCCGACCCGCTCGGCGAGGCGTGCGGTGGCGGTCAGCGGGTCGTCCGTGCGGGTGTAGCGGACCGCCTCGTCGGCGTTCGGCACGAACGCGTCGACGCCGGCGAGCCGGTCGAGCACGGCCGGCGACCACGCGCCGGTCTCGTCCCAGCCGACGCCGCCGACGACGAGGGTCCCGCACAGCCGCAGCTCGGTGACCCACCCGGGGACGCTGTCGGCGACGCCGACGTGACAGGCCCGGACGGCGGGCAGCGGCGGCGCGACGGTGAGCGGCACCGCGGTGCCCGGCTCCTCGTACGTGACGAAGCTGCGGTCGGTCGTGTCGGTGAGGGCGACGGTCACCGCGGTCCGGGCCCCCTCGACCCGCTGCACCCAGCCGGTCCGCAGACCGGGCTCGGCCGCGAGGAGGGCCCGCAGCTGGTCGCCGAACGGGTCGGCGCCGACCGCGGCGACGAGCGCCGTCGCGAGCCCGAGCCGGGCGCCCGCGACCGCGCGGGTGGCCGCCCCGCCCGGGGCGACCGTGAGGTCCGTCGCGAACACCTCGGCCCCCGGCTCCGGGGCGCGGACGCCGGACATGACGAGGTCGTAGAACCCCCGGCCGGCGACGACGAGGTCGAGCCCGGCGGCGTCGTCCGGGCCCCGACCGGTCTGTGCGTCGTCCATGGCGCCGATCATATGCTGAGCGAGCGAGCACTTCATCGGCCGAGAGACTGGCGGCCAGTGAGCGTTCAGTCATATGGTGACTGAGTGAGCGATCACTTCTTCCTCGTGTGCCCGGCCGCCGCGTCGACCCGTCCGGCGGGCCGCGCGTGAAGCTGTCGATCCTCGGCGGGGGCGGGTTCCGGACGCCGTTCGTCTGGCAGGCGCTGCTCCGCGACACCGGGACGCCCCGGGTCGACCGCGTCAT
>JACRAB010000269.1 GCA_016213575.1 Actinomycetota bacterium
GACGGCGCAGTCCGAGCAGGACGGCGGCCGCGGTCGTCTTGCCCGCGCCGCTCGGGCCGGCGAGCGCGACGACCTCACCGGGCCGGACGACGAGGGCGCGCGCGCAGGGGGTGGCCCGGTCCCGGCCGGGGTGGACGACGCCGACCCCGGCGAGGCGGACGGACGCCGTCCGCAGGTCGGGGGCGGGCAGCGTGCCGCGGGCGGGGGCGGGGGTCTCCAGGACGGCGAACGCCTCGGCCGCGGCCGCGATGCCGTCGACGCTCGAGTGGTAGTGGACGCCGACCATCCGCAGCGGCAGGTAGGCCTCGGGTGCCATGACGAGCACGGCGAGGCCGGTCTCGAGGTCGAGGTGGCCGTACACGAGCCGCAGGCCGATCCCGACGGCGACGAGCGCGACCGACAGCGTCGTCAGCGACTCCAGGACGAGGGCGGAGAGGAAGGCCGTCCGCAGCGTGCGCATCGTCGCGCGGCGGTAGGCCTCGCCGACCTCGCGGACGCGCACGCCCTGGCCGCGCTCGCGACCGAGCGCGCGCAGCGTCGGCAGCCCGGCGACGAGGTCGAGCACCTGCGCCCCGAGGCGCTGCATGGAGCGCAGCCGGCGGTCCGCGGCGTCCCGGGTGGCGAGCCCGACGAGGGCCATGAAGAGCGGCACGAGGGGGAGGGTGACGAGGATCGTCACGCCGGCGATCGTGTCGTGCCACCAGACGACGGCGAGCACCGCGGGCGTCACGGTCGCCGCGAGGAGCAGCTGCGGCAGGTACTTGACGAGGTAGCCGTCGAGGGCGTCGAGGCCGCGCGTCGTCAGGGTCGCCAGGGCCGGTCCGCGCCCGCCGTCGAGGGCGGCGGGGCCGAGGTCGGCGGCGTGCGCCACGACGCGGGCGCGCAGGTCGCCGATGACGGACGTCGCGGCGCGGTGGCCGAAGCGCTCCTGCGCCCAGGCGACGGCGGCCCGGGCGGCGACGACGCCGACGAGCGCGAGCACGGGGGTGCGGACGTCGGCGAAGGACTCGCCGTCGATCGTGACGCCCGCGATCGCGCGGGCCAGGAGCAGGGCCTGGGTCACGACGAGGCCGGCGGTGAGGGCACCGAGGGCCGCCGTGAGGACGACGTAGCCGCGGGCGGCACGGGCGTGCCGCAGCAGGCGCGGGTCGAGGGGGCGCACTGCACATCCTTCCGGTGGACGGGGAAAGACGTGTCCGGGAGCTGGGGAGAGCCGGGGAACAGGTCGTTGTTCGCGTGCTGCGGGGGAGCGGGAACGACTGCCGTGCAACGGGTTCGGCGGCGGGCCGGGGGCACTGTGCCCGCGACCCGCCGCCGGTGCCGTCAGATGCCGGCCTTGACCTTCGTCGTCCACTTCAGGCCGGTGGGCGCCGGGATGTCCGTGGCGCTGATCCGGCTGCGGAAGACCCAGTAGGTCCAGGACTGGTACACCAGGACGATCGGGGTCATGATCACGGCGACCCACGTCATGACCGTCAGCGTGTTCTGCGTCGACGACGCGTTGCTGATCGTCAGGTCGGCCGCGTCGTTGATGTGCAGCACGGCCGGGTAGAGGCAGCCGAAGAGCATGACGACCGCGCCGACGGTGACGACGCTGGTGAGCAGGAAGCCCTGCCCCTCCTTGCCGGCCCGGGCCGAGAGCACGACACCGACGAGGGCGACGGCCGCGACGACCACGACGGCCCAGGTCCAGGTCTTGCCGTAGGCGAGCTGGGTCCAGATCGCCCACACCGCGCCGCCGGCGAGCACCGGCACCGAGAGCGTCGCGGCGAGCTTCATCGCGCGGTCCCGGAGGTCACCGGTCGTCTTGAGGCCGAGGAACAGCGCGCCGTGGAGCAGGAAGAGCAGGAGCGTCACGGCGCCGAAGAGCAGGCTGTACGGGTTGAGCGCGGCGAGCAGCACCGCGAACGGGCCCTTCTGGACGGTCGCGACGTCGACCCCGTGGAGCAGGTTGCCGAACGCGACGCCCCACAGCAGCGAGGGCAGGTACGAGCCGACGATGATCGCCCAGTCCCACTTGGAGCGCCAGCCGTCCTCGTCGATCTTGCCGCGGTACTCGAAGGCCACACCGCGCAGGATGAGCGCGACGAGGATGAGCAGCAGCGGCAGGTAGAAGGCGGAGAAGAGGGTCGAGTACCACAGCGGGAACGCCGCGAAGGTCGCGCCGCCCGCGGTGAGGACCCAGACTTCGTTGCCGTCCCACACCGGGCCGATGGTGTTGATCATCACGCGGCGGTCGTTCTCGCTCCTGCCGAGGATCGGCAGGAGCATCCCCACGCCGAAGTCGAAGCCCTCGAGCACGAGGTACCCGACCCAGAGCACCGCGATGAGGCCGAACCAGATGATGCGAAGTGTGTCGATGTCCACGTCAGACTCCTGGTCTTTGTTCCGCGGCGCGGGTCAGTAGGCGAAGGCGAGGGGCTTGTCCTCGTCGGAGGACTCGCTCGTCTCGACCTCGGGGGCACCGGCGGTGGCGTAGCGCTTCATGAGGCCGTACCAGACGACCGCGAGGGCGCCGTAGAGGCCGGTGAAGACGACGAGCGAGAGCGCGACCGACGGGACGTCGACGTACGGCGAGACCGCCGAGGCCGTCGTGAGCCGGACGTTGCCGTCACCGGTGGGGTTCGGGGCGACGATCCACGGCTGGCGGCCCATCTCGGTGAAGATCCAGCCGGTGAGGTTCGCGAGGAAGATCGTGAACGTCGCGACGAGCGAGAGCTTGCCGAACCAGGGCGCCGTCGGGACGCCGCCCTTGCGGGTGTACCAGATGCCCGCGAGCGCCAGCACGCCGGCGAAGGCCGCGAAGCCCATCATGAGCCGGAAGTTCCAGTAGGTCACCGGCAGCGAGGGGATGTAGTTGCCGGGGCCGTACTTCGCGGAGTACTCGGCCTGCAGGTCGTTGACGCCCTTGAGGGTGCCGTTGAAGTCGCCGGTCGCGAGGAACGACGTGCCGCCGGGGATGGAGACGTTGGTGACGTCGCACTTGTCCGCGCCGACCGCGCCGACCGCGAAGATGCTGAAGCCGGCACCGGTCTCGGTGCTGCACAGCGCCTCGGCGGCGGCCATCTTCATCGGCTGCTGCTGGAACATGAGCTTGGCCTGCTGGTCGCCGGAGAGCGCGACGCCGACGGCCGAGACGACCATGACGACGAGCGCGAGGCGCATCGCCGGCCGGTACAGCTGGGCGCCGGCGAGGTCGCCCGCCTTGGCGTTGCGGACCATCTGCCAGCCCGCGATGCCCGCGACGAACGTGCCCGCCGTGAGGAAGGCCGCGGTCACGGTGTGCGGGAAGGCCGCGAGCGTCGTCGGGTTCGTCAGGACGGCGACGATGCTGTCGAGCTCGGCGCGCTTGGTCTCCGGGTTGTACTTGACGCCGACCGGGTGCTGCATGAACGAGTTCGCCGCGATGATGAAGTAGGCGGAGAGGTTCACGCCGATCGCCGCGGCCCAGATCGTCGCGAGGTGGACGCCCTTGCTCAGGCGGTCCCAGCCGAAGATCCACAGGCCGAGGAAGGTCGACTCGAGGAAGAAGGCGAGGAGCGCCTCCATCGCGAGCGGCGCCCCGAAGACGTCACCGACGAACCGGGAGTACTCGCTCCAGTTCATCCCGAACTGGAACTCCTGGACGATGCCGGTCACGACGCCGATGGCGAAGTTGATGAGGAACAGCTTGCCGAAGTACTTCGTCAGACGCAGCCACCGCTCGTCCCCGGTGCGGTACCAGGCGGTCTGCATCATGGCCGTCATCGCGGACAGGCCGATGGTCAGGGGCACGAAGATGAAGTGGTAGACGGTCGTGATGCCGAACTGCCACCGTGCCAGATCGAGTGCGCTCACAGCTGCTCCCGGTACGCGTCACGGTGCCGGCGACCGCCGGCCCACGATCGAAAGTAGGGGTGGCACCCGGTGCCTCCTCGGGACCTGAGTCCTGAGCGAATCGTGTCCGGAGCGATCTGCCGCACACCGTGACCCCGCAGGGTCCCGGGCGGGCCGACTCGTTACCGTGTGTTCATGACGGACCGACCTGCCACGCCGGGGGCGCCGGTGCCCAAGCCGGGGCCGCACCTCGCGGGCGCCCTGCGCCGGCCACCGGGCCAGGTCGACGAGCGGGTCCGGACCGGCCGGGTGCGGCTGCAGGCCCTCGTCTCGGGCACGGTCCAGGGGGTCGGGTTCCGCTGGTGGACCCGCTCGCGGGCCCTGGAGCTCGGTCTCGTCGGGACGGCGACCAACCTTGCCGACGGCCGGGTCGAGGTCGTCGCCGAGGGGCCGCGGCAGGCCTGCGAGAAGCTCCTCGAGCTGCTCTCCGAGCAGCCCCCGCGGGACCCGCCGCCGCGTGCCCCGCGCTCCTGGTACCGCCGTCCGGGCCTCGTGCTCGAGGTCGAGCACGACTGGCGGGACGCCGCGGGCGACCTCACGGGGTTCCGCGAGGCCTGACCCGGGCGCGCCCGGGCCGTCCGCGCGGCAATGGGACGGACCGCCCCGAACCGGACATGCGCGCCGTCCCTCGTGATGTGGCCGGACGGCGATCGGCGGGCCTGTAGGGTGGCGTGCACCTTCCCCGGCGCTCGTCGCGCCGACCGCCCGAGCCGCGGTCGGGACGCTGCACCGCAAGACCAAGCCGTCGTCGAGGAGACTCCGCGTGCACCTGAAGAGCCTCACCCTGAGGGGCTTCAAGTCCTTCGCGTCCGCGACGACCCTGCGGTTCGAGCCCGGGATCACGTGCGTCGTCGGGCCGAACGGCTCGGGCAAGTCCAACGTCGTGGACGCCCTGAGCTGGGTCATGGGCGAGCAGGGGGCCAAGAGCCTGCGCGGCGGCAAGATGGAGGACGTCATCTTCGCCGGCACGTCCGGCCGCCCCCCGCTGGGCCGCGCCGAGGTCGCGCTGACGATCGACAACACCGACGGCGCGCTGCCGATCGACTACGCCGAGGTGACGATCTCGCGGACGATGTTCCGCTCCGGCGGCAGCGACTACGCGATCAACGGCAGCCCGTGCCGCCTCCTCGACATCCAGGAGCTGCTGTCGGACTCCGGCATCGGCCGCGAGATGCACGTCATCGTCGGCCAGGGCCAGCTCGACGCCGTGCTCCACGCCTCGCCGGAGGACCGCCGCGCCTTCATCGAGGAGGCGGCCGGCGTCCTCAAGCACCGCAAGCGCAAGGAGAAGGCGCTCCGCAAGCTCGACGCGATGCAGGCCAACCTCACGCGCGTCTCCGACCTCACCGCCGAGATCCGCCGCCAGCTCAAGCCGCTCGGCCGGCAGGCCGAGGTGGCCCGCCGGGCGCAGGTCGTCCAGGCGGACCTGCGCGACGCCCGGGCCCGGATCCTCGCCGACGACCTCGTGCAGCTGAGCACGACGCTCGAGGCGGTGGTCGCCGACGAGACCGCCCTGCGGCAGCGCAAGGAAGAGGTCGAGGCCGAGCTCGTCGCGGGCCGCGAGCGGCTCGCCGAGCTCGAGGAGACCGCGGCGTCCGCGGCCCCGCGGCTGGCCCGCGCCCAGGAGACCTGGTACCGGCTGTCGAGCCTGCGCGAGCGGATCCGCGGCACCGCGAGCCTGGCCGCCGACCGGCTCCGGATGCTCGCCGAGGCCGAGCCCGAGCGCCAGCCCGGCCGCGACCCCGAGGAGCTGGAGGCCCAGGCCCGCGCCGTCAAGGAGCAGGAGGACGCGCTCGCCGCGGAGGTCGCGGCCGCCCGCGAGGTCCTCGACACGTGCGTCGAGGCGCGGCACGACGCCGAGAAGGCCGAGGGCGACGAGGAGCGCCGGATCGTCGCGCTCCAGCGCGCTGCGGCGGACCGGCGCGAGGGGCTGGCCCGGCTCGCCGGCCAGGTCGCCGCGCGGCGCAGCCGTGTCGAGGCCGGTGACGAGGAGCTCGAGCGGCTCACGACGGGGATCGTCGAGGCCGAGGAGCGCGCCGAGGCCGCGCAGCAGGAGTTCACGGCGCTGGAGTCCCAGGTCGCCGGGCACGAGGCGGGGGAGCAGGGCCTCGACGCCGAGCACGAGGCGGCCGCCGCCCAGCTCGCCGAGGTCGAGGCCGAGGTCGAGCAGCTCCAGCAGACCGACCGGGACGCCGAGCGCGACCGGGCGACGTGGTCGGCCCGCAAGGAGGCCCTCGAGCTGGGCCTGCAGCGCAAGGACGGCGCCGGGGCGCTGCTCGCGGCGAGCGACCGGCTCTCCGGCGTGCTCGGCTCCGTCGCCGCCCTGCTCCAGGTCGACAGCGGCTACGAGAACGCGGTCGCGGCCGCCCTCGGGGTCGCCGCGGACGCCGTCGTCGTCGAGGACGCCGGCCGGGCCGACGC
>JACRAB010000266.1 GCA_016213575.1 Actinomycetota bacterium
CCCGCCGGGCTTGCACGACGGCACCGGGACGTCGAGGACGGCGAGGTCCCCCGACCGGTAGTTCTGCGCGACCTGCTTCACGGCGTGCTCCTTCTCCCTGGGCCGGTCCTGCGGGGCGTGAACGCGCTCACGGCGCCGCCACCCCCGCGGCCGTGGCCCCGCGGAACCACAGCTCCATCGACAGCAGCTGCCACAGCTGCTTGGACTCGTCCGAGCGGCCGCTGCGCTGGTCGGCGACCATCGCGCGCAGCGGGCCGGCCTGGATCAGACCGGCCCCCACGAGGCGCCCGTCGAGCAGGACGTCGTCGATGAGCGGCCCGAGGTCGTTCGTCACCCAGGCGCGCAGCGGAGCACCGAAGGACGCCTTCGGCCGCTCGAGGATCTCCTTCGGCAGCCAGCCCGCCGCCGCCTCGCGCAGGCAGACCTTCTGGGTGCGGCCACGGATCTTGCGGCTGCCGGGCATCGAGAACGCCGCACGGAACACCTCGGTGTCGACGAACGGCACCCGCACCTCGGTCGAGGCCGCCATGCTCGCGCGGTCGGTGTACGTGAGGTTGAGCCCGGGGAGGAAGAGCCGCGCGTCGGTGAGGCACATCCGGTTGACGTGGTCGCCCATCGCACCGGCCTCGTAGAGCGCCCGGTGGTCGTCGACGAGCGGGGCGACGTACGGAGCGAGGGCCGGGCCGAGGAGCGCCTCGAGCGCGGGCGGGTCGTAGAGCGTGTAGCTGTGCCGGAACCCGGCCTCCTCGCCGAGCCCGGCGAAGCCGAGGAACCGCTTCGCCCAGCGGCTCCAGCGCAGCCCGCGCCCGCCCGCCGCGACCGGCAGCCGGTCGACGCCGGGGGCGATCACCCTGGTGCGCAACGTCTCCGGCAGCCCCTGGTAGCGGGCCGCGAGGACGCACGCGAGGTGCTTGCGGTACCCGCCGAACAGCTCGTCCGCCCCCATCCCGGAGAGCAGCACCTTGACGCCGGCGTCCCGGGCGGCCTCGCACATGAGGACCGTGTTGATCGCCGCCGGGTCGCCGATGGGCTCGTCGAGGACGTCCACGACGCGCGGCAGCATGTCGACGACGTCCGGGCTGATCTCGATCTCGTGCAGCCGGATGCCGAGCTCGGCGGCCATCTTCCGGGCGTAGACGGCGTCGTCCGGCATCGCCTCGAGGCGCTGGTCCTGCGCCCGGAACGCGATGGCGTACGCCTCGATCGACGGGTCGCGGCGAGCGGCGATCGCGGTGACGAGGCTGGAGTCGAGCCCGCCGCTGAGGAACGACGCGACCGGCACGTCGGCGACCAGGTGCGCGAGGACGGACTCCTCGACGACCCGCGCGAGGTCCGCGGGCGGCCCGTCGGCGGCCGCCAGCGCCTCCTCGACGGCGTCCCAGTACCGGCCCGTGACGACCTCGCCACCGGCGTCCCAGCGCGACCAGGTGCCGGCCGGGAGCTTGTGCACGCCGCGCACCGCGCAGCGGTCCTCGGGCAGGAAGTAGTACATCGCCGACGCGACGAGGGCGGCCGGGTCGACCGCGAGCTCCGGGCCGACGGCGGTGACGACGGCCTTGAGCTCGCTGGCGAAGAGCAGCCCGTCGCCGCGCGGCATGACGAACAGCGGCTTGATGCCGAGCGGGTCGCGGGCCAGCAGGAGCGACCCGCGCCGCTCGTCGTGGAGCGCGAGCGCGAACATCCCGCGGAACCGGCGCAGGGCGTCGCTCCCCCACGCCCGCAGTGCCTCGAGGACGACCTCGGTGTCGGAGTCGGTGGCGAACCGGGCCCCGGTGCCCTCCAGCAGGGCCCGCAGCTCGCGGTAGTTGTAGAGCTCGCCGTTGTAGACGAGGTGCAGGCCGTCCTTGACGAAGGGTTGGTCCGCGGCGTGCGAGAGGTCGATGATCGACAGCCGGCGGTGCCCGAGGTGGCAGACCGCGCGGTCCCCCCGCACGGTCGTGACCGCCGCGGCGTCCGGGCCGCGGTGCGCCATCCGCCGGGTCATCGCCCCGACGAGGTCCTCGCCGTCCGGCTGCTGTAAGGCTCCCGCGATGCCGCACATGTCAGCTCCGCCGCACGCCGTGCTCGTCGGCCGGTGCGCCGGCGGGCTCCGCGGGCCCGGCAGGCCCGGCCGGCCCTGCCGACTCGGCCCGCTCTGCCTCTTCGACAGCCGTGAGGTCGATGACGCGCTCGCGCTCCGGCGCGGGGCCGGCGGCCACCGGCACCCGGCCGACCAGCTCGTCGTAGACCCGCACGTAGGCGACGCGCTGGTGCGGCCAGCCGACCTCGTCCTCGATCCTGGCCCGGCCGCAGCGTCCCATCCGGGCCCGCTCGTCGTCGTCGTCGAGCAGCTCGAGGATCGTCCGGGCGTAGCCGCGGACGTCGCCGTCGGCCACGTACGCCGCCGCGGGGCCGGCCGAGACCGCCGTCTCGGTGAGGTCGAAGGCGACGACGGGCAGCCCGAACGCCATGTACTCCAACGTCTTGTTCATCGTCGAGACGTCGTTGAGCGGGTTCTTCGGGTCCGGCGACAGGCCGACGTCCGCGGTCGAGAGCACGTCGACGACGGTCTGGTCCGGCACCCGGCCGGGCAGGTCGACGTGGTCGGCGAGGCCGAGCCGGTCCCGCAGCGCGACGACGTCGGCGTAGCTGTCCCCGGCCCCCATGAACGTGAAGGAGACGTCGTCCCGGCCCAGCCCGTGGACGACCTCGTCCGCGGCCCGGACGGCGACGTCGACGCCGTCCTGCGGGCCCATGACCCCGATGTACGCCACGAGGTGCCGGCGGCCGCGGCGCAGCGCCGGGACCGGCTGCGCGGGGCGCAGCCGGTCGGGGTCCGGGCCGGTGCGGACGACGGTCACGTCGGCGGGTGCCTTCCCGCCGCGGCGCACCGCGACCTCCCGGTACGAGGCGTTCGTCGACACGACGCGGTCCGCCGTCCGGAAGGTCGCCCGCTCGAGCAGCAGCAGGGCCCGGTGCAGCAGCCGGCCGCCGCCGGGGAACCGGGACTCGAAGAGCTCCGGGCACAGGTCGTGGTGGTCGAAGACGAAGCGGGTGCCGTCGACGAGCCGCAGCACCCGGGCGATCGGCCAGAAGATGTCCGGCGGGTTGCAGGCCTGCAGCACGGCGAAGCGGCCGTGCCGCCGGCCGCGCAGCACGAGGGCCGCCGTCGCGGCGAACGACCACACGTACTCGAGCGCGAACTGGACGAAGCCGCCGCCCGGTGCGTACGGCCGGTACTTGAGGAGGGTGACCCCCTCGAGCACCTGCCGGGCCGGGTCGCCAGGCCCCTTCGGGCACACGACCGTGACGTCGTAGCCCACCGCGGTGAGGGCCCGGCACTCGAGCCAGACCCGGCGGTCGAACGGCACGGGGAGGTTCTGGACGATGACGAGCACCCGCGGCGCGGCGGCGCGGTCGCGGTTCATGCCGGCCACCCGATGCCCTCGTACCCGGGCAGCGACTCGACGCCGTGGCCGAGCCGGCCGACGAGGTCGATGATCCGGGCCGGCGGCTGCGCCTCCAGCGCGGCGAGGACCTCGGGGCAGGTCGTCGACACCACCGCGGTGCCGGCCCCCTCGAGCGCCTCCCGGGGGTCCCTCGAGAGCAGCCGGCCCAGGTGCGGGAGCCGGCTCTCCATGTACCGCAGGTTCGAGCCCAGGAGCTGGTCGGGGTTGACGATCGGGTCGTAGATCCGGACGTCGAACCCCTTGCCCACCAGCCGTTCCGCGAGGTCGACGTTCGGGCTCTCGCGCAGGTCGTCGGTGTGCATCTTGAAGCTGAGGCCGAGGACGGCGACCCGGCGGCCCGGCCCGGCGAGGACCCGGTCGACGATGTCGCTCACGACGAGCTCGTTGGTCCGGATCGTGCTCGCGAGCAGGGGCGCGTCGAGCGCGTTGGCCCGGGCCATGTGCAGCAGCGAGCGCAGGTCCTTCGGCAGGCACGACCCGCCGAAGGCGAAACCGGGCCGCAGGTAGGCCGGGGACACGTTGAGCACGGTGTCCTCGCAGAAGATGTCCATGACCTCGCGCGAGTTCACGTCGAGCGCGCGGAAGATCCTGGCGAGCTCGTTGGTGAACGAGACCTTCGTGGCGTGGAACGCGTTGCACGCGTACTTCAGCGCCTCGGCGACGCGCAGGTCGACGACGTGCGGCTCCTGGCCGAGGAAGGCGAAGAGCCCGCGGAGCACCTCCTCCGCCGCCGGGTCCTGGGTGCCGATGACGACGAAGGGCGGGTGGAAGAAGTCGTGGACGCCGGACCCCTCGCGGAGGAACTCCGGGCACATCGCTGCGCTCACCGCCCAGCCCGCCGGCGCCCCCGTGCCGGCGAAGGTCGCGACGACGTGCTCCTCGACCGTTCCCGGCGGGACGGTGCTCCGGACGACGACGACGTGCCGGCCCGACTCCGGCGGTGCGACCTCGGCCATCGCCGCGCGGATGCTCTCCAGGGCCCGGTCGAGGTAGGCGAGGTCGGTGCTGCCCTGCGGCGAGGACGGCGTCCCGACGCAGATGAGCGAGACGTCCGCGCCCTCCAGCGCGACCCGGGCCTGCGTCGTCGCCCGCAGCCGGCCGGCCGCCACCGCGTCGGCGAGCAGGTCGAGGATCCCGGGCTCCACCACGGGACTGCGGGCCGCGGTGACGAGGTCCACCTTCACCGGGTCGACGTCCACACCCACGACGTCGTGACCGACGGAGGCGAGCCCCGCAGCAGTCACGGTTCCGACATAGCCCAGACCGAAGACGGCGACCTTCACGGGAACTCCCAGCGCCCCAACGTCCGTACGCCCCGCACGGACGTCACGACACTAAGTCACGATCAAGGCCGTGCCAGGGGCGTTTCGTCGGCAGTCACGCGCTCCCGCCCCGGGCCCCGCGATGCAAGCGCTTCACCTCGCCATCGCGCGTTGCCAACGGGTCGCTGACCTGCGACGACATCCTGGTCGGACCTAGGTCCCGGTGGGCCGGGAATCTTCGCCGGTAGGCCTTCACCCGCCGGGCACGGCGTGACGCCCCGTCATCGGGGGGTGACGCCTGAGGACTTCGGCGCTCCGTTACGTGACCTTCGGCCCGGGCCTGCGACCGGGCAGGCTCAGGCCCGGTCCCGGGCCCGCACGGGTTCCGCAGCGACGTCGGTGCGACGGCGTCGGCGTACCCGGCGGACGACGAACAGCCCGACCGAGAGCACGACGGCCGCGTAGACGACCTTGTCGACGACGCCCGCGTACCGTTCGACGGTGCGCCACTGGGTGCCGAGGGCGTAGCCGGCGCCGACGAGCACGGCGTTCCAGGCCAGGCTGCCGACCGTCGTCAGGACGGTGAACCGGGTGAGCGACATGCTGGAGGCGCCCGCGGGGAGCGACACGAGGCTGCGCACCCCCGGCACGAGCCGCCCGAAGAGGACCGCCCACGGGCCGTGCCGGTCGAACCAGGCGATCGCGCCGTCCACGTCCTCACGGTCGACGAGCGGCAGCCGGGAGAGCATCACGGCCGACCGCTCGCGCCCCAGCCTGGCCCCGACGCCGTAGAGCACCCACGAGCCGACGACGGCACCGACCGTGGCCGCGACGAGCACGGCGGCCAGGCTCATCCGGCCGCGCTCGGCGAGGTACCCGGCGAGCGGCAGGATGACCTCGCTCGGCAACGGCGGGAACACCGTCTCGACGACCGTGAGCAGCCCGACCCCCAGGGCGCCGAGTGCCTCGACGACGTCGAGGACGGTGCCGGTGAGGCCGCCCATCTCGCCCGACGGTTCCCCCGCCGGCGCGGTGGGCGAGGCCGCCCAGGGCGGGAGCACGGCGGGGTGCGGGGCAGGTGCGGCGACGGCGGACGTCACGGGGTCCCTTCCGGTCGGGGGTCGTCGGCGGGGGGCGCGAGGGCTCCCCCGTCTCCGACGAACGACCGGGCCAGAATGACTCCCGAAGCACGTTTCTGCCGTTCGACGTGCCGCGGCAGCGGGTCAGGCGCGCGGCACCGCGAACGTCTCGAGCACCCCGACGCCGGCGCCGACCTGGCGCCACGGCACCTCGAACCGCAGCACCGCGACCCCGTTCGTCGGGTACTTCTCCCGGATCCGGGCCAGCGCCGGGCGGTCCGACCCGCGGCCGGCGAGCAGGATGCTCGTGCCCGACATCGTCGGCTCGTGGCCGACGACGACG
>JACRAB010000265.1 GCA_016213575.1 Actinomycetota bacterium
CGAGCTGTCCGCGGTGACCGCCGGGGTCAAGGACGTCCGGCGGGTCATGGAGGAGGCCCGGGACGCCCGCGACCTGCACCGTCGCGAGACGGTCCTGTTCCTCGACGAGATCCACCGTTTCACCAAGGCCCAGCAGGACGCGCTGCTCCCCGGCGTCGAGAACCGCTGGGTCGTGCTCGTCGCGGCCACGACGGAGAACCCGTCGTTCTCCGTCGTCTCCCCGCTGCTGTCCCGCTCGCTGCTGCTCACCCTGCGCCCGCTCACCGACGAGGACGTCGCCGGCCTCCTGGAGCGGGCGGTCGCGGACGAGCGGGGGCTCGCCGGCGCCGTCCGGCTCGAGGACGACGCCCGCGCGCACCTCGTGCGGATGGCCGGCGGTGACGCCCGGGCCGCGCTCACCGCGCTCGAGGCGGCGGCCGGTGCGGCCCTCGACGAGTCGGTCGCCCGGCCGGCACCGGTCTCGCTCGCGACGACCGAGCGCGCCGTCGACCGGGCCGCCGTCCGCTACGACCGCGCGGGCGACCAGCACTACGACGTCGCGAGCGCCCTCATCAAGTCGATGCGCGGCTCGGACGTCGACGCGTCGCTGCACTACCTCGCCCGGATGCTCGAGGCGGGGGAGGATCCGCGCTTCGTCGCCCGCCGGATCATGATCGCGGCGAGCGAGGACGTCGGCATGGCCGACCCGACCGCGCTCCAGACCGCCGTCGCGGCCGCCCAGGCGGTCGCCATGATCGGGATGCCGGAGGCGAGGATCATCCTCGCCCAGGCCGTCGTCCACCTCGCGCTCGCCCCGAAGTCGAACGCGTCGTACATGGGCATCAACGCCGCCGTCGCCGACGTCCGCGCCGGCCTCGGCGGGCCGGTCCCGCCGCACCTGCGCGACGCGCACTACGCCGGCGCGAAGAAGATCGGCCACGGCAAGGGGTACGTCTACTCGCACGACGAGCCGCTCGGGGTGGCGTCCCAGCAGTACGCGCCGGACGGCGTCGACGGCCGCGAGTACTACACCCCGACCGACCGCGGCTTCGAGCGCGAGCTGACGACCCGCCTGCAGCGGCTGCGCGACATCCTGCGCCGCCGCTGACCGGGCACTGCTGTTCTGCGGTCGATCGTCCGGCGACGCGGCGGACGATCCACCGCAGAACCGTGGCTCTGCGGTGCCTGTGGACGACGGACGGCGTCGGTGGGCCGGGGTCGGGCATGCTCTGCGGCCGTGGTGGGTCGGGACCGGAGGTCGGCGGGGCGACGGCACGCGGGTGGAGCGGTGCGGCCCTCGGCGGGACGACGGCACTGTGGCTGTGGGGTGTGCTCGACGGGCCGCCCGCCGTCATGACCGTCTGCGTGCCAGGGCCGCGGCACGTCGTCCGGCCGCGGGGCATCGGGCGGGTGCGCGTCGTGCGCAGGCGCCGGCTCGAGGGCCGGGTGCACCCCGCCCCGGCAGCCGCCGCGGCTGCGTCTCGAAGAGGCGGTGCTCGATCTGGCCGACGAGGCCACGCGGGAGGCCGAGGTCGTCGACCTCGTCATCCGGGCGACCGCGAGCCGGCGGACCAGCCCGGAGCGGCTCCGGGCCGCCCTCGCCGCTCGTGCCCACCACCGGCACCGCAGGCTGCTCACGGAGGTGCTCGGCGAGACCGCTGAGGGCGTGCTGTCTGCCCTGGAGCGCCGCTACCGCCGCGGTGTCGAACGCCCGCACGGGCTGCCGCGCGGCCACTGCAACCGGCCCGAGCCCGTGCACGACGCGCGCGGGCGAAAGCTACGCAACCGCTACCGCGACGTCCGGTACCGGCGGTGGGGTCTCGTCGTCGAGCTCGACGGGCTCGAGGCGCACGTGCGCTGGCTCTCCTGGCTCGACCGCGGCCGGGACAACTCCGTCGCCCTCGTCGGCGACCGCAGCCTCCAGTACGGCTGGCACGAGACGGTCGACGACCCCTGCGGGATCGCCGTCGAGGTGATCACGGTCCTTCGCCGGTGGGGCTGGCGCGGCGCCCCCACCCCGTGCGGCCCCTCCTGCCCGGTAGCGCCCCTCGTGCCGTCCACGGATCCGCTCCCTTGAGGTCGAAGTCCGGCCGTTGTGCCGGACGATCAACCGCAGAACCGTGCCACGTGCACTACACCGGGCGCTCCAGGGTCAGGAGCACGTCGTCGACCTCGATCGGACCGCTGCGGATCTCGATCGTGCCGTGCACGCGGTACGGCGGCAGGCCCGTGTCGGTGAAGCCGAGGCGGGCGTAGACGGCGCGGGCCGCTGCGTTGTCCTCGCCCACCGTCAGGCGCAGCCGGTCGCCGCCGAGCGCGCGCGCCTCGTTCAGCAGCGCCTCGACGAGGGCCCGGCCGTCGCCGCGGCCGCGTGCGCCCTCGGCGACGTGCACGTCCTGCATCTCGGGCGGGTCGGTGAGCGCGAGGTGGGCGTGCCCGAGCGGTGCGTCACCGTCCCAGGCGACGACGTAGAACCCGGTCGGGGACGTCGTCGCGCCGGGGGAGAGCCGGGAGAGGTCGAGCGCCTCGAGCACCCGGGGCACCTCGTCGTCCGTGAGCCGTCTGACCTGCGGCACTGCCTCCACGCGCGGGAGCGTACGCCCGTGCCGAGCGGTGCACGAAGGAGGCGATAAGGTCACCCGATAGCCCGAACGTCGCCCGGACCGCGCCTGCGGACGACGCGCGGGCGTCCCGTCCGTCCGGCCCGCGTGCCGGTCCAGAACACCGCACAGGGGAGCAACGCATGTCCCTCGGCGACGTCGCAGGGCTCATCGCGGCCCTCGCGTTCGTGCTGCTCGTCGGCTTCCTCGCCTACCCGCTCGTCAAGCTGGGCAAGGTCCTCGAGGAGACCCGCGTGACGGTCCGCGGCATCTCCGACGGCACGGTCCCGCTGCTGTCCGAGGTGACGACGACCGTCGCGAGCACGAACGCCCAGCTCGTCAAGGTCGACTCGATCACCGACAACGTGGCGCAGGTGTCGACGAACGTCTCGGCGCTCACCGCGCTCTTCGCGGCCACCCTCGGCTCACCGGTCGTCAAGGTCGCCGCGTTCAGCTACGGCGTCCGGCAGGCGATGAACGGCCGGTCCTCGGGCCGCTCGCGCCGGAAGGGCTGAGCGCGATGAAGCGGCTGTTCTGGATCGCGCTCGGCGCGACCGCCGGCGTCCTCGTGGTGCGCAAGCTGACGAAGACCGTCGACCAGTACTCTCCGGAGGGCGTCGGGCGCTCGCTGTCGAACCTCGCGGACGCCGTCCGGGACGCCGCGGACGTCGTCCGGGAGGCGATGGACGAGCGGGAGCAGGAGCTGCGCGTCGCCCTCGGCGTCGACTCCGGGGTCATCACGCAGGACGAGGCGCGGGCGCTGCTGGAGAACCCGACCCGGGGCCGGGGCGACCGCTGACCCACGCGCCACGGACGGCGCGCGAGCACCAGGCACGAGACGAGAACCACCCGACGAGCACCACCGAGCCACACGAACACGACCGGAGGCCCCGAGATGGAGACGGCTGAGATCCGCCGTCGCTGGCTGCGCTTCTTCGAGTCCCACGGGCACACCGTGGTCCCGAGCGCGCCGCTGCTCTACGACGACCCGACGCTGCTGTTCGTCAACGCCGGCATGGTGCCCTTCAAGCCGTACTTCCTCGGCCAGGAGACCCCGCCGTACCCGCGCGCGACGAGCGTGCAGAAGTGCGTGCGCACCCTCGACATCGAAGAGGTCGGCAAGACCACCCGGCACGGCACGTTCTTCCAGATGAACGGGAACTTCTCGTTCGGCGACTACTTCAAGGCCGGCGCCATCGAGCTCGCCTGGCAGCTCGTCACGGGCTCGCAGGCCGAGGGCTACTACGGCTTCGACCCGGACACGATCTGGGTCACCGTCTACCAGGACGACGACGAGGCGATCGACCTCTGGAAGAAGATCGCCGGCCTGCCCGACGAGCGGATCCAGCGCCGCGGCCTGGCGGACAACTACTGGCACATGGGCGTCCCGGGTCCCGGCGGCCCGTGCAGCGAGATCTACGTCGACCGCGGCCCGGAGTACGGCAAGGACGGCGGCCCGGTCGTCGACGAGGACCGGTACCTCGAGATCTGGAACCTCGTCTTCATGCAGTCCGAGCTGTCGGCGGTCCGCACGAAGGTCGACTTCGACATCCGCGGCGACCTGCCCGCGAAGAACATCGACACCGGCATGGGCCTCGAGCGCGTCGCCTACCTGCTCCAGGGCGTCGACAACATGTACGAGATCGACGAGATCTTCCCCGTCATCAAGCGGGTCGAGGAGCTGTCGGGCCGGCGGTACGGCGCGAACCACGAGGACGACGTCCGGATGCGGGTCGTCGCCGACCACGTCCGCAGCGGCCTCATGCTCATCGGGGACGGCGCCACGCCGTCCAACGAGGCCGGCGGCTACGTGCTGCGCCGGATCCTGCGCCGCGTCGTCCGGTCGGTCCGGCTCCTCGGCGTCGAGGACCCGGTGCTCGCCGACCTCACGACGGTGAGCAAGGACCGGATGAAGGCGTCGTACCCCGAGCTCGAGAGCGGCTTCAACCGGATCCGCTCGATCGTCGACGCCGAGGAGGACGCCTTCCGGCGCACCCTCACCGCCGGGACGACGATCCTCGACGTCGCGGTGGAGAAGACCAAGGCGGGCGGCGGCGCGACGCTGTCCGGCGCGCAGGCCTTCCAGCTCCACGACACGTACGGCTTCCCGATCGACCTCACCCTCGAGATGGCCGGCGAGCAGGGCCTCGCGGTCGACGAGACCGAGTTCCGCCGGCTCATGGCCGAGCAGCGGGACCGGGCCAAGGCCGACGCCAAGGCGAAGAAGACCGGGCACACCGACCTGTCGAGCTACCGCGCGATCGCGGACTCGATCGGCCGCTCGGTCGAGTTCACCGGCTACGACGAGGTCGTCTCGGTCGGCCGGGTCGCCGGGCTCGTCGTCGACGGGGTCGCCGCGCAGTCCGCGACGGAGGGCACCAAGGTCGAGGTCGTCCTCGACCGGACGCCGTTCTACGCCGAGGGCGGCGGCCAGCTCGCCGACGCCGGCCGGATCGAGGTCGACGGCGCGGTGCTCGAGGTCGAGGACGTGCAGTCCCCGATCACCGGGATCGTCGTCCACCGGGCCCGGGTCGTCTCCGGCGAGGTCCGGGTCGGCTCCGAGGCGCAGGGCATCGTCGACGTCGAGCGGCGCAAGGCGATCAGCCGCTCGCACACCGCGACGCACATGGTGCACAAGGCGATCCGCGAGGCGCTCGGCGACACCGCGACCCAGGCCGGCTCGGAGAACTCCCCGGGGCGCTTCCGGTTCGACTTCCAGTCCCCGACCGGCCTGCCGGCGAGCGCGCTGCGGGACGTCGAGGCCCGGGTCAACGCGCTGCTCATCGAGGACCTCGAGGTGCACGCGGAGATCATGAGCCAGGAGCAGGCCCGGGCCGCGGGCGCGATGGCGCTATTCGGCGAGAAGTACGGCGACCAGGTGCGCGTCATCTCGGTCGGCGACTGGGCCCGTGAGCTCTGCGGCGGCACCCACGCCCGGCGCTCGGGCCAGCTCGGCGTCGTCCGGCTGCTCGGCGAGGGCTCGATCGGCTCCGGCGTCCGCCGGGTCGAGGCGCTCGTCGGCGCGGACGCGTACGCCTGGTCGGCCCGGGAGCACGTGCTCGTCTCCCAGCTCACCGACGTGCTCAAGGTGCGCCCCGAGGAGCTGCCCGACCGGGTCGCGGCCCTCGTCGCCCAGCTGCGCGACGCGCAGAAGGAGATCGACCAGATCCGCGCCGGCCAGGTGCTCGCGGTCGCGGGCTCGCTCGCGGCCAAGCCGGTCGACGTCTTCGGTGTCGGCGTCGTCACGCACGACGCGGGCGAGGCGACCGCGGACGACCTGCGCACCCTCGCGCTCGACGTCCGCGGCCGGATGCCCGCCGACCGGCCGGCCGTCGTCGCCGTCGGCGGCGTCACCAAGGGCCGCCCGGTCGTCGTCGCGGCGACGAACGAGGAGGCCCGGCGCTGGGGCGTCGCGGCCGGTGATCTCGTCAAGGTCGCGGCCGGGGTGCTCGGCGGCGGTGGCGGCGGCAAGCCGGACGTCGCCCAGGGCGGTGGCACCGACCCGGCCCGGGTCGCCGAGGCGCTGACCCGGCTCGAGCACGCCGTGGGCGAGCGCGTCACGGCGGGGCGCTGACCGGGGAGGCCGGCGGGGACGTGCGCCGCGGCGTACGGCTCGGGGTGGACGTCGGCTCGGTGCGGGTCGGTGTCGCGCGCAGCGACCCGCACGGCATCCTCGCGACCCCGGTGGAGACCCTCAAGCGGGACAAAAGGGATCGGTCGGACATTGTCCGGCTCGTGGATCTTGTCCGTGAATGGGAGGTTCTCGAGGTCGTCGTCGGGCTTCCGACGGGCCTGTCGGGGGCCGAGGGGGCAGCGGCGGGGGCCGCCCGCGGTTACGCTGACGAGGTCGCACGGGCGGTGTCGCCGGTTCCGGTACGGCTCGTCGACGAACGGTTGTCGACGGTGACGGCGACGGCCGCTCTGCGTGGTGCCGGGGTGGCGGCCCGTAAGCACCGCGGTGTCGTCGACCAGGCGGCCGCGGTGGTGATCCTGCAGTACGCGCTCGACGCCGAAAGGGCGTCGGGGCACGCGCCCGGCTCGCTCGTGCGGTCCGGGCAGTCGCCGGAGGAGGCTCGGGAGGCGTGACGACGTGGTGAGCGACGTCGAGTTGCCCGGGCTGCAGCCACCCACCGGGCGGGTCCGGCGCAGCCAGCGGGCCCAGGAGAAGCGCCGCAAGAAGCGCAAGCGCCGTTCGCGCGTCGCGGTGCTCGTCAGCCTCGTCATCCTGGCGCTCGCCGGGACGGCCGTGTGGTTCGGCGCCAAGCCGATCATCGCGAGCCTCACCGCGCCGAGCGACTACCCCGGCCCGGGCACCGGCAGCGTCATGGTGAAGATCCCGGACGGCGCGTCGGGCCGCACGATCGGCCGGATCCTCGCGGAGAAGAAGGTCGTCAAGTCGGCGAAGGCGTTCGTCGACGCCGCGAACAAGGACCCCCGCGCGCAGAAGATCCGTCCCGGCACGTACGAGCTGCGGCTGCAGATGACGTCGTCGGGGGCCATCGCGCTGCTCGCCGACCCGAAGAACCGCCAGGTCAAGACGTTCACGGTCGCCGAGGGCAAGCGTGTCACGGAGATCGTCGACATCATCGCCAAGGCCGGGATCCCGAAGAAGGACCTCCAGGCCGCGCTCAAGGACCCGGCGGCGCTCGGCATCCCCGAGTGGGCCCTCTCGAAGAAGGGGCTCAAGTTCCCCGCCGAGGGCTTCCTCTTCCCCAAGACCTACGAGGTCGAGCCCGGGGACACCGCCGTGAGCGTGCTGACGGCGATGGTCACCGAGACCCTCGACGAGCTGACCGCCGCCGGGGTGCCGGCCGGCCAGGAGTGGAAGGTCCTCACCGAGGCGAGCATCCTCCAGGCCGAGGGTGGCCGCTCGTCGGACTACCCGAAGATCGCCCGGGTGCTCGACAACCGGACGAAGAAGGGCTGGAAGTTCCAGCTCGACTCGACGACGTCCTACGCCGTCCAGCGCTTCGGCGTGACGACGACCAAGAAGGAACGCGACACGCCGTCGGCGTACAACACCTACTACGTCAAGGGCTACCCGCTCGGCCCGATCTGCAACCCGGGCGCGGACGCCATCGAGGCGGCCCTCAACCCGGCCAAGGGGACCTGGATGTACTGGGTCACCGTGAACCCGGAGACCGGCGAGACGAAGTTCGCCACGACCGACGCCGAGGCGCGCAAGAACACCGCCGAGTTCCAGAAGTGGCTGCGGGACCACCCGCAGGGCACCTGACGTGACCGGCGCATCCGCCGCACCCCACGGGGTGCGGCGGGCCGCCGTGCTCGGCAGCCCGATCGCGCACTCGCTGTCGCCGACCCTGCACCGGGCCGCGTACGCGGCGCTCGGGCTGACCGCGTGGCGGTACGACGCCGTCGAGGTCGCCGAGGACGGCATGGCGGCCTTCCTCGCGGGCCTCGACGCGTCCTGGGCCGGGCTGTCGCTGACGATGCCGCTCAAGCGGGTCGTCCGGCCGCTGCTCGCCGCGGAGAGCGACCTCGCCCGCGCCGTCGGTGCGGTGAACACCGTGACCTTCGGGCCGGCCGGCCCAGTCGGTGACAACACCGACGTCCACGGCATCGTCGCCGCGCTGGCCGAGGCCTGGGTCCGGGAGGCCAGCACCGCGGCGGTCCTCGGCGGGGGCGCGACGGCGTGCTCGGCGGTCGCGGCGCTGCGCGACCGCGGGGTGCGCGCGCCGCGGGTCCACGTCCGCTCGGCCGGGCGGTCCGGGGACGTCGTCGCCGCGGGGGAGCGGCTCGGGCTCGACGTCCGGCTCGCGGCGCTCGACGCGGCGGACGTCGTCCACGCGGCGCCGGCGGTCGTCGTCTCGACGCTGCCCGCAGGGGCGGCGGACGCCCTCGCCGACGACCTCGCGGCCGGCCTCGTCGCCCCCGCGGTCCGGGACGGCGCCCCGCCGCCGGTGCTCCTCGACGTCGTCTACGCCCCGTGGCCGACCGCGCTGGCGCGGGCCTGGACCGGGGCCGGCGGCCCCGTAGTCTCCGGGCTGGCGATGCTCCTGCACCAGGCCGCCGAGCAGGTCCGGCTCATGACCGGGCTCGAGCCCCCGGTGCCGGCGATGCGCGCCGCCGTCGAGGCCGAGGTCGCGCGCCGCTGACCCGGCCACCCGGACGGCCCCAGCAGCGGTTGGGCCGAGCGGTGGACCTGCTTCAAGCGTGCGGCGCCGGCTGCCGATGACCGCGCCATGACGGCGACCGGCTCCCTGCCCGCGGAGCGTCGCCGCCGGTGGCGCACGTGGTGAAGCAGCTCGCGGAGATCCTCCTCGACGGGGGCCTCGTCGACGAGGCCCAGCTCGCCGCCGCGTACGACGTCCACCAGCGTGAGGGGCGCAGCCTCGGGCGCGTCCTCGTCGAGCACGGCGTCCTCTCCGAGGCCCAGCTCGTCGCGGCGCTCGCCCACCAGATCGGGCTGCCCTTCGTCGACCTCACCGACTACAACGTCGACGGGTCGGCCGTCGCGCTCGTGCCCGCCGCGGTCTGCCGGCGGCACGCCGTCCTGCCGATCGGCTACGAGGACGGCAAGCTGCTGCTCGCGATGGCGGACCCGGGCAACGTCTTCGCCCTCGACGACGTCCGCTCGATGACCGGCTGGGAGCCGCGCCCGGTCGTCGCGACCCGGGACGACCTGCTCGCCGCCGTCGACCGGCTCTGCCGGGCGGAGGCCGACCTCGACGACCTCGGCAGCAGCTTCGCCGTCGAGGAGGAGGACGACCTCGGCCGCCTCAAGGAGGTGGTCGAGGAGGCGCCGATCGTCAAGTACGTCAACCTCCTCATCACCCAGGCGATCCAGGACCGGGCCTCCGACATCCACATCGAGCCCGGCGAGCACGAGCTGCGGGTGCGGTACCGGATCGACGGCGTCCTCCACGACGTCATGCGCTCGCCGCGGTCGATCCAGTCCGGCGTCATCTCGCGCCTGAAGATCATGGCCGACATCGACATCTCCGAGCGCCCGATCCCGCAGGACGGCCGGCTCTCGGTCTCCACCGGCGGCCAGAAGATCGACCTGCGCGTCGCGACCCTGCCCACGGTGTGGGGCGAGAAGGTCGTCATGCGCATCCTCGACAACTCCACGGCCCGGCTGGCGCTGTCCGACCTCGGCTTCACCGACGAGAACTTCACCCGCTACTCGGCGAGCTTCACCAAGCCCTACGGGATGATCCTCGTGACCGGCCCGACCGGCTCCGGGAAGTCGACGACGCTCTACGCGACGCTCAACCTCGTGGCCCGGCCGGAGATCAACGTCATCACCGTCGAGGACCCGGTTGAGTACCGGCTGCCCGGCATCAACCAGGTGCAGGTGAACACGAAGGCCGGCCTGACGTTCGCGGCGGCCCTGCGGTCGATCCTGCGCTCGGACCCGGACGTCGTCCTCGTCGGGGAGATCCGCGACCACGAGACGGCGCAGATCGCCGTCGAGGCCGCCCTCACCGGGCACCTCGTGCTCTCGACGCTCCACACGAACGACGCGCCGTCGGCGATCACCCGGCTCACCGAGATGGGCATCGAGCCGTTCCTCGTCGGGTCCGCGCTCGACTGCGTGCTCGCCCAGCGGCTCGCGCGGCGGCTCTGCGTGAAGTGCAAGGAGCCCTACGAGCCGACGCCCGAGGAGCTCCTCGCCGCCCGCTACCCGTGGATCCCCGGCCAGGAGGTGCCCACGCTGCACCGGGCCGCCGGCTGCCCGGCGTGCGCGCGCACCGGCTACAAGGGCCGCCTCGCGCTCCACGAGGTCATGGCGGTCACCGAGGACGTCGAGCGGCTCGCCGTGCAGCGGGCGTCGTCGACCGACATCGGGAGCGTCGCCGGCCGGGAGGGGATGCGCCGGCTGCGCGAGGACGGGATGGCCAAGGTGCGGGACGGCGTGACCTCCATCGAGGAGATCCTCCGCGTCGTCGCCTAGGGCCCGGCGGGCTTCCCGCGGGGCTCCGGACCCGGACGGCGGCACCCGGACGGCGGCATCCGCGCTCAAGCGCGGGAGCCGGACGGCCGATCGACAGACGAGCACGAGTCCAGGGCGCGCGAGGGAGACCATCGGTGGAGCAGCAGGGACAGCCGGGCGGGCCGCCGAGGGCCGCCGAGCCGTACGTTCCGGAGCGGTTCGCCCTCGCCGACCCGGTGCAGCCCGCCGTCCCGGTGCAGCAGCCGGTCCAGCCCGTCGGCGTCCAGCCGGTCCAGCCGGTCCAGCCCGTCGCCGTCCAGCCGGCCGTCCAGCCCGTCGCCCAGGCGACCGCGCCGCGCCCGCCCGAGCCGCGGGTCGCCGCGGCCGCGGAGGCCGCCTCGGGCGACGCCTACCGGCGGGCGACGACCGAGCAGGGCGTCGGCGAGGGCGACCTCGACCTCGGCATGGTGCTCGGCCGCGCGCTCGACATCGGCGCCTCCGACGTCCACCTCTCCGCGGGCGCCCCGCCCGTCGTCCGGGTCAACGGCGAGCTCGCCGGGCTCGACGAGCTCGGGCCGCTGTCGTCGCAGGTGATCCAGCGGGTCGTCTACGCGATCCTCACGCAGAAGCAGCGCGAGCGGTTCGAGACCGAGCTCGAGCTCGACTTCGCGTACGCGCTGCCGGGGCGGGCGAGGTTCCGGGTCAACGTGTACCGCCAGCGCGAGTCGGTCGGGGCCGCCTTCCGGCAGATCCCCTTCGAGATCAAGACCCTCGAGGACCTCGGCGTCCCGCCGGCCGTGAGCAACTTCGCCGGCCTGCCGCGCGGCATGGTCCTCGTCACCGGGCCGACCGGCTCCGGCAAGTCGACGACGCTCGCCGCGCTCGTCGACCTCGCGAACCGGACCCGCCGCGACCACATCATGACCGTCGAGGACCCCATCGAGTTCCTCCACCGGCACAAGGCCTGCCTGGTCAACCAGCGCGAGGTCGGCGAGGACACGCACTCGTTCTCGCAGGCCCTCAAGCACGTCCTGCGGCAGGACCCCGACATCATCCTCGTCGGCGAGATGCGGGACCTGGAGACGATCTCCGTGGCCCTCACCGCGGCCGAGACCGGTCACCTCGTCTTCGCGACCCTCCACACGCAGGACGCCGCGCAGACGATCGACCGCGTCATCGACGTCTTCCCGCCGTACCAGCAGACCCAGGTCCGCACCCAGCTCGCCGGTGCGATCCAGGGCGTCGTGTGCCAGACGCTCTGCAAGACGGCCGACGGCCGCGGCCGGGTCGTCGCGACCGAGGTCATGGTCGCCACCCCGGCCATCCGCAACCTCATCCGCGAGGGCAAGACCCACCAGATCTACTCGGCGATGCAGGCCGGGGCCCAGTTCGGCATGCACACGCTCGACCAGCACCTCGCCGACCTCGTCCGGACCCGGCGCATCACGTACGAGCACGGCCTCGAGAAGGCCCACCACGTCGAGGACTACACCCGCCTCACCGGCCGGGCCTGAGCCGACCTAGGGAGACGCACATGGCGACGGCGACGAAGACCTTCGACTACTCGGTCCGCGACCGCAAGGGCCAGCTCGTCAGCGGGCGCCTCGACGCGCCCACCGAGGCGGCGCTCGTGCAGAAGCTGCGGGGCATGGGCTACGCCCCGGTCAGCATCCGGGAGTCCAACGCGGGCATGAACAAGGAGCTGACCCTGCCGGGCGGCAACCGGGTCACGCTCAAGGACCTCGCGGTCATGAGCCGGCAGTTCGCGACGATGATCAACTCGGGGCTCTCGCTCCTGCGGGCGCTCGCGATCCTGTCCGAGCAGACCGAGAGCAAGCCGCTCGCCAAGACCCTCGGCGAGGTCCGCAACGCCGTCGAGACCGGCCAGTCGCTGTCGTCGGCGCTCGGCAAGCACCCCAAGGTCTTCCCGCCGCTCATGGTGAACATGACGCGCGCCGGCGAGGTCGGCGGCTTCCTCGACGCCGTCCTGCTCCAGATCGCGGCGAACTTCGAGGCCGAGGTCAAGCTGCGCAGCAAGATCAAGTCGGCGATGACCTACCCGGTCGTCGTCTTCGTCATCGCGATCATCGCCGTCGTCGGCATGCTCCTGTTCATCGTGCCGATCTTCGCGAAGATGTTCTCCGACCTCGGCGGCACGCTGCCCGCGCCGACCCGCGTGCTCGTGTTCCTCTCGGCCGCGATGCGCTGGGCCGCACCGATCCTGCTCGTCCTCGGCATCGTCGGCGCCGTCGTCTGGTCCAAGGTCAAGCACGAGGACCGGGTCCGCTCCGTCGTCGACCCGATCAAGCTCAAGGTGCCGGTCTTCGGCTCGCTCTTCCAGAAGGTCGCCATCAGCCGGTTCAGCCGCAACCTCGGCACGATGCTCTCCTCGGGCGTGCCGATCCTGCAGAGCCTGGAGATCGTCGGCGACACGAGCGGCAACATCGTCATCCGCAACGCGGCCCGGGACGTCGAGGAGAGCGTGCGCCGCGGCGAGTCGCTCGCCGGGCCGCTCTCGGAGCACAAGGTCTTCCCGCCGATGGTCGTGCAGATGCTCGCCGTCGGCGAGGACACCGGCGCGATGGACACGATGCTCCACAAGATCTCGGACTTCTACGACCAGGAGGTCGAGGCGACGACCGAGGCCCTCACGAGCCTCATCGAGCCCATCATGATCGCCGTCCTCGGCGGCATCGTCGGCGCGATGATCATCGCCCTCTACATGCCGATCTTCTCGGTGTTCGACCTCATCCAGTAGCTCATCCAGCAGCTCATCCAGCAGCTCATCCAGCAGCCCATCCAGGAGGAGGACCGGTGACCCGCGCCCTTCGGGCCGCCCGGAGGACGGCGGAGCGCCCCGGCGACGAGGGCTTCACGCTCGTGGAGCTGCTCGTCGTCATGCTCGTCATCGGCATCCTCGCGGCCATCGCGATCCCGGTCATCGCCGACCAGCGGCAGAAGGCCCGGGACGCCTCGACCCGCTCCGACGTGAACCGGCTCGGCAAGCGCGTCGTCGAGCACTGGCTCGGGGCGACGGCGCCGCCGACCGTCGTCATCACCGCGGGCCGCTTCGTCGTGGCCGGGGACGACCTCGGCAAGACCAGCCCCGGCGTCGTCGTCGCGGGCGCCGACCCGGCGACCGTCGACACGACGGGCTGGACGGCGTCCGCCTGGTGCCTGGCGCTGACGCACCCCGACGGCTCGCTCGCCGGCGTCCGGTTCTCCGCCCAGCAGGGGCTCGAGAGCGGCGTCTGCTCGAGCCCGACCGCGCCCTGAGCGCGGGCCGCGGAGGACCGACGTCCCTGCGGCCTGGGCCGTCCGGGTGAACCGGCCACCCGAACGCAGCACCGGCCGGCCGGGGAACCTCAAGAACCACCGTGGGGCGCCGATGCAGGACCGTCATCGTCAACCATCGCGGCGACCGCCCTCCGGCGGACGCCGAGCCTCGAGAAGGGCCCAGCGCATGCTTGCTCGCATCCGCAAGTCCGTCGACGAGAAGGACTCGGGCTTCACGCTCATCGAGCTCCTCGTCGTCATGATCATCATCGGCATCCTCGCCGCGATCGCCATCCCCGTCTTCCTCTCGCAGCGGGCCAAGGCGCGCGACACCGCGGTCAAGGCCGACGTGTCCACGCTCGGCAAGGAGATCGCGACCTACTTCGTCGACAACACCACGGCCCCCGCGGTGACGCTGACCTCGGGCCGCTACACGGTCGCCGGCTCCGACGCCGGCAAGGCGAGCAGCGGCGTCGCCGTCGTCACCACCTTCGGTGCGACCGCGACCGCCACCGGCGCCACGGCCACGACGACCGGCTGGACCGCGGCCGCGTGGTGCATCGCGCTCAACGACACGAACGGCAGCACGAAGACCTTCAAGTACTCGGCGCAGAACGGCCTCGAGTCGGGTCAGTGCGGCACGGCCACCACGCCGTGACCTCGGTCCGGTGACCTCGCGGCCCTGGCGGTCGCAGACCACGCCTCAGGGGCGGCTCCCGCAGGGGGAGCCGCCCCTGAGGCGTTGCGGCGCAACGGATCTCGCGCGCGCCCCGGCGTCGGTCGCCCGTCCGTCGCCGTCCGTCACGACGCACCCGGACGGCGGGAGGCCGGCCGGGCGCACCCCGGTGACCGGCCTCAAGGGACCGCCCGGTCCGGTCGATGACGCAGCGGGGACGGCGCGGGCGCAGCACCGTCGCGTCCCGACCGCACGACAGTCCACGAGGGGGAGCACATGCCGCGACGAGGCCGGCCGGACGGCGGGTTCACGCTCGCCGAGGTCCTCGTCGCCATGAGCGTGTTCAGCATCCTCGTGACGGTGGCCCTCGGTCTCGTGCTGCGGACGACGGGCCTGCTCGCCTCCAACGACCGCCGGGTCGTCGCCGCGAACCTCGCCGACCGCCAGATCGAGTCGGCGCGCTCGCAGCGCGCCGTCGACATCCCGGACGGCCTCACGACCCGCACCGAGACCGTCGGCGGCGTGACGTACACCGTCAAGCAGACGGCCACCTACGTCCCGTCCGACGCCACGTCGAGCGTCTGCACCGCGAGCGGCGCCGGGCTGGCGTACAAGCTCGTGACGGTCACCGTGACGTGGCCCGGGATGGGGCAGGTCAAGGCGGTCCGGGCCGACACCCTCAAGGCGGTCGGCATCGGCACCGACGGCCTCGACTCGGCGTCGGGGTCGGTCGCGGTGTCGGTCGTCGGGGCGAGCGGGGCCGCCGTCTCCGACGTCGTCGTGACGCTCTCCCCGGGCGGGGCGGCGACGACGACCGGCGAGGACGGCTGCGCCGTCTTCACGAGCCTGGCCCCGGGCGCGTACACCGCGGCCGTCGACGCCGGTGGCTACGTCGGGACGACGAACGCGCAGGCGAGCACGCTGACCAGCCTCGGCGTCTCGGCGGGGACGATCGCCCGCGGCACGCTGCTCTACGACACCGCGCGCTCGGCCCGGCTCGTGCTCGGCGGGCCGACGGGCTTCACCGCCCCGGCCGGGCTGCGGACGGTGCTGCGCAGCAGCTACGTCTCCGAGACGGCCTACCCGGTCTGCACCGGTGCGGCCGTCGGCTGCGTGACGGCGCTGCCGGGCAGCGCCGAGCACCTCTTCCCGACCGTGTACGACGTCTGGGCCGGGACGTGCGCCGACGTGAAGGCGATCAGCGGCGCCGTGGCGACGGTCGACCTCTCGCCGGCGTCCGCCGACGGCACGACCGTCACGGTCGCGACCGGCTCGGTCCTCGTCGACGTCCGCAGCCTGCTCGGCACGAGCCTGGCCGGCCGGGTCGTCACGGCGACGCACGCCGCGGACGCCGCCGGGCTGGGGCAGCGCTGCACGACCGGCGAGACCTTCACGCTCCCCGCGACGACCGGCGGCGGGACCGGCGTCCTGCTGCCCGCCGGGACCTGGACGTTCACCGTGGCGAACGGCGTCGCCCCGGTCACGGCGTCGCTCGACACGTCCGGCCCGAAGACCGTCGTGCTGACGGTGACCGCGTGATCCGCCGCATCGCCCGCCGGCTCACGGGCCGAGCGGGACGCCGCGGCGACGCCGGGGTCTCCGTCGTCGAGCTCGCCGTCACGGCGGCGGTCGGGTCCGTCGTCCTCGTGGGCGTCGCCACCGTCGCGATCGGCACGATGAACGCCTCCCGCTCGGTCGCCGTCCGGGTGGGGACGTCGGCCGACACCCGGGTCGTCGGCGAGGCCGTCAGCCGCAGCCTGCGGACCGCCGTGCGGCCGAAGGGTCAGTCCGCCGCCGTCGTCCAGGGCACCGCGACGTCGGTGACGTTCTACGCGCTGCTCAACCGGTCCGGCACCCCGCAGAGCACGGACACCGTGGCCTCGCTCGTCGAGCTCGGCTGGGACGGGACCTGCGTGACGCGCCGGATCACCCCGGGCGTCGCGGTGACCGCCCCGGCGGTGACCGGCCCGTTCTGGACCTGGACGCCGTCCGGCACCCCGGTCTGCCTGGCCCGGACGACGACCCCGCCGGCGTACCGCTACTACGCGACCGCCGTCCTCGCCCAGGGCGGGGTCGACACCACACCCGTCGCCCTGGTCTCCGGGGCGCTCGCGAGCACCGACCTGCGCGGCGTCCAGAGCATCGAGGTGGCCCTCACCGTGACCGACCCGAAGCACCCGGAGGTGCCCGGGGCGCCGCTGCTCACCCGGGTGACGCTGTCCAACGTCCTCACCGACTCCGGAGGGGTGTAGCCGATGCGCCAGCGAACGGGCCGCATGGTGCGCCGTCTGCCCGCCGCCGACGAGGGCGTCGCCCTCGTCACGGTGCTCGGCACGATGGCGGTCGTCACGCTCTTCCTGCTGTCCTCGCTCGCCCTCGTCATCGGGCAGGCGCCGAAGGCCCGCACGGACCAGGACGCCAAGGCGGCCGTCGCCGCCGCGCAGGCCGGGATCGACGAGTACGTCGCGCGGCTCACCGCGAACGACAGCTACTGGACCCTCGGCGCCGACTCGGCCAACCCGGCCTTCACGCCCGGCCGGACGATCCAGGGCTCGGGCGGCCGGGCGGCGTCCTACCGCTACCAGCTCCTGTCGACGGCGGAGGACACCGCGCGCAACGGCGTGATCCGGCTCCAGGCCACCGGGACGTCGAGCCCCGGAGCGGGCGCCGCACCCGTGAGCCGGACGCTCACGGCGACGTTGCAGCCCAAGGGGTTCCTGCGGTTCATCTACTTCAGCGACGTCGAGGTCCTCGACCCGGAGCTCTTCTACGCGCGGACCTCCGTCACCGTCAACGGCAGCGCGTACTGGAACAGCGGCACGCACGGCACCCGCTACCGCTACGTGGACGAGGGCGCCGGCGTGCCCGTCGCCTGCGGCGGCTACTACTACGCGGGCCGGTCCGCGCCCACGTACTCGGCCGCCACGTACCCGGTCCGGGTCCTCGACACCTGGTCGAACAGCCTCACCGGGACGGTCGTCAGCACCGGCACCGTCGCGGGGTTCGGCTGCCTGGAGATCCAGTGGGCCTCCGGCGACATCGTCCAGGGGCCGTTGCACAGCAACGACGCCCTGCAGGTCGGCGGCAGCCCGCTGTTCACCGACCCCGTCACCGAGTCGAGCTGGACCAACCCGCCGGACCCGTCCCGGCGCTGGTGGAACAGCGGCCAGCCGCTGCTGTCGTCCGGCGGGACGCAGGGCTACTGGCCGGTCTACGCCGCACCGCTGGCGATGCCGAACGGCAACTCCGAGCTGCTCAAGTACGTCGAGCCGCGGATCGACGACCCGTCCGCGGCCGCCGGGCCGGGCTGCCTCTACACCGGCCAGACCCGGATCACGTTCCAGGGCAGCACGATGCAGGTGTACAGCCCGTCGACGACGAACGCCCCGTCGCGCTGCCTCGACACCTCCAACCGCGGCAACGTCCAGACGAAGGCGGTCCCGCCCGTCGTCTACGTCAACGACACCGCGACGTGCGGCAGCGTCGACACCTCGAAGATGACCGTGCCGCGGTCGGGGGAGTGGACCGGCGGGATCACGACCGACTACTCGTGCAACCGGGGGACCGCCGTCGTCCAGGGCACCGTGGACGGGCAGGTCACCGTCGCCGCGAAGGACGACGTCGTCGTCACCGGTGACGTGCTCGCCGCCGACGGCGCCACCGGGACGGACATGGTCGGCCTCGTCGCCGGCAGCTACGTCTGGGTCTACCACCCGGTCGACTCCTCGGGGAACAACCTGCTCTCGTCGTCCTCGAGCGTCCACACCATCCAGGCGGCGGTGCTCTCGCTGCGGCACAGCTTCCTCGTGCAGAACTGGCAGTACGGCGCCGCGCTGTCGTCGACGTCGTCCACCTCGTCCAAGCTCAACGTGCTCGGCTCGATCTCGCAGCGGTACCGGGGGCCGGTCGGCACGGGCAACTCCGGCGGACCGACGAGCGGCTACCTCAAGAACTACGTCTACGACCAGCGCCTGAAGAACCTCCAGCCGCCGTACTTCCTCAAGCCGGCGGCGACGCCCTGGCAGGTCGTCACGGTCACGGACAAGTGACGGGTCCGGTGACCGCTGCGTGACGCAGCGCAGCCGTCCACTACGGTTCTCGGCGTGCTGATCGCGGTCTGCGGCGTCCTGGGCCTGCTCGTGGGGTCGTTCCTCAACGTCGTCATCGCCCGCGTGCCCGCGGACCGGTCGGTGGTCAGCCCGCCGAGCGCGTGCCCGCGGTGCGACACCCCGATCGCGCCGCGGGACAACGTCCCGGTCGTCTCCTGGCTGCTCCTGCGGGGCCGGGCCCGGTGCTGCGGGGAGCCGGTCTCGGTGCGCTACCCGCTCGTCGAGGCGGGCACGGCCGTGGCGTTCGCGCTCGTCGGGTGGTGGCTCGGCTGGGTCCCCGTGCTCCCGGCGTTCCTCTTCCTCGCGGCGATCAGCATCGCGCTGGCGCTCATCGACATCGACACCTTCCGGCTGCCGTACGTCATCGTCGCGCGGTCCTACCCGGTCGCCGCGGTGCTCCTGGGGGCCGCGAGCCTGGCGGCGCGGGACACGTCGTCCGTCGTCCGGATGCTCGCCGGCGGCGCGGCGCTGTGGCTGTTCTACCGGCTCCTGCACGCGGTGTACCCCCAGGGGATGGGCTACGGGGACGTCCGGCTCGCCGGCGTGCTCGGGATGTACCTCGGCTGGCTCGGCTGGTCGGAGCTCGTCACCGGGGCGTTCTTCGCCTTCCTCGTCGGCGGGCTCGCCGGGATCGTGATCATGGTCGTCGGCCGGGGGTCGCTGAAGACCCAGATCCCGTACGGGCCGTACATGATCGTCGGCTCCTGGCTCGGCGCGGTCTGGGGCGCGGACGTCGCCGGGGCCTACCTGCGCGCGGCCGGTCTCGCCTGAGCCGCCCGGGCCTCCGGGAGGCCCGCCCGCGGCTACGCTCGGCGTCGCTGGACCCCGCCCGGCCCCAGCGACGCCACGTCCTCGTCGGGACCAGTGCGGTGACCCTTCGTGAGACGGGCGCTCCGCCGATCGGACGAAGCGTGCCCCGCCCGGGCTAGTGGGCGGCGCCCACGCCTCAAGCGGTCGCCCCCCGGACCCGATCTGGACTCGTGAGCCCGGTGCCAACCGCGCCGGGCCGATTCCACGGAGGGGATCATTCATGGCGGGTCGAACCGCGATCGGTCTGGACATCGGGACCTCGGTCGTCCGCGCCGTCGAGCTGTCCTACGGACGCTCCGGCATCACCCTGGAGCGCTTCGGCCAGGTGGTGCTCCCCGAGGGCGCGGTGCGCGACGGCGAGGTCGTCGACCCCGAGCCGGTGACGGCCTCGCTGCGGCAGCTCTGGAGCGCGACGGGCTTCTCGCACAAGCGCGTCGTCATGGGCGTCGCGAACCAGCGCGTCATCGTCCGCCAGCTCGAGCTGCCGTGGATGCCCAAGGACGAGCTGCGCGTCAGCCTCCCCTTCCAGGTGCAGGACTTCCTGCCGATGCCCGTCGACCAGGCGGTGCTCGACTTCTTCCCCGTCGAGGAGACGACGGACGCCTCCGGCGCCCGCGCGCTGCGCGGCCTGCTCGTCGCCGCGGCCCGCGAGACCGTGCTCGCGAACGTCCGCTGCGCCGAGAAGGCCGGCCTCACGGCGCTCTCGGTCGACCTCACCTCGTTCGCCGTCCTGCGGGCCATGGGCAAGCAGACCGGCTCGGACGTCGAGACCGAGGCGCTCATCGACATCGGCGCCCGGGTGACGAACGTCGTCGTCCACTCCGCCGGGAGCCCGCGCTTCGTCCGCATCCTCCTCATGGGCGGCCAGGACATCACCGACGCGGTCGCCGACCGGCTCGGCATCACGGTCGCCGAGGCCGAGGCGCTCAAGCAGACCGCGGCCCACACCGGGTCCAGCGAGGACCTCGCGGCGGTCAACCGGGCGCTCACCGCCACCGCCCAGGAGTTCGTCGACGAGATCCGCAACTCCCTCGACTACTACGCCGCCTCGACGCCGGGCGTCCCGCTCGAGCGGATCCTGCTCTCCGGCGGCGGCTCGCGGCTCGACGGTCTCGCCGAGCGGCTCTCCGCCGCGACCCGGCTGCCCGTCGTCGCGGGCGACCCGCTCGCCTCGCTGAAGATCGGCCGGACCGGCCTGGACGACAACCAGCTCGCGTTCGTCCGCCCGCTCGCGGCCGTCCCGGTCGGACTCGCCCTGGGAGCCATGTGATGACCGTCGACGCCCAGCAGCAGCCGGTCGAGGCCCTCGCCCCCGCCGGGGGCGGGGTCCGGGTCGACTGGGCCCCCGTGCCCAAGGTCAACCTCCTGCCCCGCGAGGTGCTCGACGCCCGCGCGTTCCGGCGGGTCCAGAAGCTGCTCGCCGGGGCCGTCGTCGGCACCGTCGCGGTGGCCGGCCTCGCGTTCGCGTGGTCCCTGCACGGGGTGCAGGTCGCGCAGGCGGACCTCGACGTGTCCCGCGCCCGGACCGCCCAGCTCCACACCGAGGAGGCCAAGTACGCCGACGTGCCGCGGGTGCTGTCCCGGGTCGAGCAGGCCAAGGCCGCGCGGACGGCGGCGCTCGGCTCCGACGTCCTGTGGTACCGGTTCTTCGACGACCTCGCGGCGGCGACGCCGGACACGGTGTCGCTGACGAACGTCACGGTCGCGATGGACACCTCGGGCGCGCCGACGACGGCGACCGACCCGCTCACCCCGTCCGGCCTCGGCGCCGTCACCTTCACCGGCGGCGGCGACCGGTTCCCGGACGTCTCCACCTGGCTGGAGTCCGTGGGCAGCGTCGACGGTCTCGACGGCTCCACCCTGCAGAGCGCGACCCGGTCGGCCGGCGGCGGCACCGCCGACGACGGCCCGGTGACCTTCTCCTCGAAGATCGTCATCGACTCCAGCGCGCTCTCGCACCGCTTCGACGGGAAGGCGAGCTGACCATGCTGACGAGCCGCACCGCCCGGTGGGTCGCCGGCACGACGCTCCTGTGCGTCGCCCTGCTCGGCCTGAGCTGGCTGCTCCTGGTGTCGCCGCAGCGCACCGAGGCCGCCGAGCTGCGCGACCAGAACGCCGCGACGCAGAGCCAGAACGACCTGCTCGAGGTGAAGATCGCCCAGCTCCGCGCGCAGTTCGCCAAGCTCCCCGAGAGCCAGGCCGAGCTCGCCTCGATCCTCGCGCAGATGCCGCCGGACGCCGGGATGCCGCGGCTCGTCCGCGACCTCGACGCGATGTCCGAGAGCACCGGGGTGACCCTCTCGAGCGTCACGCCCGGCCCGGCCGTCAGCGTCAGGTCGGGGACCACCGTGCCGGGCGCGGCCGCCGCGGCGCCCACCGCCGCCGCCACCGCGGCCGCGGCCGCCGGGACCGCCGTCGACGGGTCCACGGTCGTCGCCATCCCGGTCACCGTCGCGATCGACGGCGACTACTTCCAGACCGTGGCGTTCCTCAAGCAGCTCCAGACCCAGATGCCGAGGGCCTTCCTCGTGACGGCCGTCCAGATGTCCGCCGGCAGCGCCGGCGGCGCGGACGCCTCGGCGACCGGCGGGAACGTCGCCGTGACGATCACCGGCAAGGTCTTCGCCCTGCCGGGGATGAGCGCCGACGTCCTCACGACCGGCACGGGCACCACCGGCGGCGCGGCCGGCAGCCCGATGTCCACGGCCACGGCCGGCGCCACCCCCGGCGCGTCCCCCGCAGCCGCCCCGACCGCCTCCGCCCCCGCGGCGACGGCCACCCCGGCGCCGACCGCCACCGCCACGCAGGAGGTCTCGTGAGCCAGGAGCCGCAGTTCGGGTCCCTCTTCGGTGCCCCGGCGGGCTCGCCGTCGGCGCCGGTGCCCCCGGTCCCGCCCGGCACGGCCGAGGTCGTCCAGGGCGGCCCGTCGGCCGCCCGGCCCGCGGCCACGGCCTGGTACCGCCGGCGCGAGGCCGTCGTCGCCGGTGCCGGCCTCGGGGTCGCGGGCGTCCTCGGCGCGGTCGCCTTCGTCGTCCTCGGCGGCGGCGGTGACGACCTCACGGCGACCGGGGCCACGGTGGCCCGCTCGCCGCGCAGCGCGACGGCGACCGGGACGGCGGTCCCGACGACCGGCACCGTCCGCCCAGCCAACCGCAACCCCTTCTCGGGGAAGGCCGCGGCCGCCGGTACCGGTTCGGCCGGCACGACTGCCGCCACCACGACGACGCCCGCCGCGGCGACGACGGTCGTCAAGACGGTCAGCTCGGTCGTCACGACGACGAAGACGTCGACGCGGACGACGACGAAGACGAGGACGACGACCGCGACGGCCACCGTCACCGCGACCCCGACCTACGTCTACCTGCTCTCCCTGACCGGCGCCGCGGGGGACGCGGTCTTCGTCGTCAACGGCGAGGAGAAGGCGGCGGCCTCCCCGAACGACACCGTCGTGACGAACCTGGAGTACACCGGGACCTCGAGCGCCACCTGCGCGAAGGTGTCCTGGAAGGCCGGCGCGGCCCAGACGATCTGCGTCGGGGCGGGGACCCGCGTCGACGACTGACGCGGCGGGCGTGGGAGGATCGGCCCCATGCTTCGCTGGCTCACGGCGGGGGAGTCCCACGGCCCCGCACTCGTCGGCGTCCTCGAAGGTCTGCCCGCCGGGGTGCGGGTGACCAGCGACGACGTCCAGGCTGCCCTCGAGCGCCGACGTCTCGGCCACGGCCGGGGCGCGCGCATGAAGTTCGAGCAGGACGCCGTCCGCTTCCTCGGCGGGCTCCGGCACGGCCTGACCCAGGGCGGCCCGGTCGCCGTCGAGGTCGGGAACACCGAGTGGCCCAAGTGGGAGACGGTCATGTCGGCGGACCCGGTGCCGCAGGACGTCCTCGACGCGCAGGCGCGCAACGCCCCGCTGACCCGGCCGCGGCCGGGCCACGCCGACCTCGTCGGCATGCAGAAGTACGGCTTCGACGACGCCCGCCCGGTCCTCGAGCGGGCCAGCGCCCGCGAGACCGCGGCCCGGGTCGCGCTCGGCGCCGTGGCGTCGGCGTTCCTCGAGCAGGCCGCCGGGGTCCGGCTCGTCAGCCACACCGTGGGGATCGGCCCCGTCGAGGTGCCCGAGGGCAGCGACCTGCCCGGCCCGGACGACGTCAAGGCGCTCGACGCCGACCCGGTGCGCTGCCACGACGCCGCGACGAGCGCCGCGATGGTCGCCGAGATCGACGCCTGCCGCAAGGACGGCGACACCGTCGGCGGGATCGTCGAGGTCGTCGCCTACGGGCTGCCGCCGGGCCTGGGCAGCCACGTGCACTGGGACCGCCGGCTCGACGCCCGGCTCGCCGGCGCCCTCATGGGCGTCCAGGCGCTCAAGGGGGTCGAGGTCGGCGACGGCTTCACGACCGCCCGGCGCCGCGGCTCCCCCGCGCACGACGAGATCGAGCGGGTGGACGGCGTCATCCGGCGCCGGACCGGGCGCGCCGGTGGCACCGAGGGCGGCATGAGCACGGGCGACGTGCTGCGCGTGCGGGCCGCGATGAAGCCGATCTCGACCGTCCCGCGGGCGCTCGACACCGTCGACGTCGCGACCGGCGAGGCCGCCGTCGCGATCAACCAGCGCTCCGACGTGTGCGCCGTCCCGGCCGCCGGGGTGGTCGCCGAGGCGATGGTCGCGCTCGTGCTCGCCGACGCCGTCCTGGAGAAGTTCGGCGGCGACAGCGTCACCGAGACCGCGCGCAACGTCCGCTCCTACCTCGACGCGCTGCCGGACCTGCTCCGCAGCGAGGGCTCGTGAGCGGCGCCGCCCCCGACGACGCCGCAGCGGTCCGCCCCGCCGTCGTGCTCGTCGGCCCGATGGGCTCGGGCAAGTCGACGGTGGGCCGGCTCGTCGCCGACCGGCTGGGGGTGGCCCTGCGCGACACCGACGCCGACGTCGAGACGGTCGCCGGCAAGTCGGTCTCCGACGTGTTCGTCGACGACGGCGAGCCGGTGTTCCGGGACCTGGAGCGGGCCGCCGTCGCGACCGCGCTGCGCGAGCACCCCGGTGTGCTCGCGCTCGGCGGCGGCGCCGTCATGGACCCGCTCACCGAGGACGCCCTGCAGGGCCACACCGTCGTCTTCCTCGACGTCCAGGTCACCGACGCGGCCCGCCGGATCGGCCTCAACCGGGACCGGCCGCTGCTGCTCGGCAACCCGCGCGCGCAGTGGCTGCGGATCATGGAGCGTCGTCGCCCGGTCTACGAGCGGGTCGCGACCGCCGTCGTCGCGACCGACGGCCGCAGCCCCGAGGAGGTCGCGGTGGCGGTCCTCGACGCGCTCGGTCTCACGGCGGACGCGTGAGCGGCCCGACCCGGCTGCGCGTCGGCGCCGGTACCGCGGGCGACCCGGCCGGCCCGAACGCCTACGACGTCGTCGTCGGGCACGACCTCCTCGGCGCGCTGCCGGGCCTGCTCGCGGGCGCGCAGCGGGTGCTCGTCGTCCATCCCGCCGGTCTGCGCGCGCGCGGCGAGGCGGTCCGGGCGGACCTGCTCGCGGCCGGGTTCGAGGCCTATGTCACCGAGGTCCCGGACGGCGAGGCGGCCAAGACCGCCGGCGTCCTCGCCGACTGCTGGGGCGTGCTCGGGCGGGCCGGCTTCACCCGGACCGACGCGGTCGTCGGCGTCGGCGGGGGAGCGGTGACCGACCTCGCGGGCTTCGTCGCGTCGACGTGGCTGCGCGGGGTGCGGGTCGTCCAGGTCCCGACGACGCTGCTCGCGATGGTCGACGCGGCGGTCGGCGGCAAGACCGGCATCAACACCGCGGAGGGCAAGAACCTCGTCGGCGCGTTCCACCCGCCGGCCGGCGTGCTCTGCGACCTGTCGGCGCTGGCGACCCTGCCGCCGGACGACCTCGTCGCCGGCCTCGCCGAGGTCGTCAAGACCGGCTTCATCGCCGACCCGCGGATCCTCGACCTGATCGAGGGCGACCGCGCCGCGGCGACGTCCTGGGACTCCCCGGTGCTCCGTGAGCTCGTCGAGCGCAGCGTCGCCGTCAAGGCCCGCGTCGTCACCGAGGACCTCAAGGAGTCCCACCTGCGAGAGATCCTCAACTACGGCCACACCTTCGGCCACGCCGTCGAGCAGGTCGAGGGGTACACCTGGCGGCACGGCGCGGCGGTGAGCCTGGGCATGGTCTTCGCCGCCGAGCTCGGGCGGCTCGCCGGGAGCACCCCGGCGGCCCTCGTCGACCGGCACCGTGAGGTGCTCGGCACCCTCGGCCTCCCGCTGACCTACCCGGCGGGCCGCTGGGAGACCCTGCTCGACGTCATGCGCCGGGACAAGAAGACCCGCGGCGACCTGCTGCGCTTCGTCGTCCTCGAGGACGTCGGCCGGCCGGTGCGGCTCGAGGGCCCCGACCCCGACCTGCTCGTCGGGGCCTACGCGGCCGTCAGCGCGTAGCCCCCGTCCCGACCCGCCCGGCGGCGGCCGGCGGCCGCGGGACCGCGGCGAACGGCGACCGGGCGAACCAGCCGGGCAGCGCGCGCCGGACGCCGGACGGTGCCTCGACGCTCACCGTGCCGGACCGCACCAGGGCGGGCCACGACAGGTCCCCGTTCCACCACCGCGTGACGCCGAGCAGCGAGCCGGTGACCGACGCCGCGACCGGGTGCCCGGGGTCGGCGTCGCAGACGTCCACGTCGTCGGCGCTGATGACGAGCCACCAGTCCCGGTCGACGACGCCGGGGTCGGTGAACCGGAACCGCACGACGGTCCGGGGCCGCGGGACCGCCGCGAGGTCGACGTTGCGGTGCATGTCCCACAGCAGCAGCTTCGGGTCGAGGTCCGCGTCGCCGATCTCGCCGATCCAGCGGGTGCCCCACGCGCCGAGCGCCTCGACGACGGGGCGCAGCTCGCGGCCCGCGTCGGTGAGCACGTAGCGGACGTCGGTGCCGTCCTCGACCCGGCGGACGAGGCCGGCCCGGGTGAGCTGCTGGAGCCGGCGGGAGAGCAGCGTCGGGGACATCCGCGGCAGCCCGCGGCGCAGGTCGTTGAACCGCTCGCTGCCGGTCACGAGCTCGCGGACGAGCAGCAGCGTCCAGCGCTCGTCGAGGAGCTCCATCGCCTTCGCCACCGGGCAGAACTGGTGATACGGGGCACCCATCGCTCCACGGTACCGACCGGACCGCGGTGCAGAGCGGTACAGATCGTGTACTAGGTGCGGTACCGCCCTCTTCCTACGGTGGCCGCATGTCCACGAACACCGCGCACCAGCGCGCAGACCAGAGTGCACAGTCCGCCACCTACCACGTCGGCGACGACGCCGACCGGGTCCTCAAGGCCCGCCACGCGACGATGTGGGCGCTCGGGGACTTCCCCTCCGTCGCCCACCGCGTCATCCCGCACCTCGGCGCCGACCTCGTCGAGGCGGCCGGCCTCCGCGCCGGCCAGCGCGTCCTCGACGTCGGGGCCGGGTCCGGCAACGCGGCGCTCCCGGCCGCCGTCCGCGGCGCGGCCGTCGTCGCCTCCGACCTCACGCCCGCGCTCCTCGACGCCGGCCGGGCCGAGGCGGCCGCGCTGGGCGCCGACGTCGCGGCCCGCCTCGACTGGCAGGTCGCCGACGCCGAGGCGCTGCCCTTCGGCGACGGGGAGTTCGACGTCGTCCTGTCGAGCGTCGGCGTCATGTTCGCGCCGCACCACCGGGACGCGGCCGCCGAGCTGCTGCGGGTCACCCGCCCCGGCGGCACGATCGCGCTGGCGAACTGGACGCCGCAGGGCTTCGTCGGCCGGCTGTTCACCGCCATGAAGCCGTTCGCCGCCCCGCCGCCGCCCGGTGCGCAGCCGCCGCCGCTGTGGGGCGACGAGGACCACGTGCGGTCCCTGCTCGGGGCGGGGGCGGCCGCGCTGCACCTCGAGCGGCGCCAGGTGCGCGTGGAAGGCTTCACCTCGGGTGCGCAGTGGCGGGACCTGTTCAAGGCCGCCTACGGGCCCACGGTGGCCGCCTACGCGGCCCTGGCGGACCGGCCGGACGACGTCGCCGCCCTGGACGCCGCCCTGGCCGCTCTCGGCGACGACGCCCTCGAGGACGGCGTCATGCAGTGGGAGTACCTGCTCGTCGTGGCGGAACGGGGCCGTTAGGCTCGGCGGCCGTGAGCAGCCCGCGCGTCCTCGTCCTCAACGGCCCCAACCTCGGCCGGCTCGGCACCCGGGAGCCGGAGGTCTACGGCCACGAGACGATCGAGGACCTCGCGGCCCGCTGCCGCGGCGTGGCCGACGAGCTGGGCCTGGCCGCCGACGTCCGGCAGACCGACGACGAGGCCACGCTCGTCGGCTGGCTGCACGAGGCCGTCGACACCCGCTCCCACGTCGTGCTCAACCCGGCGGCGTTCACGCACTACAGCTACGCCGTCCGGGACGCGTGCGCGCAGGTCACGAGCGCCGGCCTGACGCTCGTCGAGGTGCACCTGTCGAACCCCGCGACGCGCGAGACGTTCCGTCACACGAGCGTCGTCGCGGGGGTCTCGACGGGCACCGTCGCCGGGTTCGGCCTCGGCTCGTACGACCTCGCGCTGCGCGCCGTCGCCGCGCGCGCCCGGTAGGATCTGACGGTCCGCCAGACCCCTGGCACAGACCCTTGACACCTCCGACGGGTGCACGCGTGCCCGCGACACCGATGAAGGCAGAACCGTGGCCACCACCAACGACCTGAAGAACGGCCTCGTGCTCAACCTCGACGGCAACCTCTGGGCCGTCGTCGAGTTCCAGCACGTCAAGCCCGGCAAGGGCGGCGCGTTCGTCCGCACGAAGCTCAAGAACGTCCTGTCCGGCAAGGTCGTCGACAAGACGTTCAACGCGGGCACGAAGGTCGACACCGCCACCGTCGACAAGCGCGACATGCAGTACCTGTACAAGGACGGCACCGACTACGTCTTCATGGACACCAACACGTTCGACCAGCTCCTCGTGCCGGAGGTCACGGTCGGGGACGCCGCGCACTTCCTCCTGGAGAACATGGAGGCGATGGTCGCGACCCACGACGGGATCCCGCTCTACGTCGAGATGCCGACGTCCGTCGTCCTCGAGATCACCTACACCGAGCCGGGTCTGCAGGGTGACCGCTCGACGGGCGGCACGAAGCCGGCGACCGTCGAGACCGGCTACGAGATCCAGGTGCCGCTGTTCCTCGAGACGGGCACGAAGGTCAAGGTCGACACCCGCGACGGCAGCTACCTCGGCCGGGTGAACTGAGCCCTTGGGCGCCCGGAGCAAGGCCCGCAAGCGGGCCCTCGACATCCTCTTCGAGGCCGACCAGCGCGGGCTGGCGGCCCTCGACGTGCTGCGTGAGCGGCGCGAGGCCGCCGAGCCCCCGGTGGGGGACTACTCGGCGCAGATCGTCGAGGGGGTCGTCGCCGAGCGGGAGCGGATCGACGAGCTGCTGTCGACGTACTCGCACGGCTGGACGCTCGAGCGGATGCCCGGCGTCGACCGCTGCGTGCTGCGCATCGGCGCCTGGGAGCTGCTCTACAACGACGACGTCCCGGACGCCGTCGCCATCGACGAGGCCGTCGAGCTCGCCCGGTCGCTGTCGACCGACGAGTCGCCGTCCTTCGTCAACGGCCTGCTCGGCCGGCTGCTCACCGTGGCGGGACGCCCCGCCTGACACCGGTGAGACCCGTCGCCGCTGCGCCCACCGGACGCGCTGGACGACGGGCTGACGGGCTGACGGCCCGGACCGCACCCGCGCAGGCGGGGCGTCCGGGCCGTTCCGCTGCTGTCAGTCCTCGGCGGCGACGGCGCGTCGCGCGTCGGCGTTGAGGACGCCCCACGCGATGAGCTGCTCGGCGAGGACGGCCGGCGGCACGTCGTAGATCACGGCGAGCGTGCGGAGGTCGTCCGTACGGATGGAGAGCACCTTGCCGTTGTAGTCGCCGCGCTGGCCCTGGATCGTCGCGGCGTACCGCGCGAGGGGACCGGCCTTCTCGGCGGGGACGGACTGGAGACGCTCGAGGTCGAGGACCAGCTTCGGCGGCGGCTCGCTGCTGCCCGTCGGGGCAGCGTCGGGCAGGAGCGCCTGCACCGGCACGCCGTAGAAGTCGGCGAGTTCGGCGAGCCGCTGGACGGTCACGGCGCGGTCACCTCGCTCGTAGGAGCCGACGACGACCGCCTTCCAGCGGCCCTCGGACTTCTCCTCGACACCGTGCAGGGACAGACCCTGCTGGGTGCGGATCGCGCGGAGTCGGGCGCCAAGTGCCCGGGCGTAGTCGGAGGCCATGCGCTGATGGTCACGGAGAGTTACGTTTCTCGTCAAGCAGGATCGCCGAACTCGTCGTGATCTCCACCCGAACGGCGTAGATTTTCTTCGGTTCTGCCCCGATATGTCGCCCACCGAATGGTGGACACCACCCGACCACTCTTGACCGGTCGCGGCGCGGCGTGGCGCGGTGACGGGGTCACGCTACGGGCCCGCGGGTCCCCTGCTAGCCTCGACGGTGCAGGACGCCGGACGATCCCGGGGCAACCCGCGGACCCCCGCCCGACCTGCGACGACCGCCCCCTTTAACGACCCGTCCCGAGAGGCGGGGAAGGAGGTCGGCTGCGTGACCGCGCGCCGCACCGTGCTCGAAGCCGCTGAGATCCGCCGGGCGCTGACCCGGATCGCCCACGAGGTCCTCGAACGCAACAAGGGTGCCGACGACCTCGTCCTCCTCGGGATCCCGACACGCGGGGTGACCCTCGCGACGCGGCTCGGCCGCCGGCTCACCGAGATCGAGGGCCGCCCCGTCCCTGTCGGCTCGCTCGACGCGACGATGTACCGCGACGACCTGCGCCGCCACCCGGTCCGGAGCATCGCCCCGACCGAGCTTCCGGACGGCGGGATCGACGACAAGGTCGTCGTCCTCGTCGACGACGTGCTCTTCTCCGGGCGGACCATCCGGGCCGCGCTCGACGCGCGGTCCGACCTCGGGCGGCCGCGCGCCGTCCGGCTCGCGGTCCTCGTCGACCGCGGCCATCGCGAGCTGCCGATCCGGGCCGACCACGTCGGCAAGAACCTCCCGACGTCGCTGTCCGAGCGGGTCCGGGTCGCGCTCGAGGAGGTCGACGGCACCGACGAGGTGCGCATCGAGTCGGACGCCGCGGAGGTGTCCGCGTGAGGCACCTGCTGTCGGCCGCCGACCTCGACCGGGCGCAGGCCGTGACCGTCCTCGACGTCGCCGAGCAGATGGCCGCCACGCAGCGCCGCGAGATCAAGAAGCTCCCCACGCTGCGCGGCCGGACCGTCGTCAACCTCTTCTTCGAGGACTCCACCCGGACCCGGATCTCCTTCGAGGCCGCGGCCAAGCGGCTCTCGGCGGACGTCATCAACTTCTCCGCCAAGGGCTCGAGCGTCTCCAAGGGCGAGTCGCTCAAGGACACCGCGCTCACCCTCGAGGCGATGGGCGCGGACGCCGTCGTCGTCCGGCACCCGGCCTCCGGCGCGCCGCACCGGCTCGCGCACGCCGGCTGGACCCGGGGCGCCGTCGTCAACGCCGGGGACGGCACCCACGAGCACCCGACACAGGCGCTGCTCGACGCGTTCACGATGCGTCGCCACCTCGTCGAGAACGCGACCGGCGCCGACCTCGCCGGCCGCCGGGTCGCCGTCGTGGGGGACGTCCTGCACAGCCGGGTCGCGCGCTCGAACGTGCTGCTGCTCAACACCCTGGGCGCGCACGTCGTCCTCGTCGCGCCGCCGACGCTGCTGCCGGTAGGGGTCGAGGGCTGGCCCTGCGAGGTCTCCTACGACCTCGACGCGACGCTCGCGGGCGGCCACGGCGACCTCGACGCCGTGATGATGCTGCGGGTCCAGGCCGAGCGGATGAACGCCTCGTACTTCCCCAGCGTGCGCGAGTACTCGCGCCGCTACGGGCTCGACGCCCGCCGGGTCGGGCTGCTGCCGGACCACACGGTCGTCATGCACCCCGGCCCGATGAACCGCGGGCTGGAGATCTCGGCGGACGCCGCGGACTCACCGCGCTCGACGATCGTCGAGCAGGTGACGAACGGGGTCGCCGTCCGGATGGCCGTGCTCTACCTGCTCCTCGCCGGGGCACGCGACCTCGCGCCCGATGCCCCGCCCGCCGCCCCGCCCGCCGAAGAAGTCGCTCTCACCGAAGGGGTCCTCCCGTGACCACCACGACGGCCGGCACGACCTGGCTGGTCCGGCGCTCGCGCGTCCTCGGCGGCCAGCCGACCGACGTCCTCGTCGAGAACGGCGTCGTCGCCGAGATCGGCCCGGGCCTGTCCGCGGCCGGCGCGAGCGTGCTCGACGCCGACGGCCTCGTCCTCCTGCCGGGCCTCGTCGACCTGCACACCCACCTGCGCGAGCCGGGCCGGGAGGACGCCGAGACCGTCGAGACCGGCTCCCAGGCGGCCGCCCGCGGCGGCTTCACCGCCGTGCACGCGATGGCGAACACCGACCCGGTCGCGGACACCGCGGGCGTCGTCGAGCAGGTCTGGCGGCTCGGCCGCCGCTCGGGCTGGGTCGACGTCCGCCCGGTCGGTGCCGTGACGGTGGGCCTGGCGGGGGAGCGGCTCGCCGAGCTCGGCGCGATGGCCGACTCCGCGGCCGGCGTCCGGGTCTTCTCGGACGACGGGAAGTGCGTCAGCGACGCGGTCCTCATGCGCCGGGCGCTGGAGTACGTCAAGGCGTTCGACGGCGTCGTCGCCCAGCACGCCCAGGAGCCGCGGCTCACGGACGGCGCCCAGATGCACGAGGGCGCGGTCTCGGCCGTCCTCGGGCTGCGTGGCTGGCCGGCGGTCGCCGAGGAGGCGATCATCGCCCGCGACGTCCTGCTCGCGGGGCACGTCGGCTCCCGCCTGCACGTGTGCCACCTGTCGACGGCCGGCTCGGTCGAGATCGTCCGCTGGGCCAAGGGCCGGGGCATCGACGTCACCGCCGAGGTCACCCCGCACCACCTGCTCCTCACCGACGAGGAGGTGCGCAGCTACGACCCGGTCTTCAAGGTGAACCCGCCGCTGCGCACCGCCGAGGACGTCATGGCGCTGCGCGAGGCCCTCGCCGACGGCACGATCGACATCGTCGCCACCGACCACGCCCCGCACCCGGTCGAGGACAAGGACTGCGAGTGGGCCGCGGCCGCGATGGGGATGACCGGGCTGGAGACGGCGCTGTCGGTCGTCCAGCACACGATGGTCGAGACCGGGCTGCTCGACTGGGCCGGCGTCGCGCAGCGGATGTCGGCGGCCCCGGCCCGGATCGGCCGGGTCGCCGACCAGGGCCGCCCGCTCGTCGTCGGCGAGCCCGCCCACCTCACGCTCGTCGACCCGGCGGCCCGCTGGACCGTCGAGCCGCACACGATGGCCACGATGGGCCGCAACTCGCCGTTCCGCGGCCGTGAGCTGCCCGGCCAGGTCGTCGCGACGTTCTACGCCGGGCACCCGACGGTCCTCGACGGCAAGCTCGCCGGGCCGCGCCCGGGCACCACCCCCGGGAGGGACGCATGACCGCGACGACGACCGGCGGCACGACGACCGGCGCGACGACGGGCCCCGGCCCGGCGGTGCTCGTCCTCGAGGACGGCCGCACCTGGCGCGGGCAGGCCTACGGGGCCGTCGGCTCGACGGTCGGGGAGGCGGTCTTCTCGACCGGCATGACCGGCTACCAGGAGACCCTCACCGACCCCTCGTACCACCGGCAGGTCGTCGTCATGACGGCGCCGCACATCGGCAACACGGGCGTCAACGACGAGGACGGAGAGTCCCGGCGGATCTGGGTCGCGGGCTACGTCGTCCGCGACCCGGCCCGGCGCGCGTCGAGCTGGCGCTCGCGCCGCGAGCTCGTCGACGAGCTGGCCGCCCAGGGCGTCGTCGGGATCAGCGGGGTCGACACCCGCGCGATCACCCGGCACCTGCGCGAGCGCGGCGCGATGCGGGTCGGCGTGTTCTCCGGCGAGGCCGCGCAGCGGCCGGACGACGCCCTGCTCGCCGAGGTCCGCGGCGCCCCGCAGATGACCGGCGCCGACCTCGCCGGCGAGGTCTCCACGGACGCCGCCTACGTCGTCCCGGCGATCGGCGCGAAGCGTTTCACGGTCGCCGCGGTCGACCTCGGCATCAAGTCGATGACGCCGCACCGGATGGCGCAGCGCGGGATGGAGGTGCACGTCCTGCCGGCGACCGCGACGCTCGACGACATCCTGGCGACCGGCGCCGACGGGGTGTTCTTCTCCAACGGCCCCGGCGACCCGGGCGCCGCGACGCACCCCGTCGAGCTGCTCCGCGAGGTGCTCGGCCGGCGGATCCCGTTCTTCGGCATCTGCTTCGGCTACCAGATCCTCGGCCGGGCGCTCGGGTTCGGCTCGTACATGCTCGGCTACGGCCACCGCGGGATCAACCAGCCGGTCATGGACCGCACGACCGGCAAGGTCGAGGTCACCGCGCACAACCACGGCTTCGCCGTCGACGCCCCGGTCGACGGGCCCGCCGACACGCCCTTCGGCCGCGCCGAGGTGAGCCACGTCTGCCTCAACGACGGCGTCGTCGAGGGCCTGCGCTGCCTCGACGTGCCGGCGTTCTCCGTGCAGTACCACCCGGAGGCGGCCGCCGGCCCGCACGACGCCGCGTACCTGTTCGACCGGTTCGCCGACCTCATGGCGGACCAGACCGGGAAGAAGGCCTGATGCCCCGCCGCACGGACCTCAAGAGCGTCCTCGTCATCGGCTCCGGCCCGATCGTCATCGGCCAGGCCTGCGAGTTCGACTACTCCGGCACCCAGGCCTGCCGGGTGCTGCGCGAGGAGGGGCTGCGCGTCGTCCTGGTGAACTCCAACCCGGCGACGATCATGACCGACCCGGAGTTCGCCGACGCCACGTACGTCGAGCCGATCACCCCGGAGGTCGTCGAGGCGATCATCGCCAAGGAGCGGCCCGACGCGCTGCTCGCGACCCTCGGCGGCCAGACGGCCCTCTACACGGCGATGTCGCTGCAAGCGGCCGGCGTCCTGGAGAAGTACTGCGTCGAGCTCATCGGGGCCAACGTCGCCGCGATCGAGGCCGGCGAGGACCGCCAGCAGTTCAAGGGCGTCGTCGACCGGGTCGCCGAGAAGTACGGCCTCGAGGCGTCGACGGCCCGCTCCTCGATCTGCCACACGATGGACGAGTGCCTCGCGGTGACCGCCCAGCTGGGCTACCCGGTCGTCGTCCGGCCCTCGTTCACCATGGGCGGCCTCGGCTCCGGGATCGCGTACGACGAGGCCGACCTGCGCCGGATCGCCGGGGCGGGGCTGCAGTACTCGCCGACGACCGAGGTGCTCCTCGAGGAGTCGATCATCGGCTGGAAGGAGTACGAGCTCGAGCTCATGCGCGACCGCAACGACAACGTCGTGGTCGTCTGCTCGATCGAGAACCTCGACCCGATGGGCGTGCACACCGGCGACTCGATCACCGTCGCGCCCGCCCTCACCCTCACCGACCGGGAGTACCAGCGGCTGCGGGACATCGGCATCGCCGTCATCCGCGAGGTCGGCGTCGACACCGGCGGCTGCAACATCCAGTTCGCCGTCGACCCGGCGGACGGCCGCGTAGTCGTCATCGAGATGAACCCGCGGGTCTCCCGCTCGTCGGCGCTGGCCTCCAAGGCGACGGGGTTCCCGATCGCGAAGATCGCGGCGCGCCTCGCCGTCGGGTACACGCTCGACGAGATCCCCAACGACATCACGCGCAAGACGCCGGCGTCCTTCGAGCCGACGCTCGACTACGTCGTCGTCAAGATCCCGCGGTTCGCGTTCGAGAAGTTCCCCGCCGCCGACACGACCCTCACGACGACGATGAAGAGCGTCGGCGAGGCGATGGCGATCGGGCGCTGCTTCACGGAGGCGCTGCAGAAGGCGCTGCGGTCGCTGGAGAAGCGCGGGGCGTCGTTCCACTGGACGGGGCCGACGCCGACGGCTGCCGAGGTCGACGCCCTCGTCGAGGCCGCCCGGCGGCCGACCGACGAGCGGCTGCTCCAGGTACAGCAGGCGATCCGCGGCGGCGCGAGCATCGAGCGGCTGCACGCGGCGACCGGCATCGACCCGTGGTTCCTCGACCAGATGCTGCTCGTCGACGAGGTCGCGACGAAGGTCGCGGGCGCGCCGGCCCTGACCCCCGACCTGCTCCGGGAGGCCAAGCGGCACGGCTTCTCCGACGTCCAGATCGGCGAGCTCCGCTCGATGCCCGAGGACGTCGTCCGCGGCGTGCGGCACGCGCTCGGCGTCCGGCCGGTCTACAAGACCGTCGACACGTGCGCGGCCGAGTTCGCGGCCACGACCCCGTACCACTACTCGTCCTACGACGAGGAGGACGAGGTCACCGTCTCGGGGCGGCGCAAGGTGATCATCCTCGGCTCCGGGCCGAACCGGATCGGCCAGGGCGTCGAGTTCGACTACTCCTGCGTCCACGCCTCGTTCGCGCTGCGCGACGCCGGGTTCGAGACCGTCATGGTCAACTGCAACCCCGAGACCGTCTCGACGGACTACGACACGAGCGACCGGCTCTACTTCGAGCCGCTCACCCTCGAGGACGTCCTCGAGGTCGTGCACGCCGAGCAGGGGTCGGGCGAGCTCGTCGGCGTCATCGTCCAGCTCGGCGGCCAGACCCCGCTCGGGCTCGCCGCCCGGCTCAAGGCCGCCGGCGTGCCGATCGTCGGCCCCAGCCCGGAGGCGATCCACCTCGCCGAGGAGCGCGGCGCGTTCGGCCGTGTCCTCGCCCAGGCCGGGCTCCCGGCGCCGAAGCACGGCATGGCGAGCAGCTTCCTCGAGGCCAAGGAGATCGCCGACGAGATCGGCTACCCGGTGCTCGTGCGGCCCTCGTACGTCCTCGGCGGGCGCGGCATGGAGATCGTCTACGACGAGGAGATGCTCGGCGACTACATCGGCCGGGCCACCCAGGTCAGCCCCGAGCACCCGGTGCTCGTCGACCGGTTCCTCGACAACGGCATCGAGATCGACGTCGACGCGCTCTACGACGGCACCGAGATGTACCTCGGCGGGATCATGGAGCACATCGAGGAGGCCGGCATCCACTCCGGCGACTCGGCGTGCGTGCTGCCGCCGGTGACCCTCGGCGACAAGGACGTCGAGCGGGTCCGGCGCAGCACCGAGGCGATCGCGAAGGGCGTCGGCGTCCGCGGGCTGCTCAACGTCCAGTTCGCGCTCGCCGGCGGCGTCCTCTACGTCCTCGAGGCGAACCCCCGGGCGAGCCGGACGGCGCCGTTCGTCTCCAAGGCGACCGCCGTCCCGCTCGCGAAGGCGGCGGCCCGGATCATGCTCGGCGCCACCGTCGCCGACCTGCGGGCCGAGGGGATGCTCCCGGCGACCGGTGACGGTGCGACCCTGCCGGACGACGCGCCGGTCTCGGTCAAGGAGGCCGTGCTGCCGTTCAAGCGGTTCCGGACGCCGGAGGGCAAGGTCGTCGACAGCCTGCTCGGGCCGGAGATGCGCTCGACGGGCGAGGTCATGGGGATCGCGTCGGACTTCCCGCGCGCCTTCGCGAAGTCGCAGTCCGCGGCGTTCGGCGGGCTGCCGGACGCCGGCCGGGTGTTCGTCTCCGTCGCCGACACCGACAAGCGCGCCGTCGTCTTCCCGGTGAAGCGGCTCGTCGACCTCGGGTTCGAGGTCCTCGCCACCGCGGGCACGGCGACGGTGCTGCGCCGCAACGGGATCACGAGCACCGTCGTCCGCAAGCACTCCAGCGGCCGCGGGCCGGACGGCGAGCCGACGATCGTCGACCGGATCACCGCCGGCGAGGTCGCCATGGTCGTCAACACCCCCGAGGGCCCGGCGGCCCGGCTCGACGGCTACGAGATCCGGGCGGCGACGACGGCGGTCGACGCCCCGATCATCACGACCGTCCAGCAGCTCGCGGCGGCCGTCCAGGCCATCGAGGCCGCGCGCGACGAGCCGATCCACGTGGCCTCGCTCCAGGAGCACGCGCTGCGGGTGCGGCCCGAGCTCGGGACGCGCGCGTGAGCGCCGCGACAGGCGGCCCGGCGGCCGGCACCCCGGCCGCCGAGACCCTGGGCGCCCGGGACCGCCGTCCGGACCCGGTCCAGCTGCGCTGCGCCGTCCTCGCGAACGAGCCGGCCGGTGCGTACCGGCGGCTCGTCCTCGACGCGGGCGAGGCCGCCCGGCGGGCCCTGCCGGGCCAGTTCGCCGCGCTCGCGGTGGGGGAGCCGCCGACGGCGATGCTGCTGCGCCGCGCGGTGTCGATCCACGCCACGACCCCGGGCGACCGCCGGTTCGACGGCGCGGACACCCTCGAGATCGTCGTCGCGCCGCACGGCCCGGGCACCGAGTGGGTGACCCGCCGCCGGGCCGGTGACGTGCTCGACGTCGTCGCGCCGCTCGGCCGGCCGTTCCCCGCGCCCGAGGTCGGGGCGCCGACGGTGCTCGTCGGCGGCGGCTACGGCTCGGCGCCGCTGGTCTGGCTGGCCCGCGACCTGCGCGACGCCGGGCACCGGGTCGACGTCGTCCTCGGCGCCGCCTCGCGGGACAAGCTCTTCGGCCTCGAGGAGGCCGCAGCCGTCGTCGGGCCCGACCTCGTCCACGTGACGACGGACGACGGGTCGGCCGGGCTGCGGGGCCGGGTCACCGACGCGCTCGCGTCGCTCGCCCGGGACGGCGTCGTCGTCTACGCGTGCGGCCCGATGGCCATGCTCCGCGCCGTCCACGAGGTCGCGACCGCCGCCGGCGGCACCTCGTGGCTCGCCGTCGAGGAGTCGATGGCCTGCGGCATCGGGGTCTGCATGACGTGCGTGCTGCCCGTGCGCGGCGAGGACGGCGTGACCCGGATGACGCGCTCGTGCGTCGAGGGGCCGACGTTCGACGGCGACCGGGTCCGCTGGGACGCGATCAGCATCGGCCCGGGCGGCGCGACGAGCGCCGTGCCGGCGGACTGCCTCGGTGCGCCGGTGGCGTCCGGGAAGGGGCACTGATGACGACCACCGCCACCGGCACCAGCGGACCCGCCGGCACCACGGGCACGGCCGTCGGCTTCGACCCGCGGACGGCGATCGGCGCGCTGGAGCTGAGGAACCCGGTGCTCACGGCGTCCGGTTGCGCCGCCGCCGGCCGCGAGCTCGGCCGGCTCTACGACGTCGCGGCGCTCGGCGCCGTCGTCACGAAGTCGATCCTGCGCGACGCCCGCTCCGGGCGGCCGACCCCGCGGATGGCCGAGACGCCCTCCGGGATGCTCAACTCGATCGGCCTGCAGGGCCCCGGCATCGACGCGTTCCTCGCCCACGACCTGCCGTGGCTGCGCGACCACGGCGCGACCGCCGTCGTCTCGATCGCCGGCACCGACGCCGCCGAGTTCGCCGAGCTCGCCGGCCGGCTCGTCGACGAGCCGGGCGTCGGCGCCGTCGAGGTGAACATCTCCTGCCCGAACGTCGCCAACCGCGGGCTCGTCTTCGCCTGCGACGCCGGGTCGTCGGCCGAGGTGGTGTCCGGGGTCGTCGACGTCGTCGGCGGCCGGGTGCCGGTGCTCGCCAAGCTCTCGCCGGACGTCACCGACATCGTCGCGATCGCCCGGGCCTGCCTCGACCACGGCGCCGACGGCCTGGCGATGGTCAACACGACGCTCGGCATGGTCGTCGACACCGACACGATGCGGCCGGTCCTCGCCGGGGTCACCGGGGGCCTGTCCGGCCCCGCGATCCGGCCGATCGCCGTCCGCTGCGTCTGGCAGGTGCACGCCGCGATGCGCCGCGGCGACCTGCGGACGGCGCCCGGGGTCGGCATCGGCGGCATCCTCACCGGCCTCGACGCGCTCCAGTTCGTCCTCGCCGGGGCGAGCGCCGTCCAGGTCGGCACCTCGACCTTCCACGACCCGTCGGCGCCGCTGCGCGTCGGCACCGAGCTCGCGCAGGCGCTCGCCGACCGCGGGTTCGCGAGCGTGGCCGACGCCGTCGGCCCCGCGCACACCGTCCTGGCCCGGGAGGGCGCCCGATGAGCACGTCGACGAGCAGGTCCCCGTTCGGCACCCGGCTGCACGCGGCGATGGCGTCCCGCGGGCCGCTCTGCGTGGGGATCGACCCGCACCCCGGGCTGCTCGCCGAGTGGGGCCTGGCCGACGACGTCGCCGGGCTGGAGCGGTTCTCGCTCACCGTCGTCGAGGCGCTCGCCGACCGGGTCGCCGTCCTCAAGCCGCAGGCCGCGTTCTTCGAGCGGCACGGCTCGCGCGGGGTCGCCGTCCTCGAGCGGGTCCTCGCCGAGGCCGCGCAGGCCGGCGCGCTGACGATCGCCGACGCCAAGCGCGGCGACATCGGCTCGACGATGGCCGCCTACGCCGACGCGTTCGTCGGCGAGGGCTCCCCGCTCGCCGCGGACGCCGTGACGGCCTCGCCGTACCTCGGCGTCGGCTCGCTGGCACCGCTGCTCGAGCTCGCGGCGAAGACCGGCCGGGGCGTCTTCGTCCTCGCGCTGACGTCCAACCCCGAGGGCCCGCAGGTGCAGCACGCGCGGGTCGCGGACGGCCGTACCGTCGCGCAGGCGGTCCTCGACGACCTGCGGGCGCTCAACGCGCCCGAGCTCGCCGCGGGCGCCCCGCTGGGCAGCGTCGGCGCCGTCGTCGGCGCGACGATCGGCGGCTCGGGGCAGGTGCACGACCTGGCGGTCGGCGGCCCGCTCCTCGCGCCGGGGATCGGGGCCCAGGGCGCCACCGCGGACGACCTGCGCACGGTCTTCGGTGCCGCGCTGCCGGCCGTGCTGCCGAGCTCGAGCCGCGAGGTGCTCCGCGGCGGCCCGGACGTCGCCGGGCTGCGGGCCGCCGCGGAGCGCACGCTGGACCAGGTCGGGCGGGTGCTCGCAGGCGTCTGACAGCCTGCGAACGGTCACATTCGAAACGTTCCGTAGCGTTTGCGTCACGGACCGTAGATTGGCGTCGTGCCGACCTACCGAGGGCCCGACGGGGTCACGCTGCACCACGAGGTCCGCGGCGGCGGCCGGCCCACCGACCCGCCCGTCGTCGTCCTCGCCGGCGGCGCCGGCCGGCACCCGGACTACCTCGGCGACCTCGCCGGTCTCACCGAGCGCGCGGATCTCGTCGTCCCGCAC
>JACRAB010000272.1 GCA_016213575.1 Actinomycetota bacterium
GGCGCCGCGGACGGCGTCGACCGGCTCGGCCACCCCGGCGGCGGAGAGCCTCGGGGCACCGTCGCGGGTCTGCGCGGCGCCCGCGGGCCGGGCGGGGTTGGTCGCGAGGACGACGTCGTGGCCGGCGCCGAGGAACGCCGCGGCGAGCGCGCTACCGACCTGGCCGTGGCCGACCACCGCGATCCGCATCGGGCTCACCGTCCCAGGGCCTCGACGACGAGCCGCGCCGCGGCGGCACCGGAGTGCTGCTGCTGCCCGGTGACGAGGTTGCCGTCGCGGACGGCGTGCGCCCGGAAGGCGCCGTGGACGACGAAGTTCGTGCCGGGCATCGCGCGGGCCTCGTCCTCGATGCGGAACGGCTGGATCCGCTGCCCGGTGAACGCGTCCGCGACGTCCTCCTCGGAGTTCGCGAAGCCGGTCCAGGTGCGCCCGGCGACGACGAGGTCGCCGTCCGGCATCCGCGCGTCGAGCAGGACGCACGTCGCGTGGCAGACCACCGCGGCGATCCGGTCCGACGCGAGGAACCGGCCCACGAGGTCCTTGACCCGCTGGTCGTTGCGGAACGTGTACATCGGGCCCTGGCCGCCCACGAGGAGCACCGCGTCGTAGGAGTCGAGGTCGACCTCGCCGAGCGACGGGGTGCCCGCGACGAGCGCGGCGTGCTCAGGGCTGGCGATGAAGCCGCGGGAGACGAGGTCCTCCGCCGAGTAGCCCGACGCGTCGTCCGGGTCGGAGAAGGAGTCCGCCTGCAGTGCGCCGCCGTCCGGGCTGGCGATGGTCACCTCGTAGCCGGCCTCGACGAACTCCCGGTACGGGTGGGTGAGCTCGGACCACCAGAAGCCGATGGGCCAGCCGGTCCGGTCGGAGACGGCGGGGTTGGAGGCGACGACGAGGACGCGTTTGGTGGGGCCGTGGCGGTCGATGGTTGCGGGCACGACTGCTCCATTTCGTTACGATCCGATATCGGAACGGAACTCTAAGAGGCGTCCGGGCCTTTTGCAATACGGAGGTGTCTCGTAACCTGAGGGCGTGACCCTGACCGACGCGGCAGGCCGTGGCCGCCCCCGAGACGCCGAGATCGACGGCTGCGTGCTCGACGCGGCGCTGGCCGAGCTCGCCGCCAAGGGGTATGCCGCCTTCTCGCTGTCCGCGGTCGCCGACGCGGCCGGCACGACCCGACCGGCGGTCTACCGGCGGTGGAAGGGCAAGGCGGCGCTCGTCGTCGACGCCGTGGCCCGGCTCGCGGAGGTCGACCCGCCGCAGGTGACCGGCCGGCCCTTCGACGACCTCGTGGCCGAGCTCGAGGACTTCCGGCACTGCATCACCGAGGCTGCCGCGCTGCCGCTGGCCGGGATCATGCTCGGGGACGACGTGGAGCCGGCCCTGCGCCGGGCGTACACCGAGCGTGTGGTGACCCCGCGCAGGACCCGCCTGCGCGCCGTCCTCGCGGCAGCGGTCGCTGCGGGTGACATCGCGGGTGACGCCGACCTCGAGGTCGCAGGGTCGTTCCTCACCGGGTCCTGGTACTCGTTCGCGGTGGCCGGAGCCGCCGTCCCGGACGACTGGGCCCCGCGCGTGGCGCGTCTGGTGTGGCAGGCGTGCGGCGGTGCAGCGCCCGGGTGAGCGGCGGTCGGTGCCCGTGTTGCCACGACGGACCGCGCACGTGGTGACCGACCGGCCGGGCTAACCGAGGCGCGGCTCCAGCAGGACCTTGATGTCGATGTTGATGATGTCCAGGCGCACGTGGTCAAAGTCCGCGCGACAACGGGCCTGTGCCGTCAGCGTGACCGGAAGCGGCGGGAAGGCGGGGTACGGAGGGGCTCCGACGAGACTGGGGTGGAAGTCGCTCGCGAAGCACTCGATGCTGAAGAAGTCGTTGACGTCCAACGGGTCGTCCACCGTCACGAAGTCCGTCGGATCGGCAGGCTCGTCCCGTCGGCGGTCCCCACGACCTGGCGACGACGACGCCTTGGACATCGGCCAGTGTCGCGTGTGCACTCCTTGTCCCACGGAGCACGTCAGCGAGACGGAACTGCCCTTCGTCTTGGTGAGGTCGCCCCGGACCAGGAGCATGAAGCCGGCGAGGGGAAAGTCGTCGGTCATCTCGATCGAGAAGCTGCCGCCGAACGCTGCGACGCTTGCCAGCGGCTGGCCGTCGCCGGCTGCGAGGAATGGTGTCGAGAAGCCTGCCGTCATGACAAGACCGTCTGACGCCGGCTCGATCGACAGCCCAGGGATCAAGCCGGCGGAGTCGATCTGAGGCTGCCAGGTGCTCCAGATCGGTGCGACGAGCGACATTGCATCCTCCCGGTTCGTCGGCGGCGCGGGCTGCGGCGGAGGGGTGCCAGGGTGCCGGTAGTCGTCCCCGCTCGATGTCAGAGCGGTGAGTCAACACCCTGACAGCCACCAAGATCAACCTGTTGCCGCACGCAGGCCCGCGTCGCCGGGCGAGCCGGGCCCGGTTGGTGCGGGGCCTGTGCGTCACCCTGCGACGTGCGGCCCCGGGCACCCGCCCGCCGTCACGGTGCCGGCGCGGCAGCCCGCCCGGAGAGGGCGGTCAGCAGGCGGTCGCGTCGAACTCCGCCCGGGTCATCCGCGGGTCCCCGGTCGTGCCGTCCGGCCCGGTCGTCGGCGGCACGCTCCCGGCGGCGATCACCTGGTCCGCGGGCAGCGCGAGGACCTCGGCACCCGTGAAGGTGGGGCCGGACGCCCACACGTCGGAGCCTATGGAGTCCTTCGCGAACACGACGTCGTGGCCCGCGCCGACGGAGTACCTCGTCGTCGGGGACAGGGTCAGGCTCGGCCCCTGCCACCCGTCGCCCGGAGCGGTCAGGTCGAGCCGCAGGTCGTGGTCGACGTCCTCGTGGCGCCACACCAGCGGATGGGTGACGTCGTTCCCCACCGTGACGAAGACGTCGGTGAGCTGTCCGTGGCACACCGGCGCGACGACGACCAGGTGGCCGCCTTCGTTGGCCACCGCCATGGGCCCGGCGGCGACGGGGCTGCAGCCGCTGATCGACAGCACGGCCACGACGCCCATCGTCACCCGCAGCGCTCTGGTCCCCATCGCGGCATGCTAGGTCGTCCGCTGACTCGGCGTCGCGTCTGCGGGGCCGGCACCTGCCGGTGACGGCACGGGCGACCCCGACGAGGTCCGGCGGCGCGTCAGGGCTCGCTCCGTCGTCCGAGCCCGCCGCGTGTCCGCCAGACGAGGAACCCGGCGACCGCGGCGAGGGGGGCGCTGATCGTCAGCTCGCTGAGGACCGCCACCCGGGCGGTGTCGCCGAGCAGCTCGCCCTGCAGTCGGGCGGCGTCGTTCGACAGCCCGTGCAGGGCGATCGCGAGCAGCGTGCTGCCCCCGACGCGCTGCCAGAAGTGCGTGATGACGACGGTCAGCAGCACGATCTTCACGGTGAACGCGGCCAGGTAGGCGCTCCCGCCGGCGAGGCCGTAGTCGAGCAGGGCGTTGTACTTGACGGGGTAGTGCCACGTCGCCCAGGCCAGGCCGAGGACGACGCTCGCCGTCACGGGGGCGTAGCGGCGCAGCAGGAGGGGCAGCGCGTAGCCGCGCCAGCCGTTCTCCTCGAACAGGGCGCCCGCGTCGA
>JACRAB010000271.1 GCA_016213575.1 Actinomycetota bacterium
CGACCAGCTCTACGACTACCGGGCCCGGCGCCCGGTCATGACCTTCGTGGAGAACCGCTGGGAGGACTACGAGGAGCCCACCCTCGAGCTGCTGCTCGTCCACGACACCAAGGGCACCCCGTTCCTGCTGCTCACCGGTCCCGAGCCGGACGTCCAGTGGGAGCGGTTCACGGCCGCGGTCGCGGCCCTCGTCGAGCGCTACCGGGTGCGGGCCACGGTGGGCGTCCACGCGATCCCGATGGCCGTCCCGCACACCCGGCCCGTCGGGGTGACCGCGCACGCCACCCGGCCCGAGCTCGTCGAGGGCTTCCCGCCGTGGGTCGGCCGGGTCCAGGTGCCGGGCAACGTCGGAGGGCTGCTGGAGTTCCGGCTCGGGCAGGCCGGCCGGGACGCCGTCGGGTACGCCGTCCACGTGCCGCACTACCTCGCCCAGACCGAGTACCCGGAGGCCGCCAAGGCCCTCGTCCAGCACGTCGGCACGCTCGGCGGGCTCGACCTGCCGACCGCCGCGCTCGACGCGGCCGCGGCCGACGTCCGGGCTGCGGTCGAGTCGCAGATCGAGGACCAGCCCGAGGTCCGGGCCGTCGTCGCGGCGCTCGAGGAGCAGTACGACGCGTTCGTCGCCGGCCGCGGCCGCTCGCTGCTCGCCGACGAGGCCGCCGCGCTGCCGACCGCGGACGAGCTCGGCGCCGAGCTCGAGCGGTTCCTCGCGGAGGAGAACGAGCGCCGGGGGCGCGGCGACGACTGACGGCTGACGGCCGACGACTGACGGCCCGGGCGCCTGCGGGCGCCCGGCTCAGCCCTGCGCCGGGATCCCGTCCCGGCGCAGGGCGGCGAGGCCGCCCGCCACGAGCGGCTCCACGAGCAGGCCGATCCGGTCGAACCCGGCGCCGACGGTCTGGCCCTGGACGAACCGGTAGTGGATGCCCTCGAGGACGACCGCGAGCTTGAAGAACCCGAGGGCCGCGTACCAGGACAGGTCTGCCACGTCGGTGCCGGTGCGCCGGGCGTAGTGCGCGACGAGCTCGTCGGCCGACGGGAAGCCGGGCGCCGCCATCGCGTCCGAGACCGGGTCGCCCGGCGTCGAGGGCCGGTTCCGGTACACGACGAGCAGCCCGAGGTCGGCGAGCGGGTCACCGAGCGTGGCCATCTCCCAGTCGAGGACGGCGACGACGCGGCGCAGGTCGTCCGGGGCGACCATGACGTTGTCGAGCCGGTAGTCGCCGTGGATCACCGTCGGCGCCGGCGACACCGGGATCGCGGCCGCCAGCCCGGCGCGCAGGTCCTCGATACCCGCGACGTCGCGGCTGCGCGAGGAGTCGAGCTGGCGGCCCCAGCGCCGGACCTGCCGCTCGAGGTAGCCGTCGGGGCGGCCGAAGTCCGCGAGGCCGTGCGCGTCGACGTCGAGCAGGTGCAGGTCCGCGAGGACGTCGACGAGGGCCCCGCCGAGGGCGCGCACGTCGTCCGCGGAGAGCCCGGCGAGGTCGCCGGCGTCCCGCAGGACGCGGCCGTCGACGAGCTCCATGAGGTAGAACGGCGCACCGAGCACCGTGTCGTCGGTGCACAGCGCGAGCGCCTCGGGCACCGGGACGGCGCTGCCGGCGAGCGCGCTGACGACCCGGTGCTCCCGACCCATGTCGTGCGCCGTCGCGAGCACGTGCCCGAGCGGCGGGCGCCGCAGCACGAACGGGGTGCGGCCGCCGTCCACCCGGTAGGTGAGGTTGGAACGGCCGCCGGCGATGAGGGTCGCCCGCAGCGGCGCGTCCGCGAGGAGGTCCGGCCGGGTGCCGCGCAGCCACCCGGTGAGCGCGGCGAGGTCGACACCCGGCGGGTCGGGCGGTGCACCGTCGTGCGTCGGGGTCATGAGACGGACCTTAGCCGTGTCTCGTCGGAGCCGGGAGCCTCGTCACACCCGGGACGCGACGTCCTCGAGCACGTCGACGAGCGCGAGGCCGTACGCCTCCTCGGCGCTCGCCGCGGTGACGACGTGCTCGCGCGGGCCGGTCTCGGCGTCCGGCAGGGCGAGGACGACGGCCCAGCCCTCGCCGTCCCGGCGCAGCGCCCGGAACAGCCCGCCGAGCAGCTCGCGGAGCTGGTGCTCGGCGGGCAGCCACAGCGCCTCGTGCTGCTCGACGGAGTCCAGCGCCCACTCGGTCGTGCCGTTGAACCCGATGACGGTGGCGTTCGGGAACCGGTGGACCTCGACCGTCATGTCGGAGATGACGAAGACCTCCTCGTCCATGCCCCGGTCGGGCAGGACGAACCGGTCGCCGGGGGCCGGGGTCCAGCGCAGGCCGGCGAGGTCCAGGCGACGGGCGGTCGCGACGGTGAGCACGGTCCATTGTCGGCACGGCGGCGTCCCGACGGCGACCCGTGGCCGCCCGGCCGCTGGGGCGAACGGGTAGCGGCGTGCACCTGCCGCTCAGGTGCCGGCTGCGGGCTGCCGACGAGATCCCGGACGCCGAGGGACGGTTGCCGAGGGACGGAGCTGACGGACGTGGTGCACCGACCGGGCCCCCGACGGGGGCTGGACCTGAGGCGACGGCTCGTCGTCGTCGCCGGGTTCGGGGTCGCGATGGCCGTCGTCTTCGGCGGCCTCGCCCTCGCCGGCAGCGCCCGCACCCTGGCGGCGCACGAGCACGTCGACCGTCTCGAGTCCCTCCGGGCGGCGGAGCTGTCGATCGACGAGCTGTCGGAGTCGCTGCGCGGCGACGTCATCGCGCACGTCGCGGGGATCGACACCGCGACGCGCGCCGAGCACGCGGAGGACCTCGACGCGATCCGCCGGGAGGCCGCGCTGCTGCCCGGGTCGGCCGAGGGCTCGGGCGTCTCGCAGGAGTCCCTCGCCACGGTGGCCGGCGCGGCGCTCGCCCTCGCGGCAGAGAGCGAGGCCCTGCTCTCGACGCCTGCGAGCAGCGTCACCGGCGCCGACCTGGCCCGGTTCGACGCCGCGAGCGCCCGGCTGGAGGCGCTCACCGACCGGCAGCGCACCGAGCTCGACGCGCGCGCCGCGGCCGCCGAGGCGGCTGCCGAGCGCCGCCGCCAGCACCTGAGCTGGTTCCTCGTCGCCGTGGCCGTCGTCGGCCTCGGCTGCGTCGCAGCGGCCACGTGGTGGGTGGCGAACCGGACGGTCCGCTCGCTCGAGCGGCTCGGCCGGGTGGCGCGCAGCGTCGCCGACGGCGACCTCACGGCCCGGGTGTCGAGCGACGAGGCGAGCGAGATCGGCGACCTCGCGCGGGTCTTCGACGACATGGCCGAGGAGCTCGAGAACGCGTTCCTGCGGCTGGCCCAGGAGCGGGCGCACCAGGAGTTCCAGGCCCGCCTGGACCGGGCGTTCGAGCACCTCGACTCCGAGGACGACCTGTCCGCCGTGCTCGCCCGGGCGATGTCCGTCGTCCACCCGTCGCTGCCGATGGAGCTGCTCGTCGCCGACTCGAGCGAGTCCCACGTCGCACGGATGACCGTGAGCGAGAGCGCCGGGGCGGCGTGCTGCCCGGTGGACTCGCCGTGGGCCTGCCCGGCGGTGCGGACCGGCCGCACCCTCGTCCACACCTCGAGCGAGGACCTCGACGCGTGCCCGCGGCTGCGCGGACGCCCGGACGGCCCGCACTCGGGGGTCTGCGTCCCGGTCGCGTTCATGGGCCGGTCGCTGGGCGTCCTGCACGCCGCCTCGCCGTCGGAGCGCACGCCGCCCGAGGCGGTCGTGGAGAACATGCGCGTCCTCGCCGAGCGCACCGGGTCACGGCTGGGCACCCTGCGCGCCTTCGCCCGGGCGGAGCGGCAGGCCTCGACGGACGCCCTCACCGGGCTGGAGAACCGCCGCTCCTTCGAGGACCGGCTGCGCGGCCTCACGGCGTCCGGGCGCGGGTACGCCCTCCTGCTCGCCGACCTCGACCGCTTCAAGCACCTCAACGACACGTACGGCCACGAGACCGGCGACCGCGCGCTGCGCCTGTTCGCCGACGTCCTCCGTGCCACGCTGCGCTCCGGGGACGTCGTCGCCCGCTACGGCGGCGAGGAGTTCGTCGTCGCGATCCCCGACCGCGACGTCGAGGCCGGCCTGCAGGCCGCCGAGCGGCTGCGGACGGCGCTCGCCGAGGCGGTGCTCGGCCCGGACGTGCCGACCTTCACCGTGAGCGTCGGCATCTCCGACTCCACCCTCGGCCCGACGCTCGCGGCGCAGCTGCGGGTCGCCGACGCCGCCCTGCTCACCGCCAAGCGCGACGGGCGCGACCGGTGCGTCGTCGGCACCGAGGGGGCGGGCACCGTCCGGGAGGGCGAGCCGATCCTGCCGCCCGAGCAGCGCCGCTCCGAGGACGACCCGGCCGCGGTCGGCTGACCCGGGGCCGCGGCCCCGGCCGGCGTCACCGGCCGCCGAGGACGACGCCGAGCAGCAGCGCCACGAGGGTGGCGACGAGCCCGACCGCCCCCCAGATCCCGGTCCACGCCTTCGACGCCGCCTTCTCGTGCGCGTAGGCCGCGGCCCCGGAGACGACGACCGCGACGAGCTTCGCGACGAGCACCCCGCCGCCCTCCTCGCCCTCGGCGGAGAGCTCGGCGACGTTCCAGGCGCCCGTGACGAGCAGCACCGCGAAGGCGGGCCAGGCGACCCGGCGAAAGGCGCGGGCGGCCTTCTTCGGGGCCTCGCCGCCGACCTCGCGGAGCACGGGCAGCAGGGCGAGCAGGGTCAGCTGACCGCCGACCCAGACCGTCGCGGCGAGGACGTGGAGGAAGAGGCGGATCGTCTCTGGCGTGGACACGGCGCCATCCTGCCCGCCGTCCGGCGGCTTGCCGCACCCGGGGCGGCAGGCCAGGGTGGCAGGGTGCGGATGAGGCTGCGCCTGCGGGCGTTCACGTGGGTCCTGGGCCATCTCGGTCGCGGCGAGGTCGCGACGCTGACCCCGAAGCAGCTCGCCGCGCGGCGGACGCCGGTGCCGGCGTCCGGCCTGACGGGGCTGTTCGTCGGCCGGGCCGAGCCCGGCGTGCGGACGACGGCCGGCACCGTCGCGGGGGACGGCGGGGTCCGGCTGCCCGTGACCTTCTACCGGCCGGACGGCGCGACGGGCCCGGGCGTCGACGCGTCGGGCCGCCGTCCGCTGCTCGTGTACCTGCACGGCGGCGGCTGGGTGGGCGGCAGCGCGGCCGGCTACGCCTGGCTCTGCACGGGGATCGCGGCGGCGACCGGTGCGGTCGTCGCGTCGGTCGAGTACCGGATGGCCCCCGAGCACCGGTTCCCGGTGGCGGCGCTCGACTGCTTCGCGGCGGTCGCGGACCTCGTGGCCGACGCCGACCGGCTGGGCGTCGACCCGGCCCGGGTCGCGGTGGCGGGGGACAGCGCCGGCGGCAACCTCTCCGCGGTCGTCGCGCTCCTCGCCCGCGACGCCGGCGGGCCGGCGATCGCCGGCCAGGCGCTCATCTACCCGGCGACGGACGCGACCCTGTCGTCGCCGTCGATCCGCCGTCTCGCCGACGCCCCGGTCCTCGACCTCGACGACATCCACGGCTTCCTCGGCCTGTACCTCGGTCACGACCTCGGCCCGGACGGCGCCGGCGGCGCGAGCGACCGGACCGACCCCCGGCTGTCGCCGCTGCTCGCGACCTCGCACGCCGGGCTGCCGCCGGCCCTCGTCCAGACCGCCGAGCACGACCCGCTCGTCGACGACGGCCGCCGCTACGCCGACGCCCTCGCCGCCGCCGGTGTTCCGGTCCGCTACACCCGGTACGAGGGTGTCCCGCACGGCTTCGTCTCGTTCGCCGGCGTCGCCGGCGCCCCCGCCCACCAGGCCCGCGCCGAGATCAGCGCCTTCCTCACGGACGTCTTCACCCCCTGACAGGCCCCCGCACCGCTTGACCGAGCGCCCCCGCCCACCCGCTCGTGCTCGCGTGTGCACCGCGAACCGGGTGCCGCAGAGCCGATTCCGGTACGCGGCTCGAGCACGAGCGGGAGGGGTGCGGCTACCCGGTGGCGGGGGGCTCGTCGGCGGGGCGCGTTGCGTCGATCGCTTCCTGCGCCGCCTTCGGCACCCGGACGACGAGCGCCCCCGGCTCGACCCGGATGCTCAGCCGGTCGCCGTCCTCGACGAGGTCGCCGTCGACCTGGCGCGGCTGCGCCCGGCGCATGACGACCTCGACCTCGCGGCCCTGCCACGTCCGCAGCGTGCGGTCGTTGCTCTGGTGCCGCCCGCTGAGGCCGCGGAAGAGCAGCCGCACCCAGCCGGCGGGCCCTCGCGGGGCCACGAGGGCGATGTCGAGGAGGCCGTCGTCGGGGCGCGCGTCGGGGAGCAGCTCGAGACCGCCCTGGAGCTTGCCGAGGTTGCCGACGAGCACGGTGCGGACCCGGGCCTGCACGGGCGGGCCGCCGTCGATGCACAGCTGGACCCGCGCGTGGGAGCGGCGCATCCCGCGGGCGCCTCCGACGATGTAGGCGGGCCAGCCCACCGCCGCCTTGAGGCCCTCGGGTGCCTCCCGCATCATCGCCGCGTCGAAGCCGGCACCCGCCATGATCGTGAAGACGGTGCCCTCCTCGGAGCCGTTGCCGGCCACGGCGCGGGAGCCGGTGCCGTTCACGAGCCGGCCGACGTCGACCCGGCGGTCGGTGCCGTCGAGGACGGCGTCGAGCGCGGCGTCGACGTCGAGGGGGAGCCCGAGGTTGCGGGCGAGGAGGTTGCCGGTGCCCTGCGGGACGACGGCGAGCGCGACGCCGGTGCCGGTCAGGCCCTCCGCGACGGCGCGGACGGTGCCGTCGCCGCCGGCGGTCGCGACGACCCGGGCCCCGGCCTCGACGGCCTGCAGGGCCATCGAGTAGCCGGGGTCGTCCTCGGTGGTCTCCAGGACGAGCGGCTCGCCGAGACCCGCTGCGGCGCAACGGCCGGCGAGGTCGGCGCGCAGGGCGTCGGCGTCGGTCACCTTGACCGGGTTGAAGACGAGGGCGACCTGTGTGGTGGACGTCCCGGCCACCGCCGGGTCGGCTGCCGGGTCCATCGGCTCGACGGCGGTCACGCGGTCACCCCCGGGGTGCGGTGCGGCCGGCCGGTGGCGTCCCCGGGGGCGTCGGCGTGCCGGCCGTGACCGGACGCCGCGAGGGCCGGCCGGGAGCCGGCGACACCGTGCCTCGGGACGTCCCCGTCGTCCGGCAGCGGCGTGGCCCGCAGGAGCCGGTCGGCGAGGAAGAGCTGGAGCCCGGCGTTGACGAGCGAGCCGACGACGTCGCTCGGGTGGTGCATGCCGCGGTAGAGCCGGCCGGTCGCGACGAGCGCGGGCAGGCTGAGCAGCACGAGCAGGAGGACCCGGCGCAGCCACGTCGGGCGGACCCGGCGGTGCACGACGACCGCCAGGCTCGTATAGAGCGCGATCGCCGCGCTCGTGTGGCCGCTCGGGAACGACGAGGTGGGCGGCGACTGGTCGAGCTGCTCGACGTCGGGGCGGTTGCGGTCGATGGCCAGCGTCGTGAGGAGGAAGACCACCGACTGCCCGAGCGTCACCGTGACGACGAGGATCGACTCCCGCCACCGCTTCAGGGCCAGCCGCAGCACGACCGCCAGGACCAGGCACAGCGGCACGATCGTCGAGGTGTTCCCCAGGCCGCTCATGAAGAGCGTCGCGGTGTTCCCGGCGGCGGTGCGGGCGTCCTCGAAGGCGCGGTTGACGTCGTCCTCGACGGTGAACGGCCAGACCGTGTCGGCGATCCTCGTGACGAGCAGGCCGAGACCGACGAGCACGACGAGGATCGCGAGCCAGCGCAGGAGCAGGCCGGCGGCGAGCCGGGGCAGGACGTGGCGCCACGTGGCGTGTGGCGAGGGGTCTTCGGGGGCGGTCATTCGGTGCTCCTCGGGGGTTCCAGGCCGGTCTCGGGGGAGGACGGGGGCAGGCCTTCCTGCGCGCGCCAGACGGCGAACGCGGCGGTCGTGCCGCAGACCGTGGCCAGCGCCACGACCCACCCGGCGAGCACGTCGCTCGCGTAGTGCACGCCGAGCGCGAGCCGGTCGACGGCGGTGACGACGACGATCGCGACGGCCGCCGCCCAGACGAGGGCGCGGCGGGCGCCACGGGTCGCCGGGTGCGCGAGCACGACGAGGACGGCCGCGAAGAGCATCGAGTTCAGGGCGTGCCCGGACGGGAACGAGTAGCCGCTCGCGGTGCTCACCGGGTCGGTGAACGTCGGGCGGGCTCGGGCGACGAGCTCCTTGAGGAGCGGGCCGAGGAGGCCGCCGACGACCATCGTCGTCGCGAGCCAGTAGACGAGCCGGCGCCGGCCGCGCCGCCACAGGACGACGGCGACGAGGAACGCGACGATCCGCCACGTGTTCGGGTCGGTGACGGTGGCGAGGACGTCGAAGGTGCGGGCCAGCCACGGCCTGGGCAGGACCTGGGCGTGGAAGGCGTCCGCGACGGCCCGGTCGGCGCGCTCGAGGCTCTCGTACCTGCCGAGCACGAGCACGGTGAGGAGCGTGAACGGCACGGCGACGAGCACGGCGGCGGCCGCGCCGAGCCCGAGCCGCAGGCCGAGGCGGCGGCTCTGGCGCGCGGTGGCGGAAGGGTGCACGTCGGAGGACATCACCGCAGATGGTCCTGCGCCGCCGTCCGGTCCACCCGTCGAGATGGCCTCGCTGCGCCGGGCGACTGAAGTCGCGGCCCCGACGCGCCGATGTGGTGGGCATGGTCTTCGACGTCCTCGCGCTGGCCCTCGTGGTGGGCGGCGCCTACGCCTTCTGGCAGGAGGGGCGCCGCGCGCTCGCCGTGCTGCCCCCGGACGACCTGCCCCCGGAGGCCGCGCGCACCCCGCTGCCGCGGCACGCCCGGCTCCACGGCTACGTCGCCGAGGGGCTCGACGACATCGACGACTTCCTCGCGGGCAGCGAGCGGGACCGGGACCAGCCCGCCTGATCTGCGTGTGACCGTCTGACCCTCCGTCCGACCGTCCGCCCGACCTCCGCCGGACCACCGGTCGCGCCGCCGGCCCGACGGGCGGGACGACGGGTCAGACCGGCCGGTACGACAGGACGGTGTCGACGGTGTCCGCCTCGCCCGCCGGCTTGTCGGGCCGGTGCGCGAGGACCCGGGCGAACCGCAGCGCGACGCCGGCCGGGTAGCGCGACGAGGTCTGCACGCCGTCGAAGGCGATCTCGACGACGAGGGTCGGCTCGACGTCGACCCGCCAGCCGTTGCTGCTGCGCTCGATGCCGCGCAGGTGCTCGGTCTGCCACGCGAGCATCGCGTCGGTGAGGCCCTTGAACGTCTTGCCGAGCATGACGAAGCCGCCGGCCGGGCCGAACCGGCCGCCGGGGTCGCGGGCCCCCAGGTGCAGGTTCGAGAGCAGCCCGGTGCGGCGCCCGTGCCCCCACTCCGCGGCGAGGACGACGAGGTCGAGGGTGATCCGCGGCTTGACCTTGACCCAGCCCGCGCCCCGCCGCCCCATCGCGTAGGCGCCGGCGAGTGCCTTGACGACGACGCCCTCGTGCCCGCGGGCCAGCGCGTCGGCGGCGAACGCCTCGGCCGCGGCGGCCTCGCCCGGGTCGGCGGCGTCCTCGACGACGTGCCGGGGGACGAGCAGGCCCGCCGGGGCGACCGTGGCCAGGGCCGCGCGCCGGGTCGGGCCGTCCGCGTCGAGCAGGTCCGTGCCGTCGACGTGCAGGGCGTCGAAGAGCACGGTCGTGAGCGGCCGCTCGGCGTCGTCCCGGGTGTGCCGGGCCACGAGGGACGACGTCACCTGGAACGGCTCGGGCCGCCCGTCCGGGCGCAGCGCGATCACCTCGCCGTCGACGACGAACCGCCTCGCCGGCCAGGTGCGGGCCTCCGCGACGAGCCCGGGCAACCGGGCCGTCACGTCGTCGAGGGTTCGGGTGAAGACCGCGACGTCGTCCCCGTCGCGGTGCACCTGGACCCGCACCCCGTCGAGCTTCCACTCCACCCCGGCCGGCCCGGTCTTCGCGAACGCCTCGGTCAGGCTCGGCGCGGAGGCCGCGAGCATGGGGGAGAGCGCCGTCCCGACCCGTAGCCCGAAGGCCGCCAGTGCCGGCCCGCCGCCGTCGAGGGCGGCGACCGCGACGGCCGCCGGGTCGCCGGTGAGGGTCACCGCGCGGCGGACCGCGGCCGCCGGGACGGCGGCGGCGAGCGCGACGGCGTCGAGGAGGAGCCCGGCCTGGGCGCCCTGCCGTAGCTCGCCGGTGACGAGCCCGGCGAGCAGCCGGCGCTCCGGGCCGGTGGCGGCGAGCACGAGGTCGCGCAGGAGCGCCGCCCGGGCCGCCTGCGACCCGGCGCCGCCGGCGTCCTGGAGCGCCTCGAAGGCGCGTTCGACTCCCTCGACGGTGAGCGTCGCCGCCGCCGGCTCCGGGGGGCCGCCGTCGAGCAGCGCCGAGACGGCCGCCCACCCGACACCGAGCCGGCGCTGCCGGGTCTGCCCCGACAGCCACGCCGCCACCGACGGGAGCTCCACCGCGCTCGCCGCGCGCAGCGCCCCGGCGAGCAGCTCGACCTTGGCCTTCTTGCCGCTGACGGCGGCGACGGCCTCTGAGGCCGCGGCGACCTCGGCGAGCAGCATCCCGGTCACCGTGTCACCCCACGCTCGCCAGGGCGAACGGGAGCACCTCGCCGGCACCGGCGACCCGCAGGGCCCGGCCCGCGACGGTGAGGGTCCAGCGCGAGTCGACGAGGTCGTCGACGAGCAGGACGGGGCCGTCGAGCCGCGCGAGCGCCTCCTGCATCGCGGCCGGGGCGACGAACTGGTCCCAGACCCCGGCGAGCCGGAACGCGCTGTTGCCGCCGGGCTCCCCGGTGGGCCCGTCGAAGGCGAACGCGAGCGGCCCGAGCCACTCGAGCCGGCCGCGCTCGGCGAGGTGCCGGGCGACGGAGGCGACGAGCTGGGGACGCCGCCGGCTCGGCACCGCGGCGACGGCGACCGGCCGCCGGGACCACCCCCAGCCCTTGAGCACCTCGATGCAGGCCCCGAGCAGCGCCTCGTCCGCGGGGGCGTCCGGTGCGTTCGGGTCGAGGAGCGCCCGCAGCCGGTTGCCCCAGCCGAGGTCGGTGAGCCGGGCGACGACCCGGCCCTCGCCGACCCGCTCGGCCTCGGGGATCTTGCCGCTCGCGCTCACCCCGAGCCGGTCCATGCCGGACGGCCACTGCGCGCGCGGTGCCACCTCGACGCCGACGTGCCGCAGCCTGTCCCGGGCGGCCGACCGGGCGACGTCCGGCACGTCCGACGGGAACCACGCGACCCCGCCGGCGTTGATGACGCAGCGGTCGCACTTGCCGCAGTCGGCAGCTGCCGGGTCGTCGAGGGCCTCGGCGAGGAAGCGCATCCGGCAGCCCGACGACCGCTCGTACGCGAGCATCGAGGCGGCCTCGCGCTCCCGGGCCTGCGCGACCCGGCCGTAGCGCTCGGCGTCGAACACCCACGGCTGCCCGGTCGAGACCCAGCCGCCCTGCACCCGGTTCACCGCGCCGTCCACGTCGAGCACCTTGAGCAGCAGCTCGAGCTTCGTGCGGCGGACGTCGGTCACGGTCTCCAGGGCCGCCGTCGACATCGGCCGGCGGGCCGAGGCGAGCGCCGCGAGGACGGCCGACGCCTGGTCCTCGCGCGGCATCGACGACGTCGCGAAGTACCGCCAGATGTCACGGTCCTCCGGCCCGGGGAGCAGCAGGACGTCGGCCCGCTCGGTCGCGCGCCCGGCGCGGCCGACCTGCTGGTAGTACGCGACGGGGGAGGACGGCGCCCCGAGGTGGACGACGAAGCCGAGGTCGGGCTTGTCGAAGCCCATCCCGAGCGCGCTCGTCGCGACGAGTGCCTTCACCTCGTTGCGGCGCAGCAGGTCCTCCGCGTGCTCGCGCTCGGCGGTGTCCGTGCGGCCGGTGTAGGCGAGCACCCGGTGCCCCGCGGCGGACAGCAGCGAGGCGGCGTCCTCGGCGCCGGACACCGTGAGCGCGTAGACGATCCCGCTGCCCGGCAGGTCGGGCAGGTGCGCGGCGAGCCAGGCGAGCCGCTCCTCGGCGCTCGGCAGCGGCAGCACCCCGAGCCGCAGGCTCTCCCGGGCCAGCGGCCCGCGCAGCGTCCGGACGGCGTAGCCGCCGCCGTCGGCGAGCTCCCGGGCCGGGGCGTCGGCCCGGACCACGCCGTGCCGGGAGACCGCGAGCTGCTCGGCGACGTCCTCGACGACGCGGGCGTTCGCCGTCGCCGTCGTCGCGCGCACCGGGGGGCCCGTCGGGAGCTCGGCGAGCAGGTCGCGGATCCGCCGGTAGTCCGGGCGGAAGTCGTGACCCCAGTCGCTGATGCAGTGCGCCTCGTCGACGACGAGCAGCCCGGACCGGGCCGCGAGACCGGGCAGCAGCTCCTCGCGGAAGCGCGGGTTGTTGAGCCGCTCCGGGCTCACGAGGAGGACGTCGACGGTGTCGTCCGCGAGCGCGGCGGTGACCTCGCCCCACTCGTGGGCGTTGGCGCTGTTCATCGTCACCGCGCGGACCCCGGCCCGGGCGGCGGCCGCGACCTGGTCGCGCATGAGGGCCAGCAGCGGCGACACGATGAGCGTCGGGCCGCTGCCGCGGGCGCGCAGCAGGGCCGTCGCGACGAAGTACACCGCCGACTTGCCCCAGCCGGTCCGCTGGACGACGAGCACCCGCCGGTGGTGGGCGACGAGGTCGGCGATGGCGTCCCACTGGCCGTCGCGGAAGTCGACGTCGTCGCGCCTGACGAGCCGGCGCAGCGCCGTCCGGGCCTCGTCGTGGAGCGCGTCGAGGTCGCCGGGGGCGGCCGTGCCGACGGGCGTCATGCCTGCACCTGCGAGACCCGGCCGGCGTCGACGGCGAACCGTCGCGTCACGTGCACCTCGTCGAGCAGGCGCCGGTCGTGGCTCACGAGCAGCAGCGTGCCCGGGTAGGAGTCGAGCGCCTGCTCGAGCTGCTCGATGGCCGGCAGGTCGAGGTGGTTCGTCGGTTCGTCGAGCACGAGCAGGTTGACCCCCCGGGCCTGGAGCAGCGCGAGCGCCGCACGGGTGCGCTCGCCGGGGGACAGGCTGGCGGCGGCGCGCATGACGTGGTCGGCCTTGAGGCCGTACTTCGCGAGCAGGGTGCGCACCTCGGCGTCCGGCCAGTCCGGCACCTGGTCGGCGAAGGCGCGCATGAGCGGCACCTCGCCGGCGAACAGCGAGCGGGCCTGGTCCACCTCGCCGACGACGACGCCCGGCCCGAGGGCGGCGGGGCCCTCGTCGGCCGCGAGGCGGCCGAGCATCACGGCGAGCAGCGTCGACTTGCCGGACCCGTTCGGTCCGGTGATGGCGACCCGGTCCGCCCAGTCGACCTGGAGCGTCACGGGCCCGAGGGTGAACCCGCCCCGCCGGACGACGACGTCCCGCAGGGTCGCGACGACCGCGCCCGCACGCGGCGCGACCGCGATCTCCATCTGGAGCTTCCACTCCTTGCGCGGCTCCTCGACGACGTCGAGCCGCTCGATGAGCCGCTCGGTCTGGCGGGCCTTCGCGGCCTGCTTCTCGGTGGCCTCGGTGCGGAACTTGCGGCCGATCTTGTCGTTGTCCGGCGCCTTGCGGCGGGCGTTCTTGACGCCCTTCTCCATCCACGCCCGCTGCATCCGGGCCCGCTCGCCGAGGTCGGAGACCCGGCCGGCGTACTCCTCGTACTCCTCGCGCGCGTGCCTGCGGGCGATCTCGCGCTCCTCGAGGTAGGCGGCGTAGCCGCCGCCGACGACCCGGACCTGCTGCTGCGCGAGGTCGAGCTCGACGACCCGGTTCACCGTGCGCATGAGGAACTCCCGGTCGTGGCTCACGAGGACGACCCCGGCGCGCAGCCCCGTGACGAACCGCTCCAGCCGGTCGAGGCCGTCGAGGTCGAGGTCGTTCGTCGGCTCGTCGAGGAGGAAGACGTCGTACCGCGACAGCAGCAGCGAGGCCAGGCTCGCCCGGGCCGCCTGGCCGCCCGAGAGCGCCGTCATCGGGGTCGCGAGGTCGACCCCGAGGCCGACGTCGGCGCACACCTCGCCGGCGCGCTCCTCGAGGTCCGCGGCGCCGAGCGCGAGCCAGTGCTCGAGCGCGAGCGCGTACGCGTCGTCCGCGGGGACGCCGTCGTCCGGGCTGCCGACGGCGGGCGCCGCGGAGGCCCGGGCGAGGGCGGGCTGCGCGGCGGGGACCCCGGTGCGCCGCGCGAGGAACTCCGCGACGCTCTCGCCGGGCCGCCGCTCGGGCTCCTGCGGGAGCAGCCCGACGGTCGCCGACGCGGGCGAGAGGGTGACGGTGCCCTGCTCGGGCACGCCGAGACCGGCGAGCAGCCGCAGCAGGGTCGACTTGCCGGCGCCGTTGGCACCGACGAGACCGACGACGTCCCCGGGCGCGACGACGAGGTCGAGGCCGGAGAAGAGCGTGCGGTCACCGTGGCCGGCGGCGAGGTCTCGGGCGAGGAGGGTGGCACTCATGATGCGACGACGCTACCGGCGCGGCCCGACAACCCCCTCCTGAGTATCCACAGGTCTGGTCGTCCACAGGTCAGACGAAGAGCCCACCTGCGGCGGCGACGTCGTCCGCGCCGTGCAGGAGGGTGAGGTCGACGCCGAGGAGCGCCTCCTCGCCGTGGTGCAGCACCCGGGCCGTCCCGGCGGCCTCGGCCGCGGCGACCCCGCCGAACCCGACGGTCGAGGGCTCGAGCCCGACGACGTACATGCCCTCGGCGGGCATCATCCACTCGATCATCCAGGGCATCCGGGTGACGTCCCACGACACGAGCAGGCCGGCGGCGCGGCCGTCCCCGACGTCGTCGGTGAGCACCGCGGCATGGGCCGTCCCGTCGGCGTCCGGGTGCGCGGGCAGCTCCCAGACCCCTTCCACCCCAGCGGGTTCGGGGGCACCGACCGCGTCCCGACGCTTGCCCGCGACGTCCCCGCCGGTGGCGGTCGGGGCGCCGGTCGTCGAGCGGATCCGGGCCGCGGGGGAGAGCACCGGCCATCCGACGTTGACGTGGTAGAGCACCGCCAGCGGGGTCGGGACGAAGCCGTCGTTGCGCACCCGGTCGACGATCCGCACGGTCCGGCCGCCGACCTCGACCTCGACCCGGCGGGTCAGCACGAGCTGCTCGGCGAACGGCGCGGCCTGCCGGACCTCGCCCTCGACGACGAGCACCTCGCGGACGCCGTCCGGCGCCTGCGCGTCCGGCACCCGCTCGTGGCCGAGCCGGGTCAGCCGGGCGGGCAATGCCGCGACCCGGCCGTGCATGGGGTGGTCGGTCGTCGTGATGCCGGGGTGGCCGAACCGGTGCGGCTCGGACGTCGGCCCGTGGACGTGGTCGAGGCCGCACGTCTGCACGAGGCCGCCGGTGAAGGTCCGCATCGGGCCCCAGCCGGCCGGCTCGGCGAACGCGGGGTGCCGCAGGCCGGCCGGGGAGAGCCACCCGACCGGGACGCCGCGCACGCTCGCCCGGACGACGTCGAGCGCGCGGTCGACGGCGAGGTCCACCTCGATCTCGCCCGACCGCAGCCGGACGAGCCGGACACCCCGGGCGTCGCCGTCCGCCACCTCGACGAGCTCGACGCCGGTCACCTGCTCCGGGTGGCCGAGCCAGGCCCGCAGCCCGGGCCCGGCCGGCCGGCCGAAGACCGTCTGCGGGCCGGTCCGCCGGAGGGCCGTCGGGCGGCCCGGTCGGGAGGTCCCGGCGTCCTCGACAGGGGTCGGTGCCATCCTTCTCCTCGGCTCGCGCGACGTCGGGCGGGTGCGAACGGTCACGATGCCATGCGGCGCGACCGGGCGCGCCCTCCGGTCGGGCGCCGCGCCGCCGCGTCGTCCCGCCGTCCAGGAAGGACCGCCATGCGCCCTGCACCGCTGCTGCTCCCGCCCAACCAGTTCGACCACTTCTACCGCGGGGGCGACCGCATCGGCGCCCTGCGCGGCGGTCCGGGGGGCCCGCAGCGGCCCGAGGAGTGGGTGGGCAGCGCGACGACCCGCTTCGGCGAGACCGAGCAGGGCCTGTCCCGGCTGCCCGACGGGTCGTTCCTGCGCGAGCGGGTGCTCGCCGACCCGGTCGCCTGGCTCGGCCAGGACCACGTGCGGCGCTACGGCGGCGACAACGTCGAGATCCTCGTCAAGCTGCTCGACCCCGGCCAGCGGCTGCCCGTCCACGTGCACCCGCAGCGGGCCTTCGCGCGTGAGCACCTCGGCCTGGCGCACGGCAAGACCGAGGCCTGGGTCGTCGTCGAGGCCGACCCGGGCGCGGTCGTCGGGCTCGGCTTCCGCCGGGCGGTGAGCCCCGAGGAGGTCGCGGGCCTGGTGTCGGCGCACGACAGCGCCGCGCTCGTCGACCTCTGCGTGACGCGCCGGGTCCGGGCCGGGGACGGCGTCCTCGTGCCGTCCGGGACACCGCACTTCATCGGCGAGGGTGTGCTCATCGTCGAGGTCCAGGAGCCGACGGACCTGTCGATCCTCCTCGAGTGGGACGGCTTCGCGGTGGACGGCGACCGGGACGGCCACCTCGGCCTCGGGTTCGACCTCGCGCTGCAGGCCCTCGACCTCACGCCGTGGACGTCGGCGGACCTCGAGCGCCACCTCGTCCCGGCCGAGAGCCTCGTCGACGCCGCGGGCCGGGCGGTCTCGCCGCTCGTCGCCGCGCTCCCGGCGGACGCCGAGCCCTACGCCCGCGCGCACCCCGTCGACGCGCCGGGGGGCCCGGAGGGCGACGGCGGCGTCGACGTCCCGGCGGGCCTCGCGGTGCTGCTCGTCCTCGACGGCGCCGGCCGGGTCGACACGACGGACGGCGGCGGTCTCGCCGTGACGCGCGGGGACGCCGTCCTCGTGCCGGGGTGCGCGGGCGACTGGACGCTCACGGCCGGCCCGGCCGGCGCCGTCCGCGGGGTGCTCTGCCGCCCGCCGGCGCCGGACGCCGCCGAGGCGCCGCGCTGAGGCCCGGTCA
>JACRAB010000278.1 GCA_016213575.1 Actinomycetota bacterium
ATGCCCGGGTAGCCCTTCGGGCCGCAGCCGCGCAGCACGAGGACGGAGTCGGCGGTGACGTCGAGGTCCGGGTCGTCGATCCGGGCGTGGAAGTCCTCGATCGAGTCGAAGACGACCGCGGGGCCGCGGTGGGTGAGCAGCCCGGGCGAGGCCGCGGCGGGCTTGATGATCGCGCCGTCGGGGGCGAGGTTGCCGCGCAGGACGGCGATCCCGCCCTCGGCGAGCAGCGGTGCCGCGCGGGGGCGGATCACCTCGCGGTCCCAGACCTGCGCGTCGTCGGGCGTGCCGTCGCCGAGGTGGTCGACGAGGGTGCGCCCGCTGACCGTCACCGCGGTCGGGTCGAGCAGGTCGGCGACCTCGCGCAGCACGGCGTGCAGGCCGCCGGCCCGGTAGAGGTCGTCCATGAGGAACCGGCCCGCGGGCTGCAGGTCCACCAGGACCGGCACCCGGGACCCGATCCGGTCGAAGTCGTCCAGGGTCAGGTCGATCCCGAGCCGGCCCGCGATCGCGAGCAGGTGGACGACGGCGTTCGTGGAGCCGCCGATCGCGGCCAGGGTGACGATCGCGTTGTGGAACGAGGCCTTCGTGAGGAACGTCGACGGCCGCCGGTCGGCGGCGAGCAGGTCGACGGCGAGCCGGCCGGTGGCGTGCGCGCCCTCGAGCAGGCGCGCGTCCGGGGCGGGCGTCCCGGCCAGGCCCGGCAGGACGGTGCCGAGGGCCTCGGCGAGCAGGCCCATCGTCGACGCCGTGCCCATCGTGTTGCAGTGCCCCTTGGAGCGGATCATCGCCGACTCCGAGCGCTGGAAGGCCTCGTTCGACAGCGTCCCGCCGCGGACCTCCTCGGACAGCCGCCACACGTCGGTGCCGCAGCCGAGCGGGGTGCCGCGGAACGTGCCGGTGAGCATCGGCCCGCCCGGGACGACGACCGCGGGCAGGTCGACCGACGCCGCGGCCATGAGCAGCGCGGGGATCGTCTTGTCGCAGCCGCCGAGCAGCACGACCGCGTCGACCGGGTTGGCGCGGAGCATCTCCTCGATCGCCATCGCGGCCATGTTCCGCCAGAGCATCGCCGTCGGCCGGACCTGGGTCTCGCCGAGCGAGACCACGGGCAGCTCCAGCGGGGTCCCGCCCGCGGCCAGGATGCCGTCCCGCACCGACCCCGCCACCTCGGTGAGGTGACGGTTGCACGGCGTCAGGTCCGACGCCGTGTTCGCGATGACGACCTGCGGCCGGTCGAACCCGTCACCCGGCACACCACGGCGCATCCACGCGCGGTGGATGTAGGCGTTGCGGTCGTCCCCGGCGTACCACTGCGCGCTCCTCAGAGTGCTGCGCGACCCGCTGTGCGACTCGCTGCGCAGCGCCGTGCCGTGCTCGGTCCTGTCCAACGCGAACCCCTCACCGGTGCGGGCGACCTCGGCCACTAGCGTGTCTACCACCTGGACGGTGCCCCGCACCCAGCCCTTGCCCCTCAGCGAGCCCGGAGGACCTTCATGAAGCTCATGCGGATCGGTGCCGCCGGCGCCGAGCGGCCCGTCGTGCGCGTGGACGACGCGACGTACGTCGACGTCTCGGACATCACCGACACGTACGGCGAGGCGTTCTTCGGGTCGGGCGGGCTCGAGCGGGTCCGCGCCGCGGTCGAGGAGCGGGTGGCCTCGGGGCAGGTCCAGCGGTTCGCCGGGGAGCGGGTCGGGGCGCCGATCGCCCGCCCGCACCAGATCCTCTGCATCGGCCTCAACTACAGCGACCACGCCGCCGAGACCGGCGCGACCGTGCCCGCCGAGCCGGTGCTCTTCACCAAGTCCCCGAACACCCTCGTCGGCCCGGACGACGACGTGCGGATCCCGCGCGGCTCGACGAAGACCGACTGGGAGGTCGAGCTCGGGATCGTCATCGGCGCCCGCACGAGCTATCTCGACTCCCCGGAGGCGGCCCGCGACGTCATCGCCGGCTTCTGCGTCGTCAACGACGTCAGCGAGCGCGCGTTCCAGATGGAGCGCAGCGGCCAGTGGTCCAAGGGCAAGTCGGCCGAGACGTTCAACCCGGCCGGCCCGTGGCTCGTCACGACCGACGAGATCCCCGACGTCCTCGCGCTGCCGATGTGGTTGGAGGTCAACGGCATCCGGCGGCAGGACGGCACGACCGCGAACATGATCTTCGACCCGTACGTCGTGGTCCACCACCTGAGCCAGTTCATGGTCCTCGAGCCCGGCGACCTCATCAACACGGGCACCCCGGCCGGCGTCGGCCTCGGGATGAAGCCGCCGACCTTCCTCGCCCCCGGCGACGTCATGACGCTCGGCATCGAGGGTCTCGGGAGCCAGCGCCAGACCGTGCTGCCGCCCCGGTGACGACGGGCACGATGCCGAGCGGGGCGCCGGACGACGGCCCGATGCGGGCGTTCGTCGTCACCGGTCCCGGCCGGGCCGGGGTCGAGGAGGTCCCCCGACCGGTCGCCGCGCCCGGCGAGGTCGTCGTCGACGTCGAGCGGGTCGGGGTCTGCGGCACGGACGTCGAGTTCTTCACCGGCGAGATGGCCTACCTGCACGACGGCCACGCCGCGTTCCCCATGCGGCTGGGCCACGAGTGGTGCGGCACCGTCGCGTCGGTCGGCGCCGGGGTCGACCCGGCCTGGGCCGGCCGCCGGGTCGTCGGCGACACGATGCTCGGCTGCGGGGCCTGCGCGCGCTGCGCCTCGGGCCGCCAGCACGTCTGCGCGCAGCGCACCGAGGTCGGCATCCGGGGCGGCCGCCCCGGTGCGCTCGCCGAGCAGGTCGCCGTCCCGGTCACCTCGCTGCACGCGCTGCCGGCCGCCGTCGACGTCGTCGCCGGGGCGCTCGTCGAGCCCGGCGGCAACGCGCTGCGGGCCGCCCAGGGCGCTGCGCTGCACCCGGGTGACCGGGTGCTCGTGCTCGGCCCGGGCGCGATCGGGCTGCTCACCGCGCTGTTCGCCCGCGCCGCGCAGGCCGACGTGCACCTCGTCGGGCTCGACGACGCGGCGTTGGCCTTCGCCCGCACCCTCGGCTTCGAGCACACCTGGACCTGGGACTCGTTGCCCGACCTGCCGTTCGACGCCGTCGTCGACTGCTCGAACGCCCCCGGCCTGCCGGCCCGGGCGCTCGACCTCGTCGAGCCGGGCAAGCGGGTCGTCTACATCGGGCTCGCCGGCACACCGAGCCTCGTCGACACCCGCACCGTGGCCCTCAAGGACGTCACCTGCGTCGGCGTGCTGTCGGCGTCGCCCGGGCTGGCCGGCGCGATCGAGGCGTACGCCCGGGGCGCCGTCGACCCGAGGCCGCTCGTCGCGGCGACGGTCGGCCTGGACGCCGTGGCCGCCGTCCTCGCCGGCGACCGGCCCGCCGGTGCCGGTGACGGCCCGAAGATCCACGTCGACCCGAGACTGCTGCCGTGACGGGAGCGACCGACCTGCCCGGCACCGATACCGAGCGCCTGCGCGCCCTGTGGTCCCGCGACCTGCCGGCGTTCGGCCTGTGGAGCGCCCTCGCCGACCCCGTCGTCGCCGAGCTCCTCGGCACCGGCCCGTTCGACTACGTCTGCCTCGACCTGCAGCACGGGTTCGGTTCTCTCGCAACGCTTCCGACCGTCCTCGGGGCGATGCGGGCCGGTGGCCGGGCGCCGCTCGTGCGGGTGCCGTGGAACGAGCCGGCTGGCATCATGCGGGCGCTCGACTCGGGCGCCGCCGGCGTCGTCGTCCCGATGGTGAGCAGCCCGGCCGAGGCCGCGGCCGCCGCGGCGGCGTGCCGCTTCCCGCCGAACGGCTCGCGGAGCTGGGGGCCGTTCTGGGGCGACGTCACGGGCCGGGCCGCACCCGCACCGTCGGCGCAGGACGACGGCGTGCTCTGCCTCGTCATGGTCGAGACCGCCGCCGGGCTCGCGGCCGTCGACGAGATCGCCCGGGTGCCCGGCGTCGACGGGATCTACGTCGGCCCCAACGACCTCGCGCTGACGACGGGCCACGGCCGGACGACGTACCGCGAGTCGCCCGAGATCGGCGCCATGGTCGAGCGGGTCGTGGCCGCCTGCGGCGCCGCCGGGATCGTCGCCGGGCTGCACTGCCCGGACGTCGCGACAGCGGCGCACTGGGCGCAGCGCGGCGTCCGGATGCTCACCGTCGCACAGGACTCCGGGCTGCTCCGGGCCGCACTGCGCCGCACCTGGCGCGACCTCGATACGGCGGCCGGCCTGTCGTCGTCCAGGGACGCCGAGCCGCTGCCCGACGGGGACGACCGCTCCGCGTACTGACCCCGCGGCCTACTGGCCGGCCGACTGCTGACGCCCGGCCGCGACCTCGCCCGTGCTCCGCAGGATGCAGAACTCGTTGCCCTCCGGGTCGGCGAGCACGACCCAGCCCGAACCGTCCGGCCGCCGGTGGTCGGCGACCTCGGTGGCGCCGTGCGCGAGCAGCCGGGCGAGCTCGTCGTCCCGGGTGCCCTCGGCGGGGCGCAGGTCGAGGTGGATCCGGTTCTTCACCTGCTTGACGTCCGGGACCGTGAGGAAGAGCAGCCGGTGGGCGCCGTCCGCGGACCGGATGAGGCACTCCTCGTGCTCGGGCAGGTTCGGGTCGTCCGGGTCCTCCGCGTAGCCGAGCACCTCGGCCCACCACAGGGACAGCGTGTAGGCGTTCGCGGCGTCGATGGCCGTGTGCGAGACGTAGGCGGTCATCCCGGCATCCTGCCGCCCGGTGCGGACGGCGTCAGGTGGGTTTCCGTGCGGCCGTCCCTCGTCAGCCACGCCCCTCGAGCTGCGCCCGCATGAGCGCGACGAGCTTCTCCAGCCCGCGCAGCGGCCGGACCATGACGGTGAAGTCGACGATCTGCCCGTCGGCGTCCCAGCGGACGAGGTCGACACCGTGCACGTCGAGCCCGTCGAGCGTCGCGGTGAACTCGAGCACCGCCGAGTCGTCCCCGAACAGCTCGCGGTGGTACGTCAGCGTCGGACCGAGCACCACGAGGGCGGCCGACAGGTAGGCGAGCGTGAGCCGTTTGCCCTCCTGCGGTGCGTGCACGGCGGGGGAGCGGAACACGCAGCCGTCGGCGAGGAGCGGCCCGAGCAGCGCCGGGTCACGGGTCTCGACGACCCGGTGCCACGCCTCGACGACCGGCGGGCGGGCCGTCACGACGGGCGTCCGGGAGCGGGCTGGCAGGGCATGGCGTCTCCGTCCGGTCGGGGCTCGCATCCTGCCCGGGGCCCGGCCCGGTGTCACGTCGTCCGGCGGCCCGGCCGCACCGGTGAGGGACGTTGGTGTGCGCGCCGCCGCCCCGCGGCGCAGGACACTGGGAACGGACGCCTGCCGGGTGTCCCGGCGGGCCTCCGTGGAGGTCGCCATGCGCACCCGCGCCGGTCGTTCCCGGCTCGTGGCAGCGGTCGTCGCCGTCGCGTCCGCCCTGGCCCTCGCGGCGTGCGGCAGCGGCTCCCCGGCAGCCCCCGGGACGACCGCGCCGCCGACGTCGTCCGGCCCCGCGCCGACGGCGTCCCCGCCCGCACCCTCGTCGACGTCGTCCGCCCCGACCGGCACGACCTCCCCGACGGCCCCCGCCCCGACCTCGTCGTCGGGCAGCGTCGTCCCGGTGCTGCGTCACGGCTCCCTGCCGCTGTGGCCGTTCGGCTCCGGCCGGCAGGTGCTCGCCTGGCAGCAGGCCTACCGCACCGGCGGGACCCAGCCCTGGCACCGGTCCGAGCGGGAGACCGCCGTCGCCTTCGCGCACGGCTACCTGGGGTACGTGGAGATCGACCGGGCGACGTCCCGGACCGGGACGGCCTCGGACGCGCTCGTCGGGGTCGGCTGGGCCGACCCGGGCGGCCGTGACGTCACCGTCGGCGTCGTCCACCTGCTCCGGTTCGGGACCGGGGCCGACGCCCCGTGGGAGGTCGTCGGGACCCGGGACACGGTGCTCTCGCTGACCTCCCCGCGGTACGGCAGCACCGTGACCTCCCCGATGACCGTGGGCGGCCGGATCACCGGCGTCGACGAGAGCCTCGTCGTCGCCGTCCGGTCGCTGCCGGACGTCGACCCGCTCGTCGAGACCGCGCCGGTGCCGGCGGGCGGCGAGGACACCCCGTGGCGGATCCGGGTGCCGGTCACCGCGCCGGACGGCGCGGTGCGGACGATCTCGGTGTCGACCGGCGGGCACCTCATGGCCGTCGAGGCGTTCGCGGTGACGGGGGTGCGGGCGTCGTCCGCCACCCCGTGACGAGGTCCGTGGGCACCGGGACCCCGGTCCGGCCGGGGACGTTCCGCCCCGGTCACCGGGTCGGCGCCGTCGCACCCTGGACGTGATGCCGCCCGACGCGGCGGCGACGAGGGAGATGGTGGTCGTGCCGAACCTGGGGATCGCCGTGGTGCGGCAGTACGAGCGCGGCGTGGTGTTCCGGCTGGGGAAGCTGCACGCGGTGCGGGAGCCCGGGATGCGGTTCATGATCCCGCTGGTCGACCGGATGCGGAAGGTCGGCATGAGGACGGTGACGATGCCGATCCAGTCCCAGCAGATCATCACGCGGGACAACGTGTCGATCGGCGTCGCCGCGGTCGCCTACTACCGCCGCGTCGACCCGGTGAAGTCGATCGTCGAGATCGAGAACGTGCACGCCGCGATCAACCAGATCGCGCAGACGACGGTCCGCAACGTCGTCGGGCAGTCGATGCTCGACCAGGTGCTCAGCGAGACGGAGAAGATCAACGAGTCCATCAAGGACCTGCTCGACCGTACGACCGAGCGCTGGGGGGTCCTCGTCGAGTTCGTCGAGCTCAAGGACATCGAGCTGCCGCAGACGATGCAGCGCGCGATGGCCCGGCAGGCCGAGGCCGAGCGGGAGAAGCGGGCGAAGATCATCGCCGCGGAGGGCGAGGCGCTCAGCGCGGGCCGGCTCGCCGAGGCGGCCGACGTCATCGCCGCGCACCCCATCGCGCTGCAGCTGCGGAACCTGCAGATCCTCTCCGAGATCGCGGTGGAGAAGAACTCGACGATCGTGTTCCCCGCGCAGTTCATGGACAGCGTCCGCGCGCTGAGCAGCTTCGTGGGGCAGGAGAACGCGACCCGCTGACGGACGGCGGACCGCCGGCACCGGGGACGTCGCTCAGCCGGACGTCGTCCGGGTCTGGAACGCCTGTGCCGGCTGCGGTCTGGCGAGCAGGAAGCCCTGCACGCGGTCGCAGCCGGCCGCGCGCAGCGGCTCGAGCTGGCTCTCGTGCTCGACGCCCTCGGCGACGACCTCGAGCCCGAAGGCGTGCGCCGCGTGCACGAGCAGCCGGACCAGCTCGCGGCTGCCGGGGGTGCTCGACTCGACGAGGCTGCGGTCGATCTTCAGCCCGTCGGCGTGCAGGGACTGCAGCTGGCCGATCGAGGTGTAACCGGTGCCGAAGTCGTCGATGCTGATCCGCACCCCGAGCCGGCGCAGCGCCTGCAGCCGGCCGGCCGCCGCGCGCCCGTCGACGAGGATCGTCTCGGTCATCTCCAGGACGAGCCGCTCCGGCGCGAGCCCCGAGACGAGGAGGGCGTCGGTGACGTCGCGGACGAGCGAGTCGTCGTAGAGGTGGCGGCCGGAGACGTTGACGGCGATCGAGACCCCGCCGAAGGCCGCCGGGTCCTGCGCCGTCCAGGCGACGAGCTGCTGCGTCGCCTCGAGGAGCACCCACCGGCCGAGCCGGCAGACGAGCGCGGACTGCTCCGCGAGCGGGATGAAGTCGGCCGGCGCGACGATGCCGTGCCCCGGCCGGGCCCAGCGCAGCAACGCCTCGTAGCCGGTGGCCGTGCCCGTCGCGACGTCGAAGACGGGTTGGTAGTGCAGGAGGAACTGGCCCTCGTCGAGCCCGGCCTCGATCGCCGTCTCGAGCGCGGCCCGCTCGTGCATCTCCCGGCGCAGCGCCTCGTCGAAGATCTCGTAGCGGCCGCGGCCGGCGCGCTTGGCCCGGTACGCGGCGGCGTCCGCGTCGTGCAGCAGGACGACCGCGTCGGTGCCGCCGTCCCGGCTCAGCGCGACGCCGACGCTGGCGCCGATCGACACCTCGCGGGCCACGGACGGCAGCCGCACCGGCTGGCGCAGGACGGTGACGAGCCGGTCGGCGAGCTGGACGACGTCCGTCTCGGCGGGCACCTGCTCGAGGACGACGACGAACTCGTCGCCGCCGAGCCGCCCGATCGTGTCGCCCGCCCGGACCGCCTCGCGCATCCGGGCCGCGGTGACCCGCAGGACGTGGTCGCCCGCCGCGTGGCCGTACGTGTCGTTGACCCGCTTGAAGTCGTCGAGGTCGATGAAGAGCAGCCCGACGAGACCGCCGTTGCGCTGCGCCCGGTGCAGCGCCGCCTCGAGCAGCTCGAGCACCCGGGGCCGGTTCGTCAGGGACGTCAGCGAGTCGTGGGCGGCCTGGTGCGCGAGGTCCGCGGCGAGCCGGCTCCGCGCCGTCTCCGAGCGGCGGACCTCCCGGATCGCGAGCCCCATCCGCAGCACGACGAGGGTGAACATGACCGTGGAGACGACGACGAACGCCCAGCCGTCGGGGGTCTCGGACGTGAGGAGCTGGATGGCGTGGGTGGCCGGCGGCACGAGGACGGCGACGCCGAGGGCGAGCAGCCGGCGGCGGGTGAACGACGACGCGGCGACGTCCGGTGCCTCGCTGAGCCGGCTCATCCCCGGGTGCAGGGCCGCGGCGCCCCACAGCGCGTACGCCGAGAGCCACCCGAGGTCCAGGGCGCCGAGCGGGTCGCTGAGGGCACCGGCCTCGGTGAGGAGGAAGATGCTGTCGCTGACGACGAGCACCCCGGCGGCCGAGGCGAGCAGCCGGAACGACGTGCTGCGGTGGCCGACGGAGGTCAGCAGCCAGGTGAGCGCGGCGAGGAGCACGATGTCGGTGGCCGGGTAGGCGACGCCGAAGAACCGCTCGGCGCCCGTCGTCCCGGAGCGGGCCACCGGCCCGGCGAGGACGACCCAGGACACCAGGCCGCAGGCGAGCGTGACGATCGCGGCGTCGACGGACGCCGCGAGGTCGCGACCGTGCCGCCGCTGCCACGCGAGCCGGGCCAGGCCGCCGCCGAGGAGCGGGTAGGCGGCCAGGTACAGGTAGTCGGCCGCGGAGGGGAACGGCGCCACGCGGGCGATGTCCTCGTACCAGGAGTAGACGGCGTCCCCCGCGACCCACAGCGCCATCCCGGCCGCCATGAGCCACCAGGCCCACGGCGTGGCCGGGCGGTGCCGCCGGACGCCGACGAGGATCGCGACGACGCAGGTCAGGCCGACGACGAGGTACACGGCGTCCCGCGGCACGCCGTCGGGCACCCGCAGGAAGCCCGCGAGGACGACGCCGCAGGCCAGCAGGTAGCGCCGCCACGCCCGGTTCACTCCTGGTGTGTCGGCAGGTCCGGCGCCCGGCTGAATCCTCCGGGTGCGCTCCTGCGCCTGCGGGCGGACGGCTGGACGGGCCCGCTAGCGCCCGGTCTCGACGAGCCGGGCGAGGTTGTCCAGGGCCATCCGGGTGCCGAGCTCGTTGTCGGCCGCCGGGACGGCGTCGGGCAGCCCCTCGTGGACGACGGTCACGAGCGTGCCGCCGTCCGTCGCGGAGAGTGTGGTCGTCATCGTCATCGGGGCGCTCATCGCCGGGTCGGGCGACTCGAACGCGAGCTCCTCGACGACGAGCGCGTCGGGCACGAGCCGCACGAACCGCCCGGCGTAGGTGTCGGTGCGGTCGTGGGACTTGCCCCGGCCGTCGGGTGCCTCGTAGGTCAGCGACACCCGGAACGCGCCGCCCTCGCGGGCCTCGAACACGTGGACGACGGACGACATCCCTTCGGGCACCCGCCAGGCGGCGACCGCGGCGGGGTCGAGCAGCGCCCGGTAGACCGTGGCGGGCGGTGCAGCGACGACGCGGCTCGTTCGGGTGGACTGCACCCGACGACGCTAGCCCCGCGGTGCGCCGGCGTGCAGGACGACGTGGACCTCGATCCGGACGCGTCGCCGGCCCGGTCAGGCGAACTGCCGCGCGAGGCGCTCCAGCCGCTTCGACCCCGGGCCGACGGCGATCTCGAAGTGCATCTCGTCCGGGGTGTCGAAGTCCGCGCCCCAGCCGACCACGTCGTCGAAGTCGTCGAGCAGGCGGCGCACCGACCGTTCGCCCGCGCGGGAGAAGGTGCCGCTGCGCCCCCGCACGTGGGTCGTGGCGTTGAGGTCCACCGCTGTCCCGGCGGCGTGCTCGCTCCAGACGGTGCTCGCGCCGCGGACCGCCCTCCGGGCGTAGGCCCAGTCGTCGAGGGTGCCTCGGTCGACGGGCTCGACCTCGGAGTGGAAACGCCGCACGAAGGCGGCCAGGACCAGACCCGCGGGCCCCGGGCGGAGCATCAGGGAGCGGCCCGCGGCCTCCACGGTCCGGGTCCCGCCCGCCTCGAGCACCGGCCATCCGTTCGGGGTCCTCGTGGTCGCCGGGTCCACCGCGGCATCGGTCGTGCCGACCTCTTCCGGGGAGTCCTCGCGCACGGGCCCCAGGTCTGTGAAGCGGAAGGCCACCGAACCGGCGAGCACCGTGGCGAGCAGCCCGAGGCTACCGTTCACCACGGTCCGGCGACGCACGCCCTGCGAGTAGTAGGTCGACATGCTTCCAGAGAACCGGTGGTCCCGCGGCGGTGCATCGTCCGGCGGACGGATCCGCAGTACGACCACGGGATGGCCCGCCCGTCGTGGAGGGCTCCGGAGGACTTCGAGGGTCGGGGAGGTCAGGGTCGCAGTGTCGGTACGTTCGTTCGTGCCCCCGGCCCCGGGTCACCACCGAGCGGCAGGGGCGCGAACGTGTGGTCCTGCCAGATCCGCCGGGACCGTTCCTGCGGGTACGGCGTGACGACCGACCGGGTGTCGAAGACCTGGGTGCGCTGCCGGTCGAGGTCGTAGGCCGGCCAGCCGGGGTCGCCGGTCCGCGCGAACCCGGTCCAGGCCGAGCGCATGAGAGCCGACAGCGCCGTCGCGTCGGCGGTGGGGCCGTCGCCGATGAGCAGTGCCGGCCGGCCGCTCGTGAGGTTGCCGAGCACGAGCGGGACGTCGAGGCCGTGGCAGGCGCCGAGCATGCCGCCCATCCCGGGGGCGGTCCAGGCCAGCTCGTAGAGGTGCGCCCGGCCACCCCCGGTGACCTGCTCCTGCGCGAGCCGGAGCGTCGGCATCCGGAACAGCCAGTCCGAGTGCACCAGCTCGTAGAGCGCGTCCGGGCCGGCGTCCGGGTAGGCGGCGCGGTAGCGGCGGTCGCCGTCCGGGCCGGGCGCGAAGTCCTGCAACGCCGCCTGGGCCTGCTCCGGGGTGACCTGGCCGAGCAGACCGGACATGAGGCCGAAGAGCCGGTGCTCGTCGCGGGTGTGGCCGGCGAGCAGGTCGACGTCCTTGGCGGCTCCCGCCGCGAGGGCCTGCCACGGTGTCGTCGGCAGGACGTCGCCGTCGACGACGGGCGCGAACACGATCGACCGCAGCGCCGGCCGGCCCCACCGGGCGACCCGGTCGGGGCGGTCCGCTGAGCCGGCCACGGTGTCGCCGGCGAGCGCGAGGAGCGCCGGGTCGACGGCGGCGAGGTCGGCGACGGTGGCCCGCAGGCCCAGCTCGCCGGCGCAGGCCGCGGCGATGTCGGCCGCGAGCGCGGGCGAGAAGAACGTGCCGGGCATGCTCTGGACGACGGCCCTGCGGAACAGACCGGCGGCCCGCGGCATCGCGAGCAGCGCGGCGACGGATCCGGCACCGGCGGACTCGCCGAAGACGGTCACCCGGTCCGGGTCGCCGCCGAAGGCAGTGATGCTGTCGCGGACCCACTCCAGTGCGGCGACCTGGTCGAGCAGCCCGCGGTTCGCGGGCGCTCCCTCGAGGTGCGCGAAACCCTCGGCCCCGAGCCGGTAGTTGAAGGTCACGACGACGACACCGCCGTCGCGGGCGAGCCGGCCGCCGTCGTACTCCGGCTGGCTCGACGCCCCGACGACGTACCCGCCGCCGTAGATCCACACCATCACGGGCCGGCGCGCGGCCGGGTCGGGCTCCGGGGACCAGACGTTGACGGTGAGCCAGTCGTCGTCCGCCGCCCCGCCGCCCGTCCCGCCGTCCGGCGCGTTCTCGGTGAGGACGTCGGTCTGCGGCGGCGGCGGACCGTACGCCGTCGCCGGCCGGACGCCGTCCCACCGCATCGCGGGCTGCGGTGCGGCGAAGCGACGGCTGCCGACCGGCGGTGCTGCGTAAGGGATCCCGCGGAACACCGCGACGCCCGACTCGACGGTGCCGCGCACTGCGCCGTCCGCCGTGGGGACCTCGGGCCGAGGGCGCTCGTGTGGCGGACCGTTCGATGCAGCGGTCATCGTTCCTTCTGGCGTCACGCGAGGTGGAGAAGGCGCCGCGCGTGGCGCCGGACGATCAGGCTCTCACGCGGGGCCGGCCCGGACACCATGACTTTTCGGTCGTGGTCCGCGTCAGCCGTGCTGCTGCTGGTCGCGATGGGCGTCGGCGGTCAAGGGTTCGCGGCCGACGCGCTTGCGCTCGTACATGCCCGCGTCGACGGTGGCCAGAGCGGTGTCCAGCGTCGCGTCGGGGGCGACGGGAGCGATCCCTACGGAGGCGGACACCTCGACGGTCCGGCCATCGGGCAGCGCCAGGGGCACGCCTGACAGACAGGTCTGGATCCGTTCGGCGGCGGACAGGTCGCCCGGTGGGAGCAGGACCACGAACTCGTCGCCGCCCAGTCGCCCGGTGAGTCCGGACGCGCCGACCTCCCGCAGGATCCGGGCGATGGCCTGCAGCACCTGGTCACCTGCCGCGTGCCCGTGGACGTCGTTGACCGCCTTGAACTTGTCCACGTCCACGAGGACCAGGACCCCGCCGTGCTGCAGGGCGGTCGTCGCCTGCTCGATGAACCCTCGACGGTTGAGCACCGCGGTCAGGGCATCGTGCGTCGCCTGGTACTGCAGGTCGCGCTGCAAGGCCTCGCGCCGCTCGACCTCGCGGCGCAGATGCTCGTTCGACTCGTGCAGCTTGTGCGAGAGGCGTAGCCGGGGGACCGTCGTCAGAGGGGCCACCACGGCCGGCAGCACGAGCGGCGCGAGATAGGCGATGTGGCGGGCGGCCCCGGCCGGGAACGTGATGTCGAAGATCCGGTACACGGACGCGCACACGGCCCACGAGATCGACGCGTTGACGACCACCACCTGCACGGTCACGATGACCACGTTCCACCCGGACGGCTCGGACCAGGCGCGCTTCAACCGGGCGAGTGGCCGCATGGTCGATGATCGGTCTCCCGACGGCGCGCCTTGAGGGTTCGACCCGGGCCGGGGAGCGGGCGTCGTCGACGCCGCCAGGGTTTCGCGGACCCGGGCCCGGCGGGAGCGTCACGCGACGCAGGTCGCATGCATGCGCAGATACTCAGGCGTGAGATACTCAGGTGTGGCAGGTTACGCGCAGGATGCGTCGGGCGATCCCGTCGGGGAGACCACCGTCGACCGGGTCGACCGGGTCGAGGAGGCGTGGCGCCGCGAGCGCCCCGACATCGACGTGAGCTCGGTCGGCATCGTCTCGCGGGTCTGGCGGATCGGCCGGCATCTGCAGCGCCAGCGCAAGGAGCGGCTCGAGGCGCTCGGCACGGACACGGTGACCCTCGACGTCCTGGCGATGCTGCGCCGCTCCGGCCCGCCGTACCGTCGGACGGCGGGCGAGCTCATGCAGTCGGCGCACATCACGTCCGGCCGGGGGTCCCAGCGGCTCGAGAAGCTCGAGAAGCTCGGCTACGTGACGCGTCACGTGAGCCTGGAGGACCGGCG
>JACRAB010000279.1 GCA_016213575.1 Actinomycetota bacterium
CGCGGGGCGCCGTCCGCCGCCCGCACCGCGGACGCCGTTACCGCCAGCCGCAGCACCGTCCCGTCCGGACGGCGGGCCAGCGCCTCGAGGTGCGCGCTCTCCTGCGTCGCGGCCGCGACGATCCCGGCGACCGCGGCCGGCGGACCGCAGTCGCCGGAAGGGACGGGCGCGACGACGTCCGCGAGCGCCGTGCCGAGCAGTGCGCTCTCGCTGCGCCCCAGCATCCGGGCGAGCGCCGCGTTGACCTTGACGAAGCGGCCGTCGAGGTCGGTGAGGGCCATCCCGACCGCGTTGTCCTCGAACGCGTGCCGGAAGCGCTCCTCGCTCTCGGCGAGCGCTCCGAAGAGCCCGGCGTGGTCGATGGCGACGGACGCCAGGTGGGTGAGCCGCTCGACGAGGAGCTCCTCGCGGGCCGTCGGCCGGTGCGGGTGACCGGTGTAGACGGCGAACGTGCCGACGATGCCGGAGCGGGCCCGGATCGGTGTCGACCAGCACGAGCGCAGCCCGTGCGGACGCGCCGCCTCGCGGTAGCGCAGCCAGCGCGGGTCGGTCAGCACGTCCTCGGCGACGACCGGGCGCCCGAGGTGCGCCGCGGTCCCGCAGGACCCGGCGTCGGGGCCGATGCCGAGGCCGTCGATGGCCGCGACGTACTGCGCCGGAAGGCTCGGGGCGGCGCCGTGCCGCAGCGTCCCGGTGCCGCTGTCCAGCAGGAGGATCGAGCAGCGGGCGGAGTCGAGCAGCCCTTCGAGGGCGGTGACGACCGACGAGAGGACGTCGTCCAGCGGCGCGCCGCCGGCGATGAGCTCGAGGACCCTCGTCTGTGAGTCGAGCAGCCGCAGGGTGTCGTCCCGGGCGAGGCCGCCCGCGGCGGGCCCGGGCGACGCGACGGGAGGGACCGTCGGCGAGGTCACGGTCCGGGCTCCAGCCGGTAGCCGACGCCGCGGACGGTCCGCAGCCAGCGCGGCCGGGACGGGTCCGGCTCGACCTTGGACCGGATCCGGTGCACGTGCTCGGTGACGGTGGCCTCACCCTGCCACCCCGCGTCGCTGGCCCACACCCGGGTGAGCAGCTGCGCCCGGGTGAAGACCTGCCGCGGGTGGGCGACGAGGAACGCGAGGAGGTCGAACTCCCGGGCGGTGAGCTCGACCGCACGGCCGTCGACGAGGACCTCGCGGCTCGCGGCGTGCACCCGCAGACCCTCGGCGGGGCCGTCGGGCGCCGGTTCCTCCGGGCCGGCCGGCCGGGCAGCCCGGCGCAGCACGGACCGGACACGGGCGGCGAGCTCCGCGGGCGAGAAGGGCTTGACGAGGTAGTCGTCGGCGCCGAGGTCGAGGCCGACGATGCGGTCCGCCTCGCCGCTGCGGCCGGACAGGATGATGACCGGCAGCGCCCCGTCACCCGTCGCCCGGACCCGCCGGAGCACGTCGAGCCCGCCCACCCCGGGCATCGACAGGTCGAGGACGACGAGGTCGGGCCGCTCCCGGGCCAGCCGCTCGAGCGCGGCGACACCGTTCTCGGCGCACACCACGGTGTACCCCTCTGCCTCGAGCTTCCAGGACAGGAGCGTGCGGATCCGCTCGTCGTCGTCCACGACGAGCACGCGGGTCGCGGCAGCCACCGGCACCTCCCTCACCGTCGAGGCGTGCCCTGATCGTGCCGGGAGGGCGGCTCCGCGGCAATGGCCGCCCGGCCGGCAGCGATGATCGAGATGCCGCCGCTGCGGGCGCGGCGACGATCGGATCCTCGACGAGGACCGCCGACACGAGGAGGGGGCGGGTCATGACCACCTTCGCGCTCGTCCACGGCGCCGGCGGCAGCGGCTGGGACTGGCACCTCCTCGAGGCCGAGCTGCGGGCGCTCGGGCACGACACCGTGGCCCCGGACCTCCCGGCGGACGCCCCGACGGCGACGCTCGGCGACTACGCCGACGTCGTCCTGGCGGCGCTGCGCGACCGCGAGGACGTGGTCGTCGTCGGCCACTCCTTCGGCGCGTTCACGGCACCGCTCGTGGCGGCCGCCCGGCCGGTGCACGGACTGGTGCTGCTCGCAGGGATGGTGCCGGCCCCCGGTGAACGACCTGACGACTGGTGGGCCGCCACCGGCTACCGGGACGCCGCACGTGCGCAGGCGGCGGCCGACGGCGGCCTCACCGGTCACGAGGACCCGCGGGTCTGCTACCACCACGACGTCCCGGACGCCCTGGCGACCGAGGCGCTGGGGCGCGAGCGGGCGCATCCGTCGCCCGCGGCCGGCGCACGGCCCTGGCCGCTCGCCACCTGGCCGGACGTCCCGACCCGGTTCGTGCTGTGCACCCGCGACCGGCTCTTCCCGGCGGCCTTCCTGCGCCGCGTCGTGCGGGAACGGCTCGGCGCGGTGCCGGAGGAGCTCGACGCCGGGCACTGCGCCGCGCTCGCGCAGCCCCGGCTGCTCGCCCGGCTGCTGGACCGGTGACGTCGCGGCGGCCCGGCCTACGCCGTGGAGGCCGCCTGCTCCTGGTCCGCGTCGACCGCCGCGGCCGGCCCGAGGATCCCGCGCAGCTGGTCGATCTGCGTCGCGATCTCGTCCCGCTGCCGGACCAGCGCGTCGACCTCGTCCGCGGCCGCGGCCCGGACCGACACGGCCTCGGCGTCGGCCTCGGTCGTCGTCCGGTCCGCGAGCGCCCGGGCCTCGGCGAGCGTCCGGTCCGCCGTCGCCTGCGCGTCCGCGACGAGGGTCGTCGCGTACTCCTCGGCGTCCCGGCGGGCCGTCTCGGCCCGCGCGATCGCCGTCGCCTCCTCCTGCTCGGCCGCCTCCCGGCGCGCCGTCGCGTCCGCCAGCTGCCGGGTCGTGCCGGCGACGGACTGCTCCTGGCGCTCGCGCGCCAGCCGGTCGGCCTCCGCCTCCCGCGCGGCGAGGTCGGCCTCCAGGTCGGCGGTTCTCCGCGCGTCGTCGGCGAGGGTCTGCTCGTGGTGCGCCCTGGCGGCGGCGCGCAGCGCGGCGGCCTCCTCCACGGCCGCTGCCCGGAGCGCGTCGACGTCGCGGCGCGCTCCCGCCCGCAGCTCGGCGACCTCCCGCTCGGCGGCGGCACGCAGCGGCGCGAGCTCACGCTTCACCGCGGTCCGCAGCGCGGCGGCCTCCTGCTCCGCCGCGGACCGGAGCGCCGTGGCGTCCCGCTCGGCGCCCGCGAGGAGTGCGGCCGCCTCCCGGTTCGCGGCGCTGACGACCTGCTCGGCGTGCTCGGCGGCGGACCGGCGCAGCTGCTCGGCCTCCTGGTGGGCGGCGACCCTGAGGTCCGCGGACTCGCTCCGTGCCGTGTCGCGCAGGGAGCGGGCCCGGACGGCGGCGTCCCCCTCGATCTGGGCGGCGTCCGCGGCAGCCAGCTGGACGACGTCCCAGGCCTGCTCCTGCGTCAGCCGCAGCAGCCGGTCGACCCCGGCACCGAGACCGCTGCTGCGCGAGACCCGCTGCACCTCGAGCACCTGGCCGCGCGCCTGGGCCACCTGGTCGGCGAGACCGTCCGCCCGGTGGTCGATCGCCTCGACCCGGGCCCGGGCATCCGCGACAGCCGCCTGCAGGCGGGCCACCGCGGCGTCGACCTCACCGCGGTCGTAGCCGCGGGAGACCGTCCGGAAGTCGGGCCCGCTGTCCGTTGCGTCCACGCCCGTGCACCTCGCAGATCGCTGCGCCCTCGGAGTCGGTGGGGCGAGATGTTAAGCATCCCACGGCCGGTGGCCCGGCAGGCGCGGATGCACAGGTCCGCCGGAGAATGCCGCGACCGCGGCGCACTAGCATCTGAGCCGTCGTCTGCCGGAACGAGCCCCAGCACCGCTGCTGGGACGTCGGAGGTCCCTGTGCCGCATGTCGTCGACTTCCGGACGGTCTCCACGACCGGCCTGGAGTCCTCCCCCGTCGCCGACGCGCTGGCGGGCCTGCGGGCCAACGAGGCGCGCTACTTCAAGAACAAGTACGACCACGTCTTCACCGTCGAGACCGCGGCCGACGCCGCGGACACGATCGCCTGGGTGCACAACATCCTCGGGACCGAACGCGACATCGTCGTCGCGTCGCGCCCGCTCGAGGCCTGCGGCTTCGTCACCGGCGGCATCCGCTTCGCGTACGTCTTCTACGAGTCGGGCCTGGCGGTCAACGTCATGTACGGGCTCGAGGAGGGCGGGAAGCGCGCCGTCGGCTTCAAGCTCTCCGAGGGCATGCCGGTCCCGGACGAGCTCGCGTCCCGGTTCAAGTTCGCGACCCAGCGGTCCACGCTCGCCGGCACCATCCGCGGTTCCTTCTTCGTCATCAAGGGCGAGCACTGACGAGCGCGGTGCACGCGACGACGAGGGTCAGCGCGCGTCGCGCGCCGGTGCCGGGGTGGACGCCCGCAGGACGAGCCGGGTCGGGATCGGCGTGTCCTCGGTCGCCGTGAGCGGCTCCTCGACGGCGAGCAGGACCTTCTGCATGATGAGCCGGCCCAGCTGCTCGAAGTCCTGCCGCACGGTGGTCAGGGCCGGGTACAGGTAGCCGGCCTCGGGCACGTCGTCGAAACCGACGACCGCGACGTCCTCCGGGACCGCGAGCCCGCGCTCCCGCAGCGCCGAGAGCAGCCCGACGGCCATGTGGTCGTTGCCCACGAAGACCGCGTCCCCGGGTCCGAGCGCCTGCTGCAGGCCCAGCCGGTACCCGCTCGCGGCGCTCCAGTCGCCGTGCTCGGGCTCGACCACCTCGAGGCGGCGGGAGGCGAGCTCGTCCCGCCAGCCGCGGACCCGCTCGATGGCGTCCAGCGCCGTGGGCGGGCCGGCCAGGTGCAGGATCCGTTCGTAGCCGAGCTCGGCGAGGTGACGCACGGCGGACCGTGCCCCGCGGTACTGGTCGATCGACACCACGAGCGGGCCGCGCCGGGCCGTGGACGCCGCGGCGACGAGAGGGACCGCCAGGTCCAGGCCCTTGACGGCCTCGAGCACCGAGACGTCGGCCACGACGAGGACGAGACCGTCGACCCGCTGACGCAGCAGCCCGTCGATGACCTCCCGGACCGCCTGCGGGTCGTCGGGCGCGCTCACCGACTGCACGTGGTAGCGCGCGGCACGGGCCGCGAAGCTGAAGTGCATGGCGATCGACGTCGGCCCGTAGTCGGACACCCCGGGCGTGACGAGCCCGATCGTCCGGGTGCGCCGGGTGACCAGCGCCCGGGCCGCCGGCGAGGGGCTGTACTGGAGCTGGGCGATGGCCTTCTGCACGCGGGCCCGCGTCGCCGGCCGGACGCTCGGGTGGTCGTTGATGACCCGCGAGACGGTCTGGTGCGACACGCCTGCGAGCCGCGCGACGTCGAAGATGTTCGCGTCCCGGTCCCGGCGCCCCGGGCCGGCGGACGCGCCCGGGTCAGCCATCGTCGCCGTCGGCCCCGGTGACCAGCGCGGTGAGCGAGTCGACCGTCAGGTCCTCCGCGGGCAGTGTCTCGACCACCCGTCCACTGTGCAGGACGACGACCCGGTTGCCGACCCGCAGCACCTCGTCGAGCTCGACCGAGATGAACATCACCGCCACCCCGTTGTCGGCGAGCTCGCGGACGAGGTTCTGCACCTCGAGCGTCGCGCCGACGACGATCCCGCGGGTCGGCTCGTCGAGGACGAGCACCCGCGGCGCGAGCGCGAGCATCCGGGCGAGCAGCACCTTCTGCTGGTTGCCGCCGGACAGCGTGCCTGCCGGCCGGTCGAGGTCGGCCGGCCGGATGTCGAGCGCCTCGACCCAGCTGGCGGCCAGCTCGCGCCGGCGCGTCTCCGGCAGCCGGCGCAGCACGCCGCGCTCGGCCTGCAGCGCGAGGGTGATGTTGTCCGCCACGCTGAGCTCGCTGATGATCCCCTCGGTGCGGCGGTTCTCCGAGGAGTAGACGACCCCGAGCCGGATCGCCTCGCGCGGGCCGGAGAACGAGCTCTCGGAGCCCTCGACCCGCAGCACGCCGTCCTGGATCCGGTCGACGCCGGTGACGGCCCGGGCCAGCTCGGACCGGCCGGAGCCGAGCAGCCCGGCGACCCCGAGCACCTCGCCCGGCAGCAGGTCGACGTCGGCCCCCCGGATCCCGGTCGCGGTCAGGCCGCGTGCGCTGAGGTAGGGCGGCTCGTTCGGGCCGGCGACCCGCAGCCCGGTGGCGAGCCGGCGCGGGATGTGGCGGTCGCCGAGCATCGCCGCGACGAGGTCGATCCGGAGCAGCTCGCGGGTGAGGTACTCCCCGACCAGCCGGCCGTCGCGCAGCACGGTCACCCGGTCGCACAGCTCGTAGACCTGGTCCAGGAAGTGCGAGACGAACAGGATCGCGGCGCCCCGGTCGCGCAGCCGGCGGACCACCCGGAACAGCTCGGCGCACTCGTCGGCGTCCAGGCTCGAGGTCGGCTCGTCGAGCACCAGCACCCGGACGTCGGTGGAGACCGCGCGGGCGATCGCGACCAGCTGCTGGACGGCGAGCGAGTGGATGCCGAGCTGGGAGGTGACGTCGAGGTCGACCCCGAGGCTGTCCAGGGCGCTGCGCGCCCGCTCGCGCATCCCCTTCCAGTCGACGAGGCCGTAGCGCCGCGGCTCCCTTCCCAGGCAGATGTTCTCCGCGACCGACAGGTTCGGCAGCAGGTCGATCTCCTGGTAGACCGACGAGATGCCGGCCCGCTGCGCCTGGACCGGGCTGCGGAACGTCCGCGGCGTCCCGTCGAGGGTCATCACCCCGGCGGCGAGCGGCAGCGCACCGGTGATCGCCTTGACCAGGGTCGACTTGCCGGCGCCGTTCTCCCCCATCAGGGAGTGGATCTCGCCCGGGAGCAGCCGCAGCCCGACGCCGTCGAGGACGGCGTCGCCGCCGAGCTCGACCCGGACGCCGCGCAGCTCCAGCAGCGGCTGCGGCTCGGCCGCGCGTGCCGGTCCGGGTCGGGCCCGGTCTAGCGTCGTCGGGCCGATCGCACGACGATCACCTGCTGGACGACGATGAAGACCAGCAGGAGCAGCCCGATCGTGATCTCGGTCCAGGCTTGCTCGGCCCCCTTGAACGAGATGATGGTCTTGATGGTGCCATAGACCAGCACCCCCACCAGCGAGCCGAGGACGTACCCGACGCCGCCGCTGAGCAGCGTGCCGCCGATGACCACGGCCGCGATGACGTCGAGCTCGGTGCCGATGCCGTTGCGCGGGTACCCGGCGCCGGAGTACGCGGTGAGGACGAGACCGCCGAGGCCGCTGCAGACCCCGCTGACGACGTAGACGAGCACCCGGGTCCGGGCCACGTCGAGGCCCATCAGGCGCGCCGACTGCTCGTCGCCGCCGATCGCGTAGACCGTCCGGCCGAAGCGGGTCCAGGCCAGCGTGAAGGCGCCGATCGCCAGCACCACCAGGGCGAGGATCCCGGTCGGCGTGACGTACCAGTCACCGACCTGGATCCGGGTCGACTGCAGCCAGAGGATCGAGGGCTCCTTGACCTTGATGGACTGCAGGCTGACCACGTACGCCAGGCCGCGGGCGAGGAACAGCCCGGCCAGCGAGGCGATGAAGGGCTGGACGTCGAAGTACTGGACGAGGACGCCGATCATCAGGCCGATCGCGGCGCCGGACAGCACCATGACGAGGACGACGACGACGGGCGAGGAGCCGGCTGCCAGCATCCGCGCGCCGAGGATCCCGGTGAACGCCAGGACGGACCCGACGGACAGGTCGATGCCGCCGGTGAGGATGACCAGCGTCATGCCGACCGCGAGGATGACCAGGTAGGCGTGGTCGAGCAGCAGCGCCGACAGGTTGCGCGGCGTGAGGAAGTTGCCGAAGTAGAGCTGGGCACCGCCGAGCAGCACGGCGAGGATGACGACCGCCGCGGCGGTCGGCAGCGCGGAGGCGTGCCGGTCGAGCAGCCGGTTCAGACCGCCGCCCGGGCGGGCGGGCGCTGCGGTCTCGAGGATCGTCACGCGGACACCTCCAGGTCACGGGTGGCGGGCTGGGCCGGTGGCGCGGTGCGGCCCCGGCGGCGACCGGACAGCCTGCTCAGCCGGCGGTGCAGCTGCGGGGACTGGACGACCACGACGACGACCACGACGAACGCGAAGAAGACCGGGCTCTGGGCCGACGAGACGCCGAGGAAGAGCACCGTGGACTGCAGGGTCTGGATGATGAGGACGCCCACCGCGGTCCCGGCGATGCTGAACTTGCCGCCGAGCAGCGACGTCCGTCCGAGCACGACCGCGAGGATCGCGTACAGCTCGATGAACTCGCCGGCGGCGTTCGCGTCGGCCGCCATGATGTTGGAGCTGTAGAGGATCCCGGCGAGACCGGCGAGCGCGCCGCTGGCCACGTAGGCGGTGAAGACGATCCCCTGCGAGCGCACCCCGGCCAGCCGGCTCGCCTCGGGGTTGATCCCGACCGCCTCGGTGAGCAGGCCGAGGGCGGTGCGCCGCTGGACGATCGCGACGACCGCGATCGCCGCGGCGGACAGGAAGAGCGCGAACGGCAGCCCGAGCAGGAAGCCGCTCGCGACGAACTTGTACGGCGGACTCACCACGGTGGTGATGAAACCGCCGGTGATGAGCAGTGCGACGCCGCGGCCGGCGAGCATCAGGACGAGGGTCGCGACGATCGGCTGGACGCCGAACACCGTCACCAGGAAGCCGTTCCACGTCCCCAGGACGACGCCGACCGCCACCCCGGCGGCGATCGCGACGAGCACCGTGCCGAGCGCGCCCGGGTCGGCGGACCGGTCGATGAAGGTGAGCGCGACCGCTCCGGAGACCGCCATCACGGCACCGACCGACAGGTCGATGCCCCGGGTCGCGATGACCAGCGTCATGCCGAGCGCGACCATCATGAGCGGGGCGCTCTGCCGCAGGATGTCGACGAGCGCACCGTAGAGGTGGCCGTCGCGCACGGTGATCCGGACGAAACCGGGCCGCACCGCGGCGTTGAGCACGACCAGGGCGAGCAGCGCCGCCACCGGCCAGAACAGGCGGTGCCCCAGGACCCGGGCCATCACCGGACCTCCTTCGTGTCGGTCGCCGGACGCCCGGTGTGGGCCATCACCGCGACGAGGCCGTCCACGTCCGTCTCCCGGGACTCGACGAGGCCGATCCTGCGCCGGTCGCGCATGATGAGGATGCGCTGCGCCAATCGAAGCACCTCCTCGAGCTCGGAGGAGATGAACAGCACGGACAGCCCGCGCTCGGCGAGGTCGGCCACCTTGCGCTGGATGTCCGCCTTGGCGCCGACGTCGATGCCGCGGGTCGGCTCGTCGAGGATGAGCAGCTCAGGCGCGGTCGCGAGCCAGCGGCCGAGCAGCACCTTCTGCTGGTTGCCGCCGGACAGGTTGCGCACCAGCATGTCGGGGTTCGCCGGGCGGACGCCGAGCGCCTCGATGTACTCGGCGACGACGGCCGTGCGCTCGGCCCGGCGCAGCGGCCGCAGCCAGCCGCGACGGGCCTGAAGTCCGAGCAGGATGTTCTCCGCGACGGTCAGGTCGCCGACGACGCCCTCGCCGCGGCGGTCCTCGGAGGAGAACGCGACGCCGTGCCGGATCGCGCGCCGCGGGGTGGTCAGGCGGACCGGACGTCCGTGCATCTCGACGGTCCCGGCGTCCGCGGTGTCCGCGCCGGCCAGCAGCCGGGCCAGCTCGGTCCGGCCGGAGCCGAGCAGCCCGGCCAGCCCGACGACCTCGCCCGGGTAGACGTCGAGGTCGACCGGCTCGATCACCCTCGACCGCCCGAGCCCGGAGGCGCGCAGCACCGGCGTCGCGGTCCGGTCCACGGGCTTGGCCGCGGTCCGGCCGAGCTCCTCGAGCTCGGCGAGCTCGCGACCGATCATCCGGCTCACGAGCTCGGCCCGGGGCAGCTCGTCCACCGTGTACTCCCCGACCAGCCGGCCGTTGCGCAGCACGGTGATCCGGTCGGAGATCTCGTAGACCTGGTCGAGGAAGTGGCTGATGAAGACGACGGCGACGCCCTGGTCGCGCAGGTCGCGGACGGCCGAGAACAGCCGCTCCACCTCACCGCGGTCCAGGCTCGAGGTCGGCTCGTCGAGGATGAGGACGTTCGCGTCGAGCACCATCGCCCGGCAGATCGCCACGAGCTGGCGGACGGCGAGCGGGTGCCCGCCGAGCAGCGACCGCGGGTCGAGGTCGAGCCCGAAGCGCCGCAGGTGGCCGACCGCGGCCTCGTGGGCGCCGCGCCAGTCGATGACGCCGCGCCGGCGTGGCTCGTGCCCGAGGGTGATGTTCTCCCCCACCGACAGGTTGGGGCAGAGGTTGACCTCCTGGTAGACCGTGGCGATCCCGGCGCGCTCGGCGTCCGCGGTGGAGGAGAACGTCCGGTCGACCCCGTCGACCACGATGCTGCCGCCGTCGATGCCGTGCACGCCGGTCAGCGCCTTGACGAGGGTGGACTTCCCGGCCCCGTTCTCGCCGAGCAGGGCGTGCACCTCGCCACGCCGCAGCCGCAGGTCGACCCCGTCGAGCGCGAGGACGCCGGGGAACTGCACCGTGATGCCGCTCATCTCGATCACGGTGTCCCGCTGCGTGGGCCGGGCCTGCAGCGGCGGGTTCGTCGGGGACATGCGCGGAGCCTCCAGCTGGTCGTGGAGCGGCCCACCCGGCGCCGGTGTGCCGGCGCCGGGCGGGCCTTTCGAACGGTCGGTCCGATCGGGTCAGTAGGCCCGGGTCGGGAGGGCGGCCTTGGCCGCCTCCTGGTCGAACGCCCCGTCCACGGCGTAGGTCTCCTTCGGGACCGTCTCCCCCGCGAGGACCTTCTTCACCAGCTCGGCCGCCTGGTCGCCGAGCAGCGGGTTGCACTCGACGATGTAGTTGATCTTGCCGTCGGCGAGGGCCTGCATGCCGTCCTTGACCGCGTCGATGGACACGATCTTGATGTCGACGCCCGGCTTCGCACCGGCCGCCTCGATCGCCTCGATCGCGCCCAGCGCCATGTCGTCGTTGTGGGCGAAGACCAGGTCGATGCCGTCGGCGCCGAACTTCTGCAGGAAGCCCTCCATCACCTTCTTGCCGCCGTCGCGGGTGAAGTCGCCGGTCTGGCTCGCGACGGTCTTGATCTTCGTGCCGGCGATCGCGGACGAGAAGCCCTCGGCGCGGTCGTTGGCGGGCGCGGAACCGGTCGTGCCCTCGAGGACGACCATGTTCGTGTCGGTGGAACCGAGGTTCTCGGCGGCCCACTTGCCGGCCGTCTCGCCCTCCTTCTTGAAGTCGTCACCGACCCACGCCGCGTAGAGGTCCTCCGAGGCACTGACCGTGCGGTCCTCGAGGATCACCGGGATCTTCGCGGCCTGCGCCTCCTTGAGGACGTCGTCCCAGCCGTCCGAGACGATCGGCGCGATGACGATCGCGTCGACGCCCTGGCTGATGAAGCTGCGGACGGCGGCGATCTGCGCGGCGGGGTCGTTGTCCGCCGCGTTGAAGACGAGGTCGAAGCCCTTCTCCTTCGAGAAGGCGTCCTTCATCGACTTGGTGTTGGCGGCCCGCCAGCCCGACTCCGAGCCGGTCTGGGCGAACCCGACCTTGATGGTCTTGGCCGCGGCCGACCCGCCGTCGGACGCACCACCGGCGGACGTGCCGCCGCTGGAGGACCCGCCGCCGCAGCCCGTCAACGCCATGGCCAGGACGGCCACGGTCGCGACTCCCGACAAGAGCTTCACCTTCATTGTGGAACCTCCTGGTCACGCCGGCCTCGATGCCGGACTGCCTTCTGGAAGAGGGGCTGACGCGCTCGGCGCCTGCCGAATGTTAGCCCTCACATTTGCCGGCTGGGCAGATTGTTGGCGGTAACACTTCGGTAACAGGTTCGTGCTCTGTCGAGCGGGAATTCGTGCTCAGAGCGTCGCTTGTGAGCCGTCACATCCAGAGA
>JACRAB010000049.1 GCA_016213575.1 Actinomycetota bacterium
CGGGAGCGGCCGCCGGCCGGGTCGCCGTACGGGCGACCGCACTGGTGCCGAGAACGGCGGTGGTGCCGAGAACGTAGGTGCTCATGTCAGCCTCCGACGCGGGGGAAGGATCGAACCCGTGTTCGATCGAACGTCTGTACGGTTCTATCACCGGGCACCGACAGAGTCGAGACACGTTCGAACATGTGTTTGAAACGTGTCGCGGCGGGCCCTATCGTTACGACCGGCAACCCCACCGAGGAGGAGGCGCACATGAGCCGCGGCGACCAGCAACCGGAGCCCGACGCGACGCAGGAGCCGGGAGCCCGGGTGCACGCCTTCCCGGACGGCCCGGCCGGCGGCGACGGACTCACGTCCCGGCAGAGGCTCGTCCTGGAGACGATCCGCGACTCCGTCGAGCGGCGCGGGTACCCGCCGAGCATGCGGGAGATCGGCGAGGCGGTCGGGCTCACGAGCCCGAGCAGCGTCGCCCACCAGCTCACGACGCTCGAGCGCAAGGGCTTCCTGCGCCGGGACCCGAACCGGCCGCGGGCGATCGAGGTCATGATCCCCGGGGCCGGCACGGTCGCCGTCGACGACGCGGGCGTCGACGTGACCGGTGCGGGCGACGACCGGCCGACGCCGTCGTACGTCCCCGTGGTCGGCCGGATCGCGGCCGGCGGGCCGATCCTCGCCGAGCAGGCCGTCGAGGAGGTCTTCCCGCTCCCCCGCCAGCTCGTCGGCGACGGCCAGCTGTTCCTGCTCAAGGTCGTCGGCGACTCGATGGTCGACGCGGCGATCTGCGACGGCGACTGGGTCGTCGTGCGGCAGCAGCCGGTGGCCGAGAACGGCGACATCGTCGCCGCGATGATCGACGGCGAGGCGACCGTGAAGACGTTCAAGCGCCGGGACGGGCACGTCTGGCTCATGCCGCACAACGCGGCCTACCAGCCGATCCCCGGGGACGACGCGACCGTGCTCGGGCGGGTCACGGCGGTCCTGCGGCGGATCTGACCCGGTCGGGAGCGACACGGGAGCGACACGGGAGCGGGGCCGCCGGCGGGTTCGGCGGCCCCGACGAACGGGTGAACTCCCGTCGATCGGTCACGTAGTGCATTGGTCTTGTGACTGAATGTCGACCAATCTGGGGCGCCGGGCGGCAGAGGGCACTCCGGTGCGGTTACTCTGGCCGCCGAGTCGACGTCCCGTTCCCGGGTCTGGAGGATCCCCCGTGCAGGCACCCGACCTCGACGGCACCGTCCGGCACGTCGTCGCAGCACATCTCGACCTCGCCCCCGAGGTGCTCACCGTGGACCTCGCCCTCGGCGACCTCGGCCTCGACGACGACTGCGCGTTCGAGCTGCTCGTCGCCGTCGAGGAGGCGCTCGACGTGCGCTTCCCGGACGACTTCTTCGACGGCGTGACGACCTACGGCGAGCTGACGACCGCCGTCCGGGTGGCCGTCGGCGGCTGACCGGCCGGCCCGCCGCGCCGCCGGCGTCCGGAGCTCAGCCGAGCCCGGCCGCCTGCAGGGCGCAGGCCGCCCGGTCGACGTCCGCCTCGTCGTTCCAGACGTGGAACGACATCCGCACCAGCCCCGCCCGGCCGGCGACCGCGCACCCGGCGAGGGCGAGCGCGCGACGGCGCGCACCGTCCGGGTCCGGCAGCGAGACGATCGCACTGCCGGCCGGGGCCAGCCCCAGCCGGGCCCGCAGGCCGTCGGCGAGCGCCACGTCCCACGCGCGGACCTGCTCGGTGCCCACGGCGGCGAGCAGCTCGAGGGCGACCGCGGTGCCGACCCAGGCGTGCCAGGCCGGTGAGACGTCGAACCGCCGCGCGTCGGACGCGAGCGTCATGTCCGGCCCGTAGGTCGAGGACCACACGTCCTCGCCCGCGTACCACCCGGCCGCGGTCGGCCGCAGCCACGCGCGCGCCTCCGGTCGGACCGTGAGGAAGGCCGTCCCGCGGGGCGAGCACAGCCATTTGTACGCCGAGCAGACGGTGACGTCGTCCGCCGCGGTGTCGAGCGGGAGCCAGCCGGCCGCCTGGGTGACGTCGCAGACCGTCCTGGCCCCGACGGCGCGGGCGGCCTCCCGGACCGCGGCGGCGTCCGCGACCCGGCCGTCGGCGGACTGCACGAGCGAGTACGCGACGACGGCCGTCCCGGGACGCACCTCGTCCGCCAGCGCCTCGAGCGGCACCTGCCGCACCGTGACGCCGCGGTCGGCGTGGACGAGGAACGGGAAGACGACCGACGCGAAGTCGCCGTGCACCGTGAGCACCTCGGCGCCGTCCGGCAGGGACGACGCGACGGTCCCGACGAGCACGCTGGCCTGCGAGCCGACCGCCACGTCCGGCACCGCCGCACCGGCGATCCGGGCGTACGCGGCACGTGCCCGGCGGACGTCCTCGTCGAACGCGGCAGCGTCGCTGCGACCGGCCTGCCAGTCGTCGAGCGCCGCACGCAGCGCGGCGACGACCGGCGCCGGCGGCAGCCCGAGGGTCGCCGCGTTGAGGTAGCCGGGGACGGGCGCGAAGGACGCCCGCAGTGCCTCGAGCGCCGGACCGGGCGACGGTGCGGCGACGGACGACGCGGCACCGGACGACGAGAAGGGGGCGGACGGCAGGATCATGCGCCGAGTCTTCCCTCCGAGCTCGCATCACACAACGACAACATGCTGGCCCATGCCATAACGAGCAGTTATGGACGCGCTAGCATCCGGCCATGCCCGAGGACCTCGACGTCCAGTCCCTGCGGATCGTCCGCGCGATCGCCGACGCGGGCACGATCACCGCGGCCGCGACGGCGCTCGGGTACAGCCAGCCCGCCGTGAGCCAGCACGTCCGGCGGCTCGAGCGGCGGCTCGGGACGGCGCTGCTCGAGCGCCGCGGCCGCGGTGTGCGGCTCACCGAGGCCGGTCAGGTCCTCGCCCGGCACGGCGCCACGGTGACCGCGGCGCTGGACGCCGCCGCGAGCGAGGTCGCCGCGCTCACCGGCCTGCGCGGTGGCCGGGTCCGGCTGCTCGCGTTCCCCTCGTCGTCCGCGACGCTCGTGCCGACGGCGCTGGCGACGCTGCGCGAGCAGCACCCCGACCTACGGGTGAGCCTCGACGAGTGCGAGCCGCCGGAGTCGCTGCAGCGGCTGCGGGCCGGCGCGTGCGACGTCGCCATCGCGTTCTCCTACCCCGGCACCGACCTCGGCCGCGGCGAGGACGACCTCGCCGGCCTCGAGGTCCGCCTGCTGCTGGAGGACCCGCCCGTGCTGGCGCTCCCCGCCGGGCACCCGCTCGCCGAGTCCCGCAGGCTGCACCTGCGCGACCTCGCGGGGCAGACGTGGATCGCCGGGTGCGCGCGCTGCCGCGGCCACCTGCTCCAGGCCTGCGCCGCCGCCGGCTACACGCCGTCGATCGCCTACGCGACGGACGACTACGTCGCCGTGCTCGGGCTCGTCGCGGCGGGCCTCGGGGTCGCCCTGCTGCCCGGGCTCGTGCTGCCCACCGCGGCCCGGCACCCGGGGGTCGCCGTCCGCGCCGTCGGCGGCACGTCGCCGCGCACCGTCTCGACGGTGACGACACCGGACCTCATGCGGGTGCCCGCGGTCGCCGCGACCGTCGACGCGCTCTCGGACGCCGCGCTCTCGCTCTGAGGAGTCAGCGCCGGACGGCGCGCAGCGCGAGCAGGCGCGGCACGTCCGCCCAGCGCGGGTCCGCCCCCGGGACGTCGTCCCCCGCGGGCTCGCGCACCTCGTGCACGACGAGCCCGGTGCGGCCGAGCACGGTGAGCCAGGTGCCGAGAGTCCTGTGGTACCAGCCGATCTCGCGCACCGAGGTCAGCGGCGCAGGCCCCGTGACCCCGGCGGCCGGACCGGACGACCAGTACCCCTCACGGCGGTACGCGCCGACCGCGCGCTGTTCCCCGCCGGGCCCCGGCACCCAGCGCGCACCGTCGTGGTCGGTCCACGGGTGCGGGAGCACGACGACGAGCGCTCCCCCGGGCCGCAGCACCCGGTGCACGTGCCCGAGCGCGGCGCCGAGGTCGGCGACGTGGTGCAGCACGAGGACGGCGCAGACCGCGTCGAGGCGGGCGTCCGCGAGCCCCGGCCCGGCCGGGCCGAGGTCCTCGGCGCCTCCGGTGCGGTAGTCGATCCCGAGCGGCTCGGCGCGCTCGGCCGCCCGGGCCGCGTCGAGCAGCGCCGCCGTCGGTTCGACGGCGACGACCCGGGCGCCGAGCCGGGCGAGCCGGCGGGCGACGTGCCCCTCGCCGCAGCCGAGGTCGAGCACCCGTCGGCCCGCGACGCCGTCCGGGCCGCCGAGCAGGTCGAGGGTCACCCGGGCCGCGAGGTCGTTGAACCCGCGGCCCGCGCCACGGACGCCGTCGACGTACCACTGCGCTGCGTCGTCCCACGTCGGCACGCGGCACCTCCGGGCTCGGGTCGGGACGGCCGTCAGGTGAGCAGCATGAGGCCGTCGTCGTCGTCCGGCGCGTGCTGCTCGGCCCGCGCGGCCGCAGCGACGTCGACCTCGGTCGGCACCTCGACGGCCAGCCCGAGGGCCGCCATCCGGGCCGCGACCTGCTCCGGGCTGCAGTCGTAGCGCTCCGCGAGGACGGCGAGCGGCCGGCCCGCCTCGACGGCGGCGCGCAGGCCGGCGTCCTCCTCCGGCGTCCAGCCGCGGCCGGCGGTGATCCCCGCCCGGGACGAGGGCGGGGCCGGCGCCTTCGCGCCGTTGCCCCCGGCGAGCGCGCGGTCGACCGGGTCGGCGACCGGCAGCACCTCGGGGGCGGTCTCGCCGATCCGGGTGAGCGCCTTGAGGACGACGTCCCGGTCGGTCGTCGACCAGAACGGCGGCAGCGAGCCGCGGAGGAACCCGCCGTACCGGGCGGTCGCGAGCCGGCTGTCGAGGACGGCGACGACACCGCGGTCGGCGGACGTGCGGATGAGCCGGCCGACGCCCTGCGCGAGCCGCAGCCCCGCGTGGGTCGCCGCGACCTGCATGAAGCCGTTGCCGCCGGCCCGCGCGACGGCCTGGCTGCGGGCCGCGGCGAGCGGGTCGTCGGGGCGCGGGAACGGGATCCGGTCGATGACGACGAGCTGGCAGGCGCTGCCCGGGACGTCGACGCCCTGCCACAGCGAGAGGGTGCCGAACAGGCACGTCTGCGCGTCGCGGGCGAAGGCGCGCACGAGCGTCGGGGTCGCGTCGTCGCCCTGGCACAGGATCGGGACGTCGAGCCGCTCGCGGAGCTCCTCGGCGGCGTACTCGGCGGCCCGCCGCGAGGAGAACAAACCGAGAGTGCGGCCGCCCGCCGCCTCGACGAGGGTCGCGAGCTCGTCGAGGACCGCGGCCGACATCCCGTCCCGGCCGGGCGGGGACAGGTGCTTCGCGAC
>JACRAB010000050.1 GCA_016213575.1 Actinomycetota bacterium
CGCGGCGCTCTGGTACCGGCTCTCCCGGTCCTTCTCGAGGGCGTGCATGACGATCCGGTCCACCGTCTCCGGGATTGCCGGGTTGAAGGTGCTCGGCGGCTGCGCCGGCTCGCGGACGTGCTGGTAGGCCACGGCGACCGGGGAGTCCGCGACGAACGGCGGGCGCGCGGTGAGCAGCTCGTAGAGCAGGCAGCCGGCCGAGTACAGGTCGCTGCGGGCGTCGACCGTCTCGCCGCGGGCCTGCTCGGGCGACAGGTACTGCGCGGTGCCGATGACCGCCTGGGTCTGGGTCATCGTCGCGGACGCGTCGGCCAGGGCCCGCGCGATGCCGAAGTCCATGACCTTGACGTCGCCGCGCGGGGTGAGCATGACGTTCGCCGGCTTGATGTCCCGGTGGACGATGCCCGCCTTGTGGCTGTACTCGAGGGCCGCGAGCACGCCCGCGGTGATCTCCATCGCGAGGCCGACCTCGAGCGGCTGCCCGCCGCGGAGCATGTCCCGCAGGGTCCGGCCCTCGATGTACTCCATGACGATGTACGGCAGCGGGACGACGCCGCCACCGGACTCGGTGACGACCTCCTCGCCGGTGTCGTACACCGACACGATCGCCGGGTGGTTCAGCGACGCGGCCGACTGCGCCTCGCGCCGGAACCGGGCCTGGAACGTGGCGTCCCGGGCGAGGTCGGTGCGCAGGAGCTTGATGGCGACGGTCCTGCCGAGGCGGGTGTCACGGCCGAGGTGGACCTCGGCCATGCCGCCGCGGCCCAGCAGGTCGCCGACCTCGTAACGGTTGCCCAGTACGCGGGGGCTGGTGTTCACCGGTTCTGTCCCTGTCTCGCGTCGGTCACGGTCTGCTCCTGTGCCGGCCACCCGGCGAGCCCTGTCGTGGTCACGGGTTCGCCCCGCCGTCCGGGCCGGGCAGGCCCAGCGGGTCGACGACCGGTCCGGCAGGGGGCGCGCTGGTCGTCGCCGTCCCGGTGTCCGTGGGGGTCGGCGTGGTCGTCGTCGGCGGAGGGCTGGAGGTCGGCTTCGTGCTGGTCGGCGTCGAAGACGGCGTCCTGGTCGTCGACCTCGTCGGGCTCGTCGTCGGCGTGGTCGTGGCGGAGCGGGTCGTCGAGCGGCTCGTCGAGCGGGTCTTGGGGGTCGTCTTCGTCGGGCCGGCGCTCGTGGACTCGTCCGCGCTGGGCGTCGGCGATGCCGGCAGCGAGTTGCTCGGCGTGACGCTCGGCGTCGTGACCGGCACCACCGCCGAGGGGTCCTTGCCGCCCCCGAAGAGGATCGCCGCCATGACGACGAGCCCGATGACGACCGCGGCGATGAGCACGATCAGCGCGATCATCGCCGGGGTCAGCGCGAAGGGCAGCACCCGCCGGTCCCGGCCGCGGTGCGACCCGCCCGTCCGGGACAGGCCGAGCGACGGTGTGGCCGGGGTCGCCGGGCCGTGCCCGTACCCGTCGGTCGCGAGGCCGGCGGCCGGCCGCGGGTAGCCGTCGGCGCCGTACGACACCGTCTGCTCGCCCTGGGCGGGGTAGCCGTAGCCGTTCGCGCCGTAGCCGTTGCCGGCGTAGCCCGCGCCGTTGTACCCGTTGCCCGTGTAGCCGTTGCCCGGGTACCCGTCGGAGCCGTTCGCCCCGGGGTAGCCGTAGCCGTCGGAGCCGGTGTACCCGGCGCCGCCCTGGTCGTACCCGGTCGGGCCGTCCGGCGGCGTGGCCTGCTGGAGGCCGTCCGGCGTCCCGGCGGGCAGGTGCTCGGTCCCCGCAGCGGCCGCGGCCGCGGCGGACCCGGCGACGGCGGTCCCGGCGGCCAGCCCGGCCGCGCGCTGGCCGGCGTCCCGCAGGTCGATCTCGCGCCGGATGGACTCGGTGCGGGCGGCGGCCTCCGAGGCCGGGCGCTGCGGACGGCGCCGGCGGCGCAGCACGAGCTCGCACTCGTGGGCGAACTCGGCGGCCGACTGGGTGCGGTTGTCCGGGTCCTTCTCCATCGCGAGGTCGACGAGCTCGCGGACGTCCTGCGGAAGGGTGCCCGGCAGCGGCGGCGGCGGTTCGGCGAGGTGCGCGGTGGCGACGGCGACCTGGTTGTCGCCCTCGAACGGACGGCGTCCCGCGAGGCACTCGTACATGACGACGCCGAGGGCGTAGACGTCGGACAGCGGCGTCGCCTCGCGACCGCGCGCGAGCTCGGGGGCGAGGTAGTGCGCCGTCCCCATGACCTGGCCGGTCATCGTCAGCGGCTCGTGGTCGCGCGGCCGGGCGATGCCGAAGTCGGTGACCTTCAGCGTGCCGTCGGGCGTGACGAGCAGGTTCGCCGGCTTCACGTCGCGGTGGACGACGCCCCGCTCGTGGGCGGCGTGCAGCGCCCGCGCGCTCTGGGCGACGATGTCGAGCGTCGCGTCGACGCCGAGCGCGCCGCGGCTGAGCATCGTCGACAGCGGCTCCCCCGGCACGAGTTCCATGACGAGGTACGCGACGTCGTCGTCGGTGAGCGCACCCTGGCCGGGCGTGCTCGGACCGCCCCGGACGTCGGAGTCCGCGGGGACGACCGGGCCCTCGCCGTAGTCGTAGACGGCGGCGATGCCGGGGTGCGACAGTGCGCCCGCCGTCCGCGCCTCGGCGCGGAACCGGCGGCGGAAGTTGTCGTCGTACGCGAGCTCGGGGCGAAGGATCTTCACCGCGACCTTGCGGCCGAGCACCTCGTCGAGGGCGCGCCAGACCTCCCCCATGCCTCCGAAGGCGATGCGGTCCTGCAGGCGGTACCGCCCACCGAGCCTCATGTTCCCGAACGAACGCTTCATCGGTTCAGCACCGCCTCGATCACCTGCTTGGCGATCGGGGCAGCGACTCTGCCGCCCGATGCCGCATCCCCCAACGCCCCGCCGTCCTCGACGACGACCGCGATTGCCACCTTCGGGTCGTCGGCCGGCGCGAACGCGGTGAACCACGCGTTCGGCGGCCGGCCTTCGCCCTGCTGCGCGGTCCCCGTCTTACCGGCGACCTGCACCCCCGGGATCTGTGCTCGCTTGCCGGTCCCGTTGTCGACGACCGCGACCATCATCCGCGTGAGGTCGGCGGCCACCTGGCCGGAGACGGCATCCGAGAAACGCTCCGGCTGCGGACGCTGGATGACGTCCACGCCGTTCGCCGACAGCACGTCCTTGACGAGCTGCGGCCGCATGACGACCCCGCCGTTGGCGACGCCCGCGCTGACCATGGCGATCTGCAGCGGGCTCACCCGGACGTCGAACTGGCCGATCGCGGACTGCGCGGTCTGCGGCGGGTTCGGGTCCGACGGGAAGATGCTCGGCGTCACCGTGAGGGGCACGTCGAGCGCCTTGCCGAAGCCGAACTTCTCGGCCTGGGCACGGATCGCGTCGTCCCCGATGTCGAGGCCGATCGAGCCGAACGCGGTGTTGCACGAGATCCGCAGGGCGTCCAGCAGGCTGACCTTGTCGTTCGGCCCGCACGCGCCCGAGAAGTCGTTCGGCAGCGACGCCGAGGTCTGCGGCAGGTCGAGCGAGGCCGGGCCGTCGACGAGCGTGTCCGGCGTGTAGTCACCGCTCGAGAGCGCCGCGGCGGCGGTGACGACCTTGAACACCGAGCCGGGCGGGTACAGCCGGCCAGCGATCGCGCGGTTGTCGAGCGGCCGGTCCGGGTCGTCGAGCAGCCCGTTCCAGGCCTTCGTCACCTTGGCGACGTCGTGGCCCGCGAGCGCGTTCGGGTCGTAGCCCGGCTTGCTGACCATCGCGAGGATCGCGCCGGTCTTCGGGTCGAGCGCGACGACGGCGCCCTTCTGGTTGCCGAGGGCGTCCCAGGCGGCCTTCTGCACCTTGGGGTCGATCGTCAGCTCGACGGAGGCGCCCTGCGGCTCGCGACCGGTGAAGAGGTCCGAGAGGCGGCGGTAGAAGAGCTGGTCCGCCGTCCCGTTGAGGAGGTCGTTGGTCGCGCCCTCCATCCCGGTCGGCTTGTAGACGATCGAGTAGAAGCCCGTCACGGCGCTGTACATCTGCGCGGAGGTGTACTTGCGCTGGTAGGTGTACGGGTCGTCGACCTCGACGGACTGCGCGATCGGCCGGCCGTCGACGAGGATCGGCCCGCGGTCGCGGCCGAACTCCTTGAACTGCGTGCGGCGGTTGTCGGTGCGCGCGTTGAGCGAGGGCGCCGAGACGTACTGGACGTACGTCGAGCTGATGAGCAGCGACGCGAAGAGCAGCGCGACGACGACCGCGAGCCGGCGCAGCGGGGCGTTCACCCGGTCACCTCCGCGGGGGCGGGCCGGCGCGCGGCGTCCGAGATGCGCAGCAGGATCGCCACGACGATCCAGTTCGACAGCAGCGACGAGCCGCCGTACGCGAGGAACGGCATGACGAGCCCGGTCAGCGGGATGACCCGGGTGACGCCGCCGGCGACGACGAAGCACTGGAGCGCGATCGTGAACGACAGGCCGGCCGCGAGCAGCTTGCCGAAGCCGTCCCGGGCGCCGATCGCCGTCCGCAGGCCGCGCTCGACGAGGATCAGGTAGAGCAGCAGCAGCGCGAAGATCCCGGTGAGCCCGAGCTCCTCGCCGATCGCGGTGAAGATGAAGTCGCTCTCGGCGAACGGGATGATGTCGGGGCGGCCCTCGCCGAGCCCGGTGCCGAGCAGCCCGCCGCTGGCCATCCCGTAGAGCCCCTGGACCACCTGGAAGGCGTTCTCGAAGGTGCCCGGCTCGAACGGGTGGAGCCAGATGTCGACGCGGCGCTGCACGTGGCTGAAGATCCGCCACGCGAGGACGGCGCCCGCCACGAACAGGCTCATGCCGATGACGATCCAGCTCGTCCGCTCGGTCGCGACGTAGAGCACGGCGACGAAGAGGCCGAAGAAGAGCAGCGACGTCCCGAGGTCGCGCTCGAAGACGAGGACGCCGAGGCTCAGCACCCACGCGACGAGGATCGGGCCGAGGTCGCGGGCCCGCGGCAGCTGCAGGCCGAGGAAGCGCCGCCCGACGAGGGCGAGCGAGTCGCGCGCGGTGACGAGGTACCCGGCGAAGAACAGCGCGAGGAGGATCTTCGCGATCTCGCCCGGCTGGAACGACAGCGGGCCGAGGCCGATCCAGATCCGGGCGCCGCGGATGTTGCGCCCGATGAAGGGCAGCAGCGGCAGGAGCAGCAGCCCGAAACCGAGGAGCGCCGCCGTCCAGGTGTAGCGGGCGAGGATCCGGTGGTCGCGCACGAGCCACAGGACGGCGACCGCGGCGCCGACCCCGATCGCGGTCCACAGCAGCTGCCGGGTCGCGAGGTTGGTCTCCTCCGCGATGTCCAGGCGGTGGATGACGACGAGGCCGAGGCCGTTGATCGCCGTCGTGATCGGCAGGATCACCGGGTCCGCGTAGGGCGCGACGACGCGCAGGACGGCGTGCACCCCGAGCACGAGGACCGCGAGCCCACCGCCGACCCACGTCCAGTTGGCCTCCACGCGGCCCTCGGCCGCGATGCCGACGAGCACGTAGGCGCCGACGGCGATGCCGAGGGACACCACGAGCAGGACGAGCTCGACGTTGCGCCGCGGCCGGGTCTCGACCGCCGTGACGACAGCCATCACCCCACCCCCCGGCCGGCCCCGTGGGCCAGGAGGGGTGCGGGGGCGGTGGCGCCCGGCACGCGGCGGTCGGTCATGACGTGGCGGCCCCGCAGTCCGACCCGAGCGGGGCGTCGTCGGTGGGCGCGGCGGACGCGCTCGGCAGGGTCACGGGGTCGGTCTCGGTGAGGGACGGCGTCGGCGCCGCCGACGTGGTCGTCGCACCGGCCTTCTTCGTCGGGGACGCCGCAGGGGCGGTGGCCGTCGAGCCGGCCGTCGAGCCCGCGGTCGGGGTGGCGCTCGGGGAGAGCGTCGCGGACGGCGACGCGGTGGCCGTCGGGGACGGCGTCGCGGCGGCGGCGCGCGAGGCCCGGCACGCCGCGGCCCGGGCCGACAGGGTGTCGACGATCTTCCAGGCCTGGCTCTCGGTGTCCGCGACGATCCCGGACTGCACGCGCTGCCGGTCGAACTCGGGCAGGTCCGCGACCTGGATGTCGGACGCGGTGCCGGCGACGTGCGAGAGCTTCACCGGGCCGACGTCCTCGGGCAGGCCCTGGAAGACGGCCACGACCCCGGCGCTCTGCCCGACGAAGTACTGGCTCTGCACCCACCGCCAGGCGGTGTACCCGCCGGCGACGACGACCGCGAGGACGACGAGCACGCCGACGAGCCGCAGCCCGCGCCGCGGCGCCTTCTCCGGCTCGGCGATGAGCTGGACCTCGTCGCGCATCGCGGCGAGCGGGATCGGCTGGGTGTCGCCGCTGGCGACGCTCATCGGCACCGGCGCGGTGAGCGCGGCCGCCCGCTCAGCGGCGGACGGCGCCCCGACGGTGGCACGGGCGCGCTGGTTGAGCGTGGCCGCGCCGACGACCGCGGGGTTCGTCACGGGCGGCTCGGTCGCGGCGTCGACGACGTCCGCGACGATGCACGTCACGTTGTCGGGCGCCCCGGCGCGCAGCGCGAGCTGGACGAGCGCCTCGCACGTCGTCGCCGGGTCCGCGCCGGCGGCGAGGGTGTCGTGCAGGGTGTCGTGGCTGACGACGCCCGACAGCCCGTCCGAGCAGAGCAGGTACCGGTCGCCCGGGCGGCCCTCGCGCATCGACAGGTCGGGCTCGACGTCGTCGATGACGTCGCTGAGCACCCGCATGAGGACCGACCGCTGCGGGTGCTGCTCGGCCTCCTCGAGGGTGAGCCTGCCCTCGTCGACGAGGGTCTGCACGAACGTGTGGTCCTTCGTGATCTGGATGAGGTCGCCGTCGCGCAGCACGTAGGCGCGCGAGTCGCCGATGTGCGCCAGCGCGAGCTTGCCGCCGGTCCGCAGCAGGGCGGTGACCGTCGTCCCCATGCCCGTGAGCTGCGGCTCCTCGTCGACCCGGCTGAGCAGCTCGCGGTGGGCCGCGAAGACGGCCTGCTTGAGATGCTCCAGCGCGTCGTCGGCACCGTGCGACTCGCCGTCCAGGGGCGCCAGCTCGCCGATCGCGAGGGACGACGCGACGTCACCGCCCGCGTGACCGCCCATCCCGTCCGCGACGACGAGGAGGTGCGGCCCCGCGTAGGCCGAGTCCTGGTTGTTCTGACGGACCAGACCGACGTCGGAGCGGGCCGCATAGCGCAGCGCGATCGCCAACCCGGCTACCTCCGCAACTCGAGGACCGTGCGGCCGACACGCACCGGGGTGCCGATGTCGACCGGGGTCGGGGACTCGACCTTGGAGCGGCCGAGGTAGGTACCGTTCGTGGAGCCCAGGTCCTCGACGAGCCACGTGCCCGCGTCGAGGAACAGTCGTGCGTGCCGGTTGGACGAGTAGTCGTCCTCGAGCACGAGCGTGCACTCGGGGGCGCGGCCGATGAGGATCGCGGCCTGCCCCAGGGCCAGCGAGGTGCCCTTGAGGGACCCCTCGGTGACGACGAGCGTGCGTGGTGTCTTGCGGTCCTCGGTGTCCCGGCCGCGGGGCGGCGCGGGAGCCGGGATCCCCCGACCCGGTGTGCCCGGGGCGGGCCTGCGGGTGACCCTGGTCCCGAAGAGGTCGCTGCGCAGGACGCCGACGACCGACAGGACCAGGATCCACAGCAGTGCCAGGTACCCCAGACGCAGCAGGGTAAGGGTGAGCTCGCTCATCGGTGGGCGGTCACCACTGCCCCGAGTGGTAGGTGATGCGCGTGCGACCCACCGTGATGACGCTGCCGTCGGCGAGCGTGCCCGCGTGGACCCGCTCACCGTCGACGAACGTGCCGTTCGTGGACCCGAGGTCGATGACCCGGGCCTTGCCGTCGACGACGTGCACCTCGGAGTGCCGGCGCGAGACGCCCGGGTCGTCGAGCACGATGTCGACGTCCATCGCCCGGCCGATGACGGTGACGGCCCGGTCGATCCGGTGCGGGCGGCCGTCGACGTCGAGGGTGCCGAGCGAGGTCGGCGGCGTCGCCCAGGACGGCGCGTAGCCGGCGGGCTGCTGGGCGGCGGGCGCGGCGGGCTGCTGCGCGGGCTGCTGGTCCCAGCCGGACGGCGCTGCCGGCGCCGGGTAGGACGGCGCGGGGTACGACGGCGCCGGGTAGGCGGGCGCCGGTGCGGCCGCACCCGGGTAGCCGGCGGGCGGGGCGCCCGGGTACGGCGGCGCCGCGGGCAGCGGGCTGCCCTGCGGGGCGGGTGCGTACGGGTCGGGCTGCTGGGCCTGCGGCGCGTAGTGCTGCTCGTGCGGGGCGTACGGCAGCTCCTGCGCCGCCGGCTGCGGCGGCTGCTGCGGCGCGTGCGGGGCGGCGTACTGCTGCTGCTGGTCCGGTCGCGCCGTCTGGCTGCGGACCCGGAACACCCCGGTGTCGAGGTCTTCGGCCTCGGCGAACTGCACCTGCACGGGTCCGACGAAGGCGTAGCGCTGCTGACGGGCGTGCTCGTGGACGGCGGCGCTCAGCTCGTCGCCGAGGGCGGTCTCCCACTCGCCGAGCCGGTCGTGGTCGGCGCGGCCGAGCTCGACGACGAACGTGTTCGGCGCGATCGTGCGGTCACGGCCGACGATCGAGGCCTTCTCGTCGCACTCGCGGCGCAGGGCGCTCGCGATCTCGACGGGCTGCACCTCACTGCGGAAGGCCTTCGCGAACGCGCCGTTCACCGCACGCTCGATGCCCTTCTCGAAGCGGTCGAGCACTCCCACGGCCGTCCTCCTCTCCGCCACACCGTGGCGACCTCGCGGCCCCAGGACAGGCCGGAGGGTGGCCCTGCCGGCCATAACCCCGTCAGCCTAACGGCGCGGGGCCCCCCGGGGAGAACCCCGTGCTCCCCCCGAGGGGGACTGTGACCGGATCTCCACCTACTCGTCACACCTGGTGACGTCCCGCGCGCTCAGAAGGTTGCGCGAGTGGTCGCCGAGCGTGACGCAAGCCTCGCTCCTCGGCAGTTCGGAGGAGGTCGGAGCGGACGCACCGGGGCGAGCCGGTCAGATCGGCACGCCGACCGCCCACGCGTAGCCGTCAGGGTCCTCGACGACGCACTCCCGCCAGCCGTGGGGCTTGTCGGCGGCTGCGGCGAGCACCGGGCTGCCCTGGTCCTGCGCGGCGGCGGCCACGGCGTCCGGGTCGACCCCGAGCAGCCGCAGCTCCGCCCCGAGCCCCCGCCGGACGCCGTCCGCGAGCTCACCGGCCCACGCGTGCGCGCGGTAGGTGGAGTCGGCATGGAGCATGAGCGGCACCCGGCCGGGCGCCCCGGCGAGGACGACGGGCAGCTCGAGCGCGGCGAACGTCGCGTCCGCGTGCCGCACGAGCGCCCCGAGCACGTCGCGGTACCAGCCCGCCGACAGCCGCGGGTCGCGCACGAGGAGGTTCGCGGAGAAGGCCGGCATCGCCCGCCCGTACTCCGGGGCGTCGGGCAGCGGGGCGGGATCCGTGGTGTCCACCCGCGGGACGGTAGGGCCGCGGGGCTGCGCCCGGCCAGGGGAATCCGTGCGGGACGACCCCGCCACGGGTGATAGCCTCGTCCGGCAACGCGCGAGTGGCGGAATAGGCAGACGCGCACGGTTCAGGTCCGTGTGTCCGAAAGGACGTGGGGGTTCAACTCCCCCCTCGCGCACCAGACGAAGTGGCCCCTGACCTGCGAAAACGCAGCAGGGGCCACTCGCATGTGCGGCCCCGGGGAGATTCCCGGGGAGATTCGAGCGGTTGGGTCTGCTGCGCGACACCCAATCCGACTACGGATGGTGACAAGGCGGGGCGCGTGCGTGCCGCAGCCTCGGTGGATCCTGCCGAGACGTCACCGCCCGCGCGCAGGAGGAGCCAGAGATGGCCCAGTGGATACCGAGAACGCGTGCCGATGGCAGCGTCGTGGTTCAGATCCGGTGGAACCAGGACGGCCGCGGCCAGAGCGAAACGTTCAACACCGTCCGGTTGGCGGCCGAGTTCAGGGCCGCCGTCGAGGCGGCGGGAGGGCGATGGCCCGACGGGTGGGTCAGAGGGGAAGGCTGGGCGCCGGCCCCGTCGCAACCTGCGGTCCTGGTCTTCGCCGACGTTGCCACCGGCGCCGACGGCTACTTCGCCCAACAGGAGCGGCGGGTCAAGCGGGGAAAGCTCAAGCCCTACACGCTGCACCGTGACCGCAGGACGTACCACCTCCACCTCGAGGAGATGTTCGCCCACCTGCCGTTCACGAGTCTCGACGAGAACGACATCAGCGACTGGGTCGACGACCAGCTCGACGCAGGCACGGCCCCGAAGACGGTCCGGAACCGGCACGGTCTGCTTTCGTCGATCATGAAGCACGGCCGGCTACGCATGAAGCTGCGAACAGACAACCCGTGTGAGCTCACCGAGCTCCCTGACCAGCACGCCGCTCGTCCCGAGGCGCGGCAGATCCGGTTCTTCCAGCCAGATGAATGGGCGCTCCTGCGCTCGTTCCTCGACGAGGACATTCGGCTCCCCCTGGACGTCGACCTCGCGACCGGGCTGCGCTGGGGAGAGCTCAGTGCCCTCCGGGCCGGCGACGTGACCTTCACCGGAGAGGGGGACGATCGCCACGCGGTGCTGCACGTCGTCCGCGCCTGGTCCCGGCGGTCCCCCGACGACTCCGCCGAGATCAAGATCAGCGAGGCGGAGACAGGTCGCTGGGTGCTGGGACCGCCGAAGAGCAAGCGATCCAGGTGGGTGGTCCTCTCAGGTCCGGTCGCCCGCCGCCTCGAGGAGCACCTCGCACACCGGGGGCCGACGGACTACGTCTTCCTGACGCGACTCGGGCGGCCGTGGCGCTACCCCGACTTCCACAGCCGTCGGTGGACTCCCGCGAAGAAGCGTGCCGAGGCAGCCGGGCTGGGGAAGCGGATCACGCCGCACATGCTCAGGCATACGACGGTCGTCTGGTCGCTTTCCGCAGGCGTACCGATCCAGGTCATCAGCGAGATGATCGGCCACACGAGCCTGCAGATGACGTACGACGTCTACGGCGGGCTGCTGAACATCAACGACCCGGCGATGGCCCGTGCGATGGCCGAGGCGATGAGAGCCAGCATCCGGCGGCCGACACCCTCACCAGGCGGCGGAGCGGCGGTCGCACAGATCTCCGACCGCTTCGCCTCATAGCCTCGTGCGCCTCGATGTCCGACGAGGGCTGTCGCCCGATCCAGCCGCCGGAGGCACGTCGCCGGCGGCAAGGATCTGGGCGACCTGCTCAGGGGTGAATCGCACGTTCTTGCCGAGCTTCGTGTACGGCAGGGTCCTGCTCAGGACTCCCTTGCGGACCCAGCCGGTCGAGACGTTCAAGTACAGCGCCAGCTCCTGGACGGTCATCAGCCGCTGGGCATTCCCGGCGCCGATCGGTTCTTCGCTCATAGCCACTCCCCCGCTGCGGGAAAGACCTCTCACTCCCCCAGGCACAGTCCGCGGACAGAACCGGGTCCCCTGCGCGGGCCTCCTGTTGGCGACGATCTCTTCGACAGGAGCCCGTCCATGTCCGATGCCCTGACCCTTCGCCAGGCCTGGCCGCTCTACGCAGGCATGACGGTCGCCGCCTCAGCCGCAGTCGTGGCAAGCGCCTCGACCCTCGCCTCCCTCGCGCACGTCACCGGCTGGTCGGGGTGGACCCCCTGGCTCCTGCCCGCGGCTCTCGACGTGGGCGGAAGTGTCGGTGGCTGGACCTGGCTCAGGCCGGGCGCCACTCCCCCGGCCCGACGTTTCGGCCGCGCCGTGGCGCTGACCGGCGCCGCCGGCACCCTGGTGGGCAACGCCGCCGGGCACCTCATCGAGTCCGGGTACCTCGAGGTCGGCCCAGCCCTGGTCGTGATCGTCGGCGCTGTGCCTGCCGCCGTGCTCGTGGCGCTGGCGCACCTGGCCGCGCTCATGGTGACGGCTCATGACGCCCCGTCGGTGACGCCGTCAGTCGCCCCGTCAGTGACACCGTCAGCTTCTCGGCCCAGAGGGACACGCGCGAATGTGGCCGCCTCAGTGGGGGGCCCTGACCCCGTCATCGGCGATGTGACGCTGTCGAACCGCCTAACCAAGGGTCGGGCGGCGGCGTCAGCTTCGTCGCCCGTTGGTTGCTCGTCAGAGGTCGCTGACACCCGGACCGCTGTCCTCGAGTTGGTCAAGGCGGGGCCAGTGACGGTGGCCGACCTCGTTCGCACGACGGGCCGGGCGCGGACAACGGTGGTCGGCCACCTCGAGGCGCTCGCCAATGACGGGGTAGTCACTCGGGACAACCGTAAGCGGTACGTCGTGCAGCACCGAGTCGAGCTCGAGGTCCTTCCTCGCGCCTCTGTCGGCGCTTGACCGACCGCCGTGACGGCTGACGTCGCTCGAAGACGTTGGTCGGGTCGGGTCGGTGATACCAGAGGTCGAGGACCCGGCAACCGTCGTCGGTGGATGACGGTCGCCCCGTCAGTTGACGCATTGACTACGCGGGCCCGATGGCGTGGACCCGGCTGTCCGACGGCGGCCCGCTACGCGCCGCACGTGGAACTCAGATCCCGAGTGCCCGGAGATCAGCCTCGGGGGCCCCATGCAGCAGGTCCGCCAGCGTGGTGTCCAGCGCGCGGCAGATGTCTGGAAGCTCGTGCGCGTAGACCCGGCGAGTTCCGCTCTCCATCGCCGCGATGGTCGATTGGGAGACCCCGAGACGCTCCGCGAGCGCGCTCTGGGTCAGCCCGTTGCGCGCCCGCTCTGCACGCACGGAGCGGCAGATAGCGAGGGCCATGGCGTCGGACACACAGAGGACGCTGTCAGTCAGATCCTGATGCGTGCACACGCTGACCTGACTCTCACCCGAATGCGTTCATTGGTACCCGATATGCTGGTAGTAGGTTTGAAATTCTGATAGAAACTGTCTGTGATCGGGCGTGCGCGGCCACTCCTCCGCTGGCAGCCGGTGGGCAGACATCGTGGCCCGACGCCTGTCCCTGGTTCCGATCGCCCCCTCAGCTCCCAGCGTCATCCGCGAGTCATCGTCGATGCCCCGCCCGGATTGGTCGGAGGAACCGTGTTCCGCACGTCGAGCTTCAGTGGCCCGCAGGGCAACTGCGTCGAGGTCGAGGTCGGCCAAGGAGCTGTCTTCGTCCGGGACACCAAGGAAGCCGGCTCAGCTCAACGAGGGCTTCTCGCCTTCCGGCTCGAGGCCTGGCAGCTATTCCTCGACGGCGGCGACGGTGACGTGCAGGTCGAAGAGACCGCCAGTCAGGTGCTCATGCGAAACCGGTGTGAGCTGCGCGATGGCGACGAACGGCAGGTTCTCCGGTTCACCCTCCCGGAGTGGGAGGCCTTCATCGCCGGCTGCGCTGCCGGCGAGTTCACCCCCAGAAGCGGGCGAACCCCGCTCACCCCATAGCGGTCCGGGGCGTCGCTGCCACGGAGGCGCGGCGCCTCGGGCCATCCACGCGAACGATGCAGTGACGCAGGTCGTGGCGAAGAAGGCCCCGGCCGGAGGTCAGGACTCCTGCTCCCGGATGCGCCTTCGGTGCGCCGCCGCGGTTGGGGTTGGGGTGACGGGCTCGTCATTGGTGCGAGCGGGTTGAGCCCCTCGTTGAAGAACGACATCCACGGTGACGGACCCGTCATCGGAATGGATCAGAAGGCGCCGTCGCCGGGTTTGGCGCACACGAGGGCAGTGGGTCGCCGCGGTGTCGGGCCGTCGGTCAGTCATCCGATACGGCTCTGTGGTCGGCGGTGCGCCGACCAGGGTTGACGGGTCGCGCCGGCGTCGAACATCCGCTGCATGGTGTGGAAGGGCGATCGGAGGTCTTGCCCTGCGGATGGACCAACGGGCGTGCCGCCTTCTCGGTCGACCGGGTGCCTGACGGAAGCGCTGGTGTCCCGTCTCCCGGCCAGTCCAGCGTGCGGTCCACGTCCCGGCGCGCAAGGCCGAGCCG
>JACRAB010000280.1 GCA_016213575.1 Actinomycetota bacterium
GGCCAGCGCCTCCTCGACGACGTCGACGATCCGGGCGTCGGCGAGCTGGCGCGGCGAGACGTTGACGCTCACGGTGAGGTCCCCGGGTGCGGCGACGGCGTCGGTGCACGCCTGCACGAGCGCCCACATCCCGAGCCGCACTATGAGCCCGGTGTCCTCGGCGACCTCGATGAACTCCCCCGGCGGGACGACGCCGAGCCGGTCGTCGCGCCACCGGGCGAGCGCCTCGAGCCCGACGAGCCGGCGGTCGGCGAACGACACGATGGGCTGGTAGTGCAGCGTGAGCCCGTCGGGCGTCGGCTCGCTCATCGCGTGCCGCAGCCGGTCGAGGATCCGGACCCGCCGGACGGCGCGCTCACGCAGCTGCGGGCCGAAGACGGCGTAGCGGTCCCGGCCGCGCTCCTTCGCCTGGTACATCGCGGCGTCGGCGTCGCGGAGCAGGTCGCCGGGCGTGCTGTGGGTGCCGTCGGCGACCGCGACGCCGACGCTCGCAGAGACCGTGAGCCGCAGCCCCGCCACGTCGTACGGCTCGCGGAGCACCTCGACGACGCGGACCGCGAGGTCGCTCGCGCTCGCCTCGTCGGCCTCGGGCAGGAGCAGCGCGAACTCGTCGCCGCCGAGCCGGGCGATCGTCGCGTCGTCCGCGACCCGGACGAGCCGCCGGGTCACCTCGATGAGCACCGCGTCGCCGGCGCCGTGGCCGAGGCCGTCGTTGACCGCCTTGAAGCCGTCGAGGTCGGCGAACAGCAGCGCGGGCGCCGGCCGGCCCGGGCGCGGCGGCAGCAGCCCGTCGAGCAGGTCGCGCAGCGCGAACCGGTTGGCGAGCGCCGTGAGCGGGTCGTGCGTCGCCTCGAACGCGAGGACCTGCTCGCCGAGCTTGCGCTCGGTGATGTCCTGGTGCGAGACGACGGCGCCCGGACGGCCGCGCAGCGGGACGATCTGCACCTGGAACCAGCGCATCGAGTGCCGCTCGGCGAGGGCGAAGTCGGTCGTGAAGGCCGGACGCCGCTGCTCGAGGACGTCGGCGAGGCCGGCCGCGATCTCGGCGGCCGCTCCCGCGGCGCCGGACGGGGTGGCGTACGCGCCGGCGCAGACGTCGAGGTAGTGCATCCCCACGGTCGGGTCCTGGCCGGGCGGCGTCGCCTCCTCGGGCGGGAAGTCGTGCGCCGGGTGCACCCGCCAGTAGCGGATCCAGGCGTCGTTGACGGCCGTGACGACGCCCTCGCCGTCGACGACCGCGGTCTGCGACGGGAGCGAGGCGAGCACGGAGCGGACGAACGCCTCCCGGTCGCGGCGCTCGGCCTCGACGAGCCGGCGGCGGGTGACGTCCCGGTGCACCCAGACGAGGAACGTGCCACCGCTGAGGGTCAGCGGGCTCACGGTCACCTCGACCCAGATCGACGTGCCGTCGCGCTGGTAGAGCTTGAGCACCTCGGTCGTCGGGCCGCCGCCCGCAGCGATCGAGGCGGCGAGCCGCTCGGCGGTGGCGGCGTCCGTGCCGGGGCCGTGGAGGAAGCGCGGGTCGCCCCCGAGCACCTCGGACTCGTCCCAGCCGCTGCGGGCCAGCAGGCCCGGGCTCACGTGGACGACGGGCGGCCACGGCGCCTGCGGGGTCGGCAGGGTCGTGACGAGCAGCGGGGAGCGGGCGTCGTCGAGCAGCGTCTCGTACATCGCCAACCGATCGGTGTCGGTCAGCGTGCCGGCGCCCGCGACGAGCATGCTCCTCCCTCGTCCGAGGCCCCGCAGGGCCAGGTCGATGCGTGCGCCCGGCACCGCCCGCGGGCCCGGGCAGGACTGACGCACCGTTCTCATCGATCGCGACCGAGGGGGTCCCCGCGGCGCGATCTGTCACGCAGTGATCGTCGAGTGACCGATCGTGGATCCACCCATGGTGCCCGATCACCAGCCGTGACGCTGCCATTGCTCAGAGAAAGTCCGTGAGCCCGCGCGCGGCGCTGCCACCGCCGCACCGGGAACGGCTCGCAGGTCGCCCGTGATCGGCGCCACAATCGACCCTGCCATTGGACAATCTGTCCAGCAGAATCGCTGGCTGTTGACCAGATCGCCTCCCCTGCGCGCATCCTGGCCTCCATGACGACACTGAGGGACACCGAGGAGTCCACCCCGCCCTCGCCGTCGCCCGCCCCCGGCGGGACCGGGCCGGCCGGTATCTGGGGCGACGAGTCCGCGACGGTCGCCGCCGTGCTGCGCTGGGCGGCCGAGCGGCTCGCCGGCGGCGGCGACCCGACGACGTCCGCCCGGGCGGCGGCCGACCTCGACGCGCTCACCGGCGTCACGGTCACGCCGTCCGGCATCGGGCCGCAGGCCGCGCTGGCCGTCTTCACCGACGTCGTCGTCCCCGCCACGCGCGCCCAGGACGACCCGATGAACCTCGCGTACGTGCCCTCCGCACCGACCCGCAGCGCGGCCGCGTTCGACCTCGCGACGAGCGCGTCGAACATCTTCGCCGGCCTCTGGGAGTGCGGCGCCGGCGCGATCCACGCCGAGAACCAGGTCATCGGCTGGGTCGCGTCGCTGCTCGGCTGGCCCGCGTCCGCCGGCGGCTGCTTCGTCGCGGGCGGGACGACGGGCAACCTCTCGGCGCTCGTCGCGGCCCGGCACGCCGCTGCCGACGCCCGTGAGGCCGCCGGGCTGCCGCGCCGCCCCGCGGGCGGCTGGGCGGTCGCGTGCACGACCGACGCGCACTCCTCCGTGCGCTCGGCCGCGCGCGTCATGGACGTCGACGTCGTCGTCGTGCCGGGCGACGCCCGCGGCCGGCTCACGGGTGCACCGCTCGCGACGGCGCTCGCGGACGCCGGCGACCGGGTCTTCGCCGTCGTCGCCACGGCCGGGACGACGAACGGCGGCCTCGTCGACGACCTCGCCGGGATCGCCGCCGCCTGCCGGTCGCACACCGCGGACGCCGGCCTCGCGCACGACGTCTGGCTGCACGTGGACGGCGCGTACGGCGGTGCCGCGCTCGCGGCGCCGAGCGTCGCGCACCTGTTCGCCGGCATCGAGCACGCCGACTCGTTCATCGTCGACCCGCACAAGTGGCTCTTCGCGCCGTACGACGCGTGCATCCTCGTGTACCGCCGTCCGGAGCTCGCGAAGGCCGCGCACCAGCAGACGGCGAGCTACCTCGACCACGTCGACCGCGCGCAGTGGAACCCGGCCGACCTCGCGATCCACCTGTCCCGGCGGCCCCGCGGCCTGCCGCTGTGGTTCAGCCTCGCGACGCACGGCACGGACCGCTACGTCGAGGCCGTCGAGCGCTGCCTCGCGACGGCCCGGGCGGTCGCCGACGGCATCCGCGAGCGGCCGTTCCTGCGCCTCGTCGTCGAACCGGACCTCTCGGTGCTGCTCTTCGAGCGTGTCGGCTGGACCGAGGCGGACTACGCGCGCTGGTCGGCCGAGCAGGCCCGCGCCGGGCTGATTCTCTGCGTGCCGACGCGCTGGGGAGGGGACCCGGTGCTCCGGCTGGTGTTCGTCAACCCCGACACCGAGGCGTCCGCCGTCCTGCGCGCTCTCGACACGGTCCGTTAACCCTGCAGGCACGGTGGGTGGACGAATAGGCGGTTACGTTCCTCCGGGGAGAGATGTACGGTTCACGGGCATCGTGGACATGGGGGTCGGAGGAAGCTCGTGGAGGCTGCGGCACGCACGACCGGAACGGTCGTGGCCGCGTTCCCGCTCGGGTACGAGATCACGCTCATGGTCGAGGAGACCGGAGACCTGAGCGTGCCCGCGACGTACCGCTGCGCCCCTCGTCGACGGCGGGTCGCCGCCGGGTGGCAGGACGCGCTCGAGGGGGACGGCGCCGCCGAGGCCTTCGTCGACCACCTGCGCCACCACGTGAGCCCGCCGGTCGACGGCTTCCGGCTGCTGCGCGTCGTCCCGCCGCCCGAGGCCAGCGGCGAGCGCGAGGTCTTCGAGGACGAGGACGCGCAGGCCGTCGCGGTCGGCGAGCGGGTCGTCGTCCGGTGGAACCTGCGCGTCGGCGACCGCCCGCACCCCGCGCCGCTGACCCTGGCCCACCTCGCGGAGGTGGGCTTCCACGAGGTCCCCGCGACGCACGGGATGCTGCTGTGGACGGCGCCCAGCGGCCGCGAGGTGCCGTGCGCGCTCGCCACGGCGTACCTGCCGCGGGCCCGGGACGGCCGGCAGTGGGTGCTCGACCTCGTCGAGGAGCATCTCGGCCTCACCGGCGGGTCGCCGCGACCGGACCCCTGGATCAAGGACGCCCCCGCCCGGCTCGGCCGGCTCGCCGCGCACATGCACCTCGCGCTCGCCCGGCCGAGCAAGGTCGTCCCCGAGCCGGTCCGGCACGCGGGCGGCGACACCGTCATCGGCTGGCACGCCGCGATCATGCGCCGGCTCGAGACCGCGTACCAGAACGTGCTCGAGGGCCGGATCGAGTGGGCCGCACCGGACGCCGTGGAGATCCTCGAGGCGCGCAACGAGACGCTCACGGCGGCCGTCGACGCCCTGCTCGACGTCGCGTCGGACCCCGAGGGCGTCGTCGTCCAGCGGGTGCACGGCGACCTGCACATCGGGCAGGTGCTCCGCTGGAGCGGCGGCCTGTCGATCACCGACTTCGACGGCGTGCCCGGCGGCGGCGTAGGCCTTCCCGACCCGGACGACCCCGGCGCGACCGCCCTGCTCCTGCCCGCCGCCTGGGACGTCGCCCGGCTGCTGCGCAGCGTCGACCGGGTGGGCCGCACCGCGGACGCCAAGGCCGGCTTCGCGGTGACCGACGAGGTCGACGCATGGGTGACCGAGGCGCGCAAGGAGCTGCTGCGCGCCTACCGGGCCGAGCTCGACGCCGCGGACCGCCGCGAGCTCCTCGACGACCGGCTCCTCGAGGCGTTCGAGGTCGACCAGGCCTGCCGCGGCATCCTCGACGCGGTCGAGGGCGAGGAGCCGCTGCCCGGGCGGACCGCCGCCGTGCTCGCGGCGCTGCGGAACCGGTACCCGGCGCAGGACTGATGGTCTGCCGGCATCGACGTCATTGACAGCATTGCCGTCATTGACAGCATCCGACCGTCGTCGTACGTTGATCGTGCGTCTGTGAACTCCGCAGTGAGGTGACCCATGGCCACGGTCAGCATTCGCGATCTCGACGACGGTGTCCGGGACCGCCTGCGCGTGCGTGCGGCCCGGAACGGGCGGTCCATGGAGGCAGAGATGCGAGAGATCCTCACGGCAGCGGTGACGGACGACGGTCCGCAATACCCGGATTTCGTCTCGATGCTCATCGATGTGTTCCACGACGTCGGTGGGGGCCGTCTCGAGATCCCGGCCCGCGAGGCGCACCCCGGCCCGGTCGAGTTCAGGTCGTGATCGTCCTCGACACGAACGTCGTGTCGGAGCTCATGGAGGCAGCGCCCGACCCGACGGTGATCGACTGGCTCCGTCGGCAGGGCAGGCCGGGGTTCGCCACGACGTCGGTGACCGTCGGCGAGGTGACGTACGGGATCGAGAACATGCCGGCCGGTCGCCACCGCGAGACCAAGGCGCAGGCCGCGGCCCGGGTGTGGGCCGCGTTCCCGGGCGCGGTCCTGCCGTTCGACCGGGCGGCCGCGGAGGCCTACGGCACGCTCATGGCGAAGCGTCGTCGGGCCGGTCGCCCGATCTCGACGCTGGACGCCCAGATCGCGGCGATCTGCCAGGTGCAGGGCGCGATCCTCGCCACGCGGAACACCAAGGACTTCGAAGGCCTCGGCCTGGACGTCGTCGACCCGTGGACGGCGGCCTGAGCTCGCCGTCCAGGTGAGCGGCCGGCGGCCCGGAGCGGCTACCGGTCGGGTGTGCCGGCGATCCCGGTCAGCACCTGCTCGACGAGGCGCTGCCGGAACCCGTCGTCCACGCCGTGGCCGCCGACCGACGTCCGTCCGAGCACCGCGAACAGCAGCGCACCGAGCATGCCGTTGACGACGTCCGTCACGGCCGTCGGGTCGTCGGGGGTGCCGACGTCGAACGCCCCGCGCGCCACGCCGTCCGAGACCAGCGCACGCAACGGGGCGGCGACCCACCTGTCGTTGACGGCGAGAGCCTCGGCCAGCCGGGGGCCGCCACCGGCTGCGGCGAGCATCCCGGCGCAGATCGCCGGTCGCTCGCCCAGGTACTCGACCATGGCGAGGAGCACCGCGCGCAGCCGCACGACCGGCGGCGCGGTCGCGTCGTCCCGCGCCAGCGCGAACTCGGCACCGGCGCGCGCGTGCGCGGTGAGCACCAGGGCCACCAGGTCGTCGCGCCCGGCGAAGTAGTAGTAGAGCGAGGCGCGGGACACCCCCACCATGCGGGCGACGTCCTCGAGCCGCGGCGGCGGGTCGTCGCCGAGGATCCGCTCGCTCTGCTCCACGAGCCGCCGGGCGAGGTCGGGGGGCGGCACCTTCACCTGGCCAGACTATCGACCTTGCTCTGAATCACTGTTTGGATTACAGTCCAAACCATGATTCAGACAAAGTTCGGACCATGGGCCGTCATCACCGGGGCGTCATCGGGCATCGGGGAGGCGTTCGCGCGCGCGCTCGCCGCGGAAGGGCTGCACCTTCTCCTCGCAGCACGGCGCGAGGACCGGCTCGTCGCGCTGGGCGCGGAGCTCGCACGCACGCACGGCGTCGAGCACCGGGTGGTCGCCGTGGACCTCGCCGAGCCGGACGGGGGCCGGGCCGTCGTCGAGGCCGCCGCGGGTCTCGACGTGGGGGCTGCTCGTCTCGAACGCCGGCGGCGGCCACCCCGGGCGCTTCCTCGACCAGGATCTCGACGACCTCCGGCGGCGCATGCGGCTCAACGCGGGCGCACACCTCGACCTCACGCACGCCTTCGCGCGGCGGCTCGCCGACCGCGGCCGCGGCGGCATCGTCCTCGTCAGCGCCCTCGGCGCGTCCGCAGGCATCCCGAACATGGCGCACGAAGCCGGCTCGAAGGCCTACGTCGACGCGCTCGGCACCGCGCTGCACCACGAACTCGGTCCGGTCGGCGTCCGTGTGCTCGTCATGCGCCCGGGCAACGTGGACACCCCGATCATCGAAGCCTTCGGGCTGGACCGGGGCGACCTGCCGCTGCGGCCGATCAGTGCCGCCGCGGCCGTCCGCGAGACGCTCGGTGCGCTGGCCCGGGGCCGGGTCGTGCACGTGCCTGACCGGCGGATGCGGCTCCTCGCCCGGCTCCTGCCGACGGCTCTGGCGGTCCGCGTCAACGGCCGCATGCTCGGGCGCGCTGCGGCCGCCCGCGCGGCGGCCGCCTGACGCCCGAGGGTTTCCCGACGGCCGGCCTCAGGCCGTGGCGAGCGCCCCGGCCGACCGCCGGGTGAACCGGAGCACGAGCAGCGAGCCGAGCAGGCACGCCGTCATGAGCCCGGCGAGCGGCAGCACGGTCGCGCTGCCCGCGAGCCCGACGAGCGGGGCGAGCGCGCCGCCGACGGCGAACTGGAGCACGCCGAGCAGCGCGGACGCCGCACCGGCCCGCTCCGGGTGGGCGTTCATCGCGCGGCTCGAGGCGACCGGCATCGCCGCCCCGACCGAGAAGACGATGACGAACAGCGGCACGACGACCCCGACGACACCGAGCGCACCGGTGAGGCCGGCGACGAGCACGAGCACCGCGCCGAACAGGCCGAGGCCGACGGCCCGGGGCAGCATGACGGCGGCCGGCCACCGGTTGGCGAGCAGCCCGCTCACCTGGTTGCCGAGCACGAGGCCGACGGAGTTCACACCGAAGAGCAGCCCGAACTGGCCCGGGGTGAGGTCGAAGACCTCGCGGAGCACGAACGACGAGCTCGACACGTAGATGAACAGCGCCGAGAAGGTCAGCGAGACGACGGCGGCGGCACCGACGAAGCCGCGGTCGAGCAGCAGGAGCTTGTAGCTGCCGAGCGCCCGCCGGACGCCGCTGCGCCGCCGGTCGGCCGGCAGGCTCTCGCGCAGGCCGACGAACACGACGACGGTGAGCAGCGCGCCGAGCACGCCGAGGACGACGAACAGGCCGCGCCACGACGTCCGCTCGAGGAGCAGGCCGCCGAGGGTCGGCGCGAGGATCGGCACGACGCCGACGACGAGCATGAGCTTGGAGAACGAGCGCACGAGCTCCGGCCCGGAGACGAGGTCGCGGACGACGGCCCGGGCGACGACCACCCCGGCGGCGCCGGCGAGGCCCTGGGTGAAGCGCAGGGCGGTGAAGGTCGCGATCGACGGCGCGAGCGCGCAGGCGAACGAGGCGACCGCCCAGGCCCCGAGACCGACGGCGATCGGCACCCGGCGGCCGACGGCGTCCGAGACCGGCCCGGCCACGAGCTGGCCGAGGGCGAGCCCGACGACGCAGGCGGTGAGGGTGAGCTGCACGGCGGCCTCGCTCGCGCCGAGCTCACGGGCGAGCTCGGGGAAGGCCGGCAGGTACAGGTCGATGGAGAGCGGGCCGAGGGCGGTGGCCGCGCCGAGCACGAAGGTCTGGCGGGCGGTGAGACGTCGGGCGGCCTTGGGGTGGTGCATGTGCACGAGAGGTGGAGCCTTCCGTCGAGCGGCGGGACCGTGGCCGGACGGTCCCTCGAGGGCCTCGGGCGGTCGCCGGCGGTCACCGGGACCGGCTCGAGGAGGTCTGCATGGCGGTGGGACGACGGTGGCCCGACCGACGAGGGCGGCAACCGGCTGCTCCCCGGATTGCTTCCCCGATCAGGGGTTCCGGTTCGCTGCGCCCGCAGACCTGTTGTGCCGCAACGGGTCTCGGTGCGTGATCCTGGTCACGCCCAGGCGCGCTGGCTGCGGGCGGTCCAGTAGTCCTCGGGCTTGTCGGCGTACGAGAGCGCCTCGTCGAGGGTGCCGGCGTCGAGCGTCAGACCGGCGGCCGCGACGTTGCTCAGCAGCTGCTCGGGGTTCGCGGCGCCGGAGAGCACCCGCCACGCCCAGGGCCGGGCGAGCGCGGCCGCCGTCGCGAGCCGGTCGAGCGGCACCCCGACCCGGTCGGCGAGCGCCTGCAGCTCGGGGTGCGGGTGCGGGTCGGACGGCGTGAGCCGGCCGTTCGCCACGACCTCCTTGACGATGACCCGGCACCCGGCGTCCGCCGCCTCGGCGAGCGCGTCGCCGGCCGAGGGCTCGAGGAGGTTCCACGTCGACTGGACCGAGGTGAAGAGCAGCTCGCCGTCGACGACGATCTCGAGCGCCCGCCGGATCGTGTCGCACTGCCGCGGGCCGGACGTCGAGATCCCGACCCGGACGCCGTCCGCCCGCAGCCCGGCGAGGGCGCGGTGCACGAGCCGGTCGTGCATGACGCCCGTGTCGAGCGTCGCCGAGTGCACGTGGTAGACCGAGAGCCGTTGCCCGAGAAGGCCTTTGGACTGGGTGACCTGCTCGGTGAACGCGGCGAGGCTGTGGTCCTTGACCTCGTGGACGGCTGCGTCCATCCGCCAGTCGCCGACGTACCGGTAGCCCCACTTCGAGCCGATCTCGACGTCCTCGGCCTCCGGCGGCCGCCGGGTGCCCCGGTCGCTGAGCCAGGCCGCGAGGAACTCCTCGGCCCCGCCGTACGAGCGCGCGACGTCGACGTAGCGGATGCCCGCCTCGTAGGCGGCGTCGAGGACGAGCCAGGTGCGGTGCCGCAGCGCGTGGACGTCCCGCTCGCCGTTGAAGTCCCGGGCCCGTCCCGCGTTGATGTACGCCGGGCGCCCGACCGCCGCGAGGCCGATCCCCACCCGGACCGCACCGTCCGTCGCTCCGTCGCGCATGGGACGAGCGTTTCACGATCCGGGCACCCGGCGCAGCGCGGACGGCGTGGCGTGCGTCGCGGGACCTTCTGCCGGGAGGGACCGGCGCGGCGGCCGCCTAGAGTCGGGCCACTGCCGGCGAGGGGGGACGCGCCCGTGGCGACGACCGTGACAGGGCCCGCCCCGCGGGCCACCCGGGCACTGACCTGGGGACTCTTCGCGGCCTGGCTCGTGCACGACCTCGAGGAGGTCGCGACGATGCGGGCGGACAGCAGACGCGTCCTGGCCAGGGTCCCGGCGGCGGTCCCGCTGCCCGACGGCTGGCGTGAGGGCGGCCTGCCGCAGCGTCATGTGAACGTCGCCGTCGCGCTCATGGGCACCGTCGTCGCCGCCGCGTCGGTGCACGGGCACCGGACCGGGGGCCGCTCGGGGCCGTACCAGAGCGCGCTGCTCGCCTTCGGCGTCCACGGCTTCGGGCACGTGGCCCTGAGCCTGGCCGCCCGTCGGTACACGACCGGCGTGGTCACGTCGCCGACCGTGGTGATCCCGTTCTGGCTCTGGGCCAGGCACCGGCTCCGGGCGGAGGGGGTGCCGGCGACGGCGTCCCCGCGGGCGGTGGCGGCGACCGTCCCGCTGCTGTGGACCACCCACGCCCTGGCGTACCTGCTCACACGCCGGGCCCGTGGCCGGCGCGGCGACCTGTCGGTGCCGTCCGGCAGGGTGTGACCCGTCCGCGGTGGGGGCCGGTCCGGGCGCACCGGGCCGCCGTCGCTACGGAAGGCTGGAACCACCATGACCACGACGACGAACCAGACGAACCCGATGAGCCAGACGAGCCGCACCTCCGTCGAGGAGCGCGTCGCCCTGCTCCTCGCCAAGGCCGAGTCGACGACACCGGAGGAGGCCGAGGCGCTCACCGAGCACGCCGAGCGGCTCATGCTCCGGCACGGCATCGAGCAGGCCACGGTCGCCGCCGCGCGCCGCGGGCAGCAGGTGCGCCCCGAGGAGATCGTCGAGCAGCGGATCCCGTTCACCGGCGTCTACGGCCGGGCGCTCGTGACGCTCGGCAGCGCCGTCGCCGGTGAGTACGGCACGGTCCGCACGTACTACCTGCAGGTCCGCGGGGCGACGAGCACGACCCTCGTCCTCGTCGGGCACGAGTCCGACGTCCGCGCCGTCGAGACGCTCGTGACGTCGCTCGTGCTCCAGGGCCGGGTCGCGCTCGACCGCTGGTGGCGCACCGTCCGGGAGCAGCCGGGCGCCCGGCTGCTGTCGGGCAGCGAGCGGACGGCGCTGCGCCGCGACTACCTCATCGGGTTCGGCCAGGGAGCGGCGGACCGGTTGCGCTCGACCCGTGAGGTCGTCCACGCGGAGGCCGAGCGGGCCGAGCCCGGCTCGACGCTCGCGCTCGTCGACCGGGGCCGGGCGGTCGACACCTACCTCGCGGACCTCGGGCTGCGCCGCGGCCGCCGGATCCGGGTCGGCGGAGGCTACGACGTCGGGCGCCGGGACGGGCGCCGGGCGGATGTCGGGACGACGTCGGTCGCCGGGTCGAGACGGGCCCTCGGGTACTGACCAGGTGCCGCACGCGCGGGCCCCGGCGCCCGCCGCGACCTACCCTGCCGGGGTGACGACGACCGGGGACCTCGGGCCGGCACTGGTCGCAGCGGCCGAGGCGCTCGACCGTGCCGCACGCGACGGGGAGCCCGGCGGCGGGTCACCTGGTCGGATCACGCTGACACCGGTCGGGGAGCCGCTCGGTGGGTCACGGCGCTCCACCGTCGTGCGGGCCGCCGTGGCAGCGGGGAGCGCCCACGAGCGGGACACCGGGTTGCCCGAGCAGGTCGTCGTCAAGGTCTTCGACCCCGCGACGGGCGGCGAGGGGTGGGTGCGGGAGGCTGCGGCGCTGGACGTGCTCGGCCGAGGCGCCGGGCCGGGCGGACCCTCGTCGCGTGGTGGGGCGCCGGCCGGTCCGGCACCGCTGCTGCTGGCGGCCGTGGCCGAGCCCCCGCTCGTCGTCCTCTCCGACCTGGGTGCGGGGTCGTCGCTCGCGGACTCGCTCCTCGGCAGCCGGGGTGACGAGGCGGCGCGTCACCTCGTGCGGTGGGCGACCGCGCTCGGCGACCTGCACCGTCGGTCCGCGGGTCTGCGGAGCGGGTTCGAGGCCGCGCTGGGCCGGTTCGGGGGTGCCGCTGCGCCCGCGGTCGACTCCTCGGTCGAGATGCTCGACCGGGCCGCCGCGATGCTCACCGAGCAGCTGCCGGCGCTCGGGATCGTGCCGCCGGCCGGCGCCGTCGACGCGCTGCGCGCCCCGCCGACGGTGACGGACGCCTGCGCGCTGACACCCGCGGACGCCTGCCCCGACAACAACCTCGAGGCTGCCGGTGGCGCGACCACCCTCCTCGACTTCGAGGGCGCGACGTTCCGGCACGTCGCGTGGGACGCCGCCTACCTCACCGTCCCCTGGCCGTCGTGCTGGTGCAGCTGGCGGCTCGAGGAGCAGGCCGGTGCGGGGGCGCTCCGGGCCTGGCGGGAGGCGGTCCTGCCGGCGTTCCCCGTCGTCGGCACCCCGGCGTTCGAGGCCGACCTGCGGGCGGTGCGGGCCAGGTGGGCGTTCGTCTCGACGGCCTGGTTCCTCGAGCGCGCGCTGGCCGGCGACGAGGCTCCGGCTGCGGGTGCCCCGGTCCGGATGCCGGGCCGTCGCGCGCTGCTCCTGCACCGCCTCGGCTGGGTCGCCGACCTCGACGACCGAGAGGCCGGCACCGCACCGGCACTCCTCGCCCTCGCCCGGCACCTCGTCGAGCGGCTCACCGCGCTGTGGGGACCGGTGCCGCTCGAGCTGGCCCCTGCCTTCCGGCGTACGGTGCACCACGGGCCCGCTTGACGGACTACTCCGTAAAGCGGGATAGTCGCCGCATGGTCACCCCGCAGATGCTCAAGGGCGTGCTGCCGATCGTCGTCCTCTGGTCGCTCGCCGACGAGGACGCGTACGGCTACGCGATCCTCAGGAAGCTGCGGGACGCGGGGTTCGGCGGGGTCGGGGACGCATCGGTCTACGGGACGCTCCAGCGTCACCACGACGCGGGCTTCGTCACCTCGTACCTCGGCGACGGCGGCCAGGGCCCCGCCCGCCGCTACTACACGCTGACGCCGTCGGGGCGTCTGGCGCTCGAGCACGCACGTCACGACTGGCACGCGCTCGTCCGCGCCGTGAGCGCCGTCGTGCCCGCCGCGGAGGGGCAGATCGCATGAGCAGCACCCAGACCCAGCAGGCCCGCCAGTTCCTCGCGGCGGTCGAGGCGGCGTGCACCGACCTCGACCCCGCCGAGCGGTCCCGGCTAGACGGCGGGCTCGAGGAGAACATGTCCGAGCTGTCGGCGGACGGCGTCGACCTCACCGCCGAGCTCGGCGACCCGGCCGCCTACGCCCGCGAGCTGCGGTCGGCCGCCGGGCTGGCCACGGGCCCGACCGTGGCCGTGCAGACCGGCGTCCTCGCCGCCGCCGGGGCGGTCGCCGGCCCGGACGTGCCCACGGTCCCGCCGACCCGCGCCCTGCCGCTCGGCCCGGCCACCACGGCGATGCCGCTGCCCGTGACCCAGCCCGCGCCGAGCACGCGGAAGGTGCTGCTCGTCATCGGCGGCGTGCTCGCGTTCATCGCCGTCCTCGTCACCGCTGCTCTCGTACTGGGCGTCGTGTTCTTCGGGGCCCGGAGCGACTCGGGCGTCGTGTCCGTGACCCCGGCAGCGCCCGCCCCGGTCGCGGTGACCGTGCCGGACCTCGTCGGGACGCCCGAGACACAGGCTCGTCAGATGCTCGCCGACACCGGGCTGAGCGTCGTCGTCGAGACGGCCTCGTCGGCGGCCGCCGCGGGAGAGGTCTTCCAGCAGGACCCGCCCGCGGGGGTGGCGGTCGAGCCCGGCTCGGTCGTGAGGATCACGGTCTCGTCGGGTCCGTGACCCGGGCGGCCCGGCCCGGGGCTGCGCCGTCCCGGGCGGCCGCGAAGTCGGGGCGGCGCTTCTCCAGGAACGCCGCGACGCCCTCGGCGTACTCGGGGCTCGTCCACGAGGCGTGGTAGATCTCCCGCACCCCGTCGTCCTCGTCGAGGTGCCCGGCGACGACCCGGTCGACCATCGCCTTGCCGCCGAGCAGCGAGACCTGGGCGCGCGACGCGAGCACCGCCGCGAGGGCGGCGGCCCGGTCGAGGACCTCGCCGGCCGGCACGACCTCGTGGACGAGCCCGATCCGCAGCGCCGTCGGGGCGTCGAGCAGCTCCGCGGTGAGCAGGATCCAGCGGGCCCACGCCGGGCCGACGACCTCGACGAGCCGGGCGGTCGAGGGCAGTGCGTAGACGATGCCGAGCTTGGCCGGGGTGACCCCGAACCGGGAGTCCTCGGCGCACACCCGCAGGTCGCACGCGACGGCGACCTGGGTGCCGCCGCCGATCGCGAAACCCTCGACGGCGGCGATCGTCGGCTTCGGGAAGTCGACGATCGCCTGCTCCCCGGCCTCGACCGCCTCGCCGTACGCCCGCGCCCCCTCGGGCTCGCCCCGCATCGTGCGGAACTCGCCGATGTCGGCGCCCGCGCTGAACGGGCCGCCCGCCGTCCCGCGCAGGACGACGACGCTCACACCGTCGTCCGCGGCGAGCACCGGCATGAGCCGGGCCAGCGCGAGCCACATCGCGTACGAGATCGCGTTGTGCTTGTCGGGCCGGGTCAGCTCGACCGTCGCGACACCGCCGGAGAGCGTGACGGCGAGCTGCCCGGCGGCGTCGCCGACCGCGTCGCCGATCGCGTCGTCGAGGGCGTCGGTGCTGCGTGCGTCCATGACCGCGATCCAACCAGCCGCGGCGGCGGGTGCGGCGAGGCGCGCGTCACGCCGTCCGCGGCTCAGCGGCCGGCCGAGCCAAGGGCGGAGAGCGTCGCCAGCCCGACGAGGACGACGAACGTGACGAGCACGTAGTACCACCACCGCCACCGCGACGCGGACAGGAAGGCGATGAGACCTGTTGCCACCGTTGCGACCAGCACCCGGCCGAGCACGGCACCGGCGAGAAAGGCGACGTCGGCCCCGGCCCGGCGCCCCAGCACGACGACGAGCACCGTCTGCAGGGCCGCGAAGGGCAGCGCCGCCAGCGCCGCGTAGGCGAAGGCGCGCGGGTTCGCCCGCACCCAGAGCGTCCAGCCGGCCGGCGGCTCGCCCCATGCGGGGTCCGGCTGCCAGCCCGGCGGCGGCCGCCACCCCACCGGGGGCGCCGGCCAGTTCGGCGGCGGGTTGAGCACGTTCTTGGCCAATGCCGGCTCCGGAGGACGACGCGTGCGGGGGTGCGGAGTCTAGCCACGGAGATCATCGTCGGTCGGCGTCGCTGCCCGGGTCGTCACCCGGACGGCGCCCGACCGACGCGTCTCGCAACCGTCCGCAACGGGTGACAGGCCCGGCGTTCCGTGTTCTGCTGCCCCCATCCACCCGGCGCGACTCAAGGGAGAGACGTGATCCGCAACGACTTCTACACGCCCGAGGTCCAGGGCGCGTACCAGCTGCACGGCCTCGGCGACTTCACTCTCGAGGAGGGCGGCACGATCCCGGACCTCCAGGTCGCCTACGCCACCTACGGCACGTTGAACGAGGACAAGAGCAACGCGATCCTCATCCCGACGTGGTTCAGCGGCACCCACCAGACGTGGGAGCTCGTGTACATCGGCGAGGGCCGCGCGCTCGACCCGACGAAGTACTTCATCGTCGTCGTCAACCAGATCGGCAACGGGCTGTCGACGTCGCCGCACAACACCGACGGCCCCGTCGCGATGTCGAGGTTCCCGAAGGTGCGGATCGGGGACGACGTCCGCGCGCAGGAGCAGCTGCTCCGGGAGGTCTTCGGCATCGAGCGGCTCGCGCTCGTCGTCGGCGGCTCGATGGGTGCGCAGCAGACCTACGAGTGGGCGGTGCGCTTCCCCGACAAGGTGCTGCGGGCCGCCCCGATCGCCGGCACCGCGCAGAACACCCCGCACGACTGGCTGTTCACCCAGACGCTGCTCGACGCGATCACGTCCGACCCCGGTTACAACGGCGGCGAGTACTCCTCGCACACCGAGGTCGCCGACGGCCTGGCCCGGCACGCCGACATCTGGTGCGTCCTGGGCCTGTCGACCGAGTTCTGGAAGACCGAGTTCTGGCGCGGGATCACGCTGCCGCCGGACGTCTCGTTCTCGACGATGACCGAGTTCCGGGACAACTTCGTGCGGGGCGTCTTCCAGGCCATGGACCCCAACGCGCTGCTCGTCATGGGCTGGAAGTGGCAGCACGGCGACGTCGCGCGCAACACCGGCGGCGACCTCTCCGCAGCGCTCGGCCGGATCACCGCGAAGACGTTCGTCATGCCGATCGACGAGGACATGTTCTTCCCGGTGCGGGACTGCCGGGCCGAGCAGGAGCAGATCAAGGGCAGCGAGCTCCGGGTGCTCCCGAGCATCGCCGGCCACTTCGGCCTGTTCGGCTTCGAGCAGACCTACCTCGAGGCGGTCGACACACACCTGAAGGACCTGCTGAACACCCAGGTCTGACCCACCCCCACCCCCGCTCATGCTCGCGCCCCGTACCGTTCCCGGCCTTCGAATGCGCCGGGAACGGTTCACACCGTGAGCATGAGCGGGATGGTGGCGGGGGGCTATGTGCGGGCGGTGATCGCGGTGTCGGCGAACGTGAGGGCGCGCTCGATGATGAGGTCGCGGTCGTGGTCGATCGTCGCCACGTGGTAGCTGCGCTCGAGCTCGACCACCTCGACGGGGCCGCCGAGCAGGCTCGTGAGCGCGGCCTGCGAGCCGGGCGGGACGACGTGGTCCTGCAGGCTGTGGACGACGAGCGCGGGCGCGGTGATCGACGGCAGCGACGCCTTGAGCGGCACCATGCCCTCACCGAACGAGATGAGCGACGCGATGGGCATCGACGGGTAGGCGAGCTCGACGACGGCCGGGTCGGCGACGTCGTTGCCGACACCCTGGGCGAACCGCTCGCCGCTCGCGAGCACCGGGCGCAGCTGCTCGAGCAGCGGCGCGAAGTCGTCGGGCTCGACGGCAGCGTTGATCAGCACGAGGCCCGCGACGTCCGGGTGCTGCGCCCCGAGCCACGCCGCGAGCGCACCGCCCATCGAGAGGCCGACGACGACCACGGCGTCGGTGCGGGCGGCGAGGTCGGTGTAGGCGGCGTCCGCGGCTGCGGTCCAGTCGGCCCAGCCGTAGCCCGCCATGTCCTCGACGGTCGTGCCGTGGCCGGGCAGGCGCGGCATCTCGACGGTCCAACCGGCGGCCGCGAACGCCTCCGCGACCGGACGCATCGACATCGGGCTGCCGGTGAACCCGTGGACGACGAGCGCGCCGCGGCGGTCGCCCGCGTGCGACATCGGCTCGGCCCCGGGAAGCACGGGCGGGTGGTCGGCGCGGTCCTCGAGCTCGGTCATCGTCTCTCCCCGGGTCGTCTCCGTCGACGTCCCTGCCGACCCTACTGAGGCGCCGGGGCACCGGCGAGGGGCCGTAGGGTCCCGGTCATGAGCCACTCTCCGGACGCCGGGCCGGACGTCGGACCGGACCTCGGACCGGATGTCGTGGGAGCGGGCGCCGAGGTGCTGCCGCCGCGCGGCGCGACCGTCGTCCGGACGACGGGGCGGATGCTGCCCGTGCGCTCGGACGGCCGGGTGCTCCTGCTGCGCGGCTGGGACCCGGACACCCCCGACGACCCGTTCTGGTTCACCGTCGGCGGCGGCGTCGACCCGGGCGAGACGCACCTCGACGCCGCGGTCCGTGAGCTGTTCGAGGAGACCGGCATCGTCGTCCACCCTGCCGACGTGACGCCCGAGCTGACCCGCTACGGCGTCGAGTTCAGCTGGTCCGGCCGCTGGATCGTGCAGGACCTCGTGTACTTCGCGGTGCTCGTGCCGGACCACGCGACGACGACCTTCGACGGGCTCGACGGGGCCGAGCGGCAGAGCATCGACTCGGCCGCGTGGCTGACGCCCGACGAGCTCGTCGCGACCGGGGAGGCGGGCGGCGACCTCCGGCTGGTCGAGGCCGTCCGGACGGCGGTCGCACGGGTGCTCGGCGACGCCGGCCGGTGACGCAGCGGCAGTGCCCGCGTGCCCGACAGCGGGGCCCGGATGTGACGTGCGACACAACCGTCGCGCGGCGGCAACCTGGGCGGCGGACGCCGGACACTGTCGACCGTAGGACTGGGCCGGTGACGGCGGCCGCTCCGCCCTGCCGGCGCACGACACGGGCCGGCGGCGGTACGCGGGCGGGAACGGTGGGGGATGACCGGCAACCGTGGTGCACCGGGCGGCCGGGCGGAGCACTTCACGGGCTTCTTCGACGCGCACGCCGGCGGGCTGGGACGGCTCGCCTACCTGCTCGTCGGTGACCGGCATGCCGCCGAGGACCTCCTGGCGGACGTCTTCCTCGACGTCTGGCGCTCCTGGGAGAGGGTCTCGGCGACGGACCACCCGCTCGCCTACGTCCGACGCGTCATGATCAACAAGGCCGGGGCGGGCGTGCGCCGGACGATCCGGGAGCGGCTGGGTCTCGAACGTCTGCAGGCCGTCGCCCAGGAGGTCACGTTCGACCCCGACGGAGCGACGACCGTCGACGTGCAGTCGCTCCTCATGGAGCTGCCGGCCGGGCAGCGCGCGTGCGTCGTCCTGCGGTACGCGCTGGACCTCAGCGAGGCAGAGGTCGCCGACGCCCTCGGCGTCACGGTCGGCACGGTGAAGAGCCAGACGTCGAAGGGCGCCAGGAGCTTCCGGCAGCGGATGGACGAGACCGCGTCCGACGGCGGGCGCACGCTGCACGGCTGGACCGCACCCCGCTCCGCGCCGCCCGGCGCCCCGGCACCACGCACGACACAACCGTGAGGAGGGACGGCGATGGACATCTCGCGTGACGACGAGCGGCGGGTCCGTCAGGCACTGGCGGCGCACGCTGCCGCCACCGAGCTCGACCTGACCCGGGTGCGGGCCCGCCTGGCCGACTCCGTCACGGCGCCCGCGCGCACTGCGAGCCGTACGGCCGGCGACCGCGCCCCGCACCGGGCCCGCACGCCGCTGGCCGGGGCTGCACGGCACCCCCGCCGGTTCGCCGTCGTGACGTTGGCCGGTGCCGTCGCCGCCGCGGTGGCCGCCGTGGCGTTCGCCGGTGGCCCGGGGCGGCCGGACGGGGTCGTCACGATCTCGCCCCTGCCGCCTGCGCAGTCGACGACGCCGTCTCCGGTGCCGTCACCCTCCGGGCCGCCGAGCGTCCCGGCGACGGTGACGTCGGCCCCGGCCCCCAGCCCGTCGGCGACGCGGACCGGGACGCCGGCGCCCCGCGCCACGGACCTGCTGGCCGGGCTCCGGTGGTCGGCCGGCGAGCCGGTCACGGCGAGGGTCCCCGACGCCGGCGGTCGGGTCCGCGGGATCAAGGACCCGACGGCCGTCTTCCACGACGGCCGGTGGCACGTGTTCGCCACGGCGGCCACCCAGGACAGCTTCGAGCTGGTCTACCTGAGCTTCACGGACTGGTCGCAGGCGGCCTCGGCGAAGCCCTACTACCTCGGTCGCTCCGCGATCGGCAGCGGCTACCGGGCGGCGCCGCAGGTCTTCTGGTTCGCCCCGCAGAAGCTCTGGTACCTCGTCTACCAGACCGGCAACGCGTCGTACTCGACGAACCCGGACATCACTGACCCGGCAGGGTGGAGCGCGCCGCGCACCTTCTACCCGTCCGTCCCGTCCACGATCTCCCGCAACCTCGGTGACGGCTTCTGGGTCGACATGTGGGTGATCTGCGACGCCTCGACCTGCTCCCTCTTCTCGTCCGACAACAACGGGCGCGTCTACCGTTCGCAGACGCCGATCGGCCGGTTCCCGGGCGGGATGAGCGAACCGGTGGTCGCGCTGCGGTCCGCGCCGGGCCAGTTCCTCGACGCGGCGAACGTGTACCGGCTCGACGGGACGGGGACCTACCTGCTCGTGGCGCAGCAGTTCGACACCGCGGGGCGCAGCCGGCTGACGTCGTGGACGGCGACGAGCCTGGCGGGGACGTGGCGCCCGGTGGCCGGTGGTCCGTTCGCCGGGGCCTCGAACGTGGCCTTCGGGTCGTCGCCGTGGACCGACTCGATCGGCCAGGGCGACGTGCTGCGGCGCGACCCGGACCAGACGCTGACGGTCGCCGGATGCGGCCTGCGCTACCTGTACGCCGCCAAGGACCCGGCAGCCGGGCGGGCCGAGCCCGACGGCTGGCGGCTCGCGCTGCTGACGCAGGACCGGGGCGGCTGCTGACCCCGGTCGGCACGACGTCCGCCGTCCGGAGCAACCTCCGGCGGCCGCGCGGAGCACTCAGGTGATGCACCGCACCTGTGAGCCCCACGCAACGTCAGGAGACGTCCGTTGCACCAGACACCACGACCCCAGAGGGACCCGCGCCCGCCGGTCACGGCCCGCCGGCACAGGACCGGCCTGCGCAGGCGGCGCGTCGCCGTGGCGACGCTCGTCGTCGCCGCCCTGGGCGGCGCCGGCCTGACCGCCTGGTCGACCTCGGCCTCGGCCGCCATCACCGTCGACACGAGCAGCTACTACGTCGTCGTCAACGCCAACAGCGGCAAGGCGCTGGACGTGTGGAACCGGTCGACCGCGGACGGCGGTGAGATCCGCCAGTACACGCGCACGGACGCGGCCAACCAGCAGTGGCAGTTCGTGAGCTCGGGGGGCGGCTACTACCGCTTGAAGAGCCGCCACTCGGGCAAGGTCCTCGACGTCGTCGGGGCGTCCACCGCCGACGGCGCACGCGTGCAGCAGTACACCGACTACAACGTGAACAACCAGCAGTGGAGCCTCACGGGCCTGGACAACAACTCGGTCCGGTTCATCAGCCGCAACTCGAACAAGGCGCTCGAGGTCTACAACTGGTCGACGGCGGACGGCGGCACCGTCGTCCAGTACACCGACCGCGCGACCGCCAACCAGCAGTGGCGGCTGGTCCGGGTGGCTGCCGCACCCACGCCCGGCAGCACGTCGACACCGCAGCCCACCACGACCAGCCCGCAGCCCACCGGGACGCCGCAGCCCACGACCACGTCCACCCCCGGAGGGTCCGCGCCCGGCACGACGCTGGCGGCAGCAGCCGCACGGTCGGGGCGCTACTTCGGGACGGCGATCGCGGCCGGCAGGCTCAACGACGGCACGTACACCTCGATCGCGAACCGTGAGTTCAGCATGATCACGGCCGAGAACGAGATGAAGATGGACGCCACCGAGCCGAACCAGAACCAGTTCACCTACACCAACGGCGACCGGATCCTGAACTGGGCCCGCTCCAACGGCAAGCGTGTCCGCGGCCACGCCCTGGCCTGGCACTCCCAGCAGCCCGGCTGGATGCAGAACATGTCCGGCACCGCGCTGCGCAACGCGATGCTCAACCACGTCACCCATGTCGCCACCCACTACCGCGGCCAGATCTACGCCTGGGACGTCGTCAACGAGGCCTACGCCGACGGCAGCAGCGGCGCCCGCCGCGACTCCAACCTCCAGCGCACCGGCAACGACTGGATCGAGGCCGCGTTCCGCGCCGCC
>JACRAB010000273.1 GCA_016213575.1 Actinomycetota bacterium
CAGCGGGCGATGGCCGCCCGCCCGGACTCCGTCGCCCTCCTGCCGTCGCTCACCGTGCCCGCGGCGGTCGTCGTCGGCGACGAGGACGGTGTCACGGGCCCCGAGCACGCCCGCGCGATGGCCGCCGCCCTGCCGGACGCCGTCCTCACGGTCCTGCCGGCGGCCGGGCACCTGTCGCCGGTCGAGCAGCCGGAGCCGGTCGCCGCGGCGCTCGCCGGGCTGCTCGTGCGGGTGCGGCGCTAGCCCTCACCGGGCACCGGGCGATCCCGCCGAACGCGGGACGGCGCCGGCCCCCCCGAGGGGGACCGACGCCGTCCGTGCGTGCAGGTCCGGGCTCGCGGCCCGGGCTCGCGTCAGATCGTCACTTGGCCGGGACCGAGTCGTCGGCCGGGAGCACGATCGTCTGGTCGCCGTCCGCGATGTCGCCCGCGGTCGGGACCTCGTTGTTGCCCTGGCCGGGGACGGCCGCGGCAGCAGCGGCCAGGCTGGCCAGCTGCGGGGCCGGGCCGGCACCGAGCAGGTGACGGAGCTGGTCGAGGTGACCGGTGATGCTGTCGCGCTGACGGATGAGCTCGTCGACCTGGCGCTGCGCCGCGCGGCGGTTGCGCTCGGCCTCCGCCTTGGCCTCGGACAGCGCCTTGTCGGCGTGCGCCCGGGCCTCCGCGATGACCTGGTCGGCGTTGCGACGCGCGTTGGAGACGAGCATCTTCGCGTGCTCGTCGGCCTCGCGGCGGACCGTCTCGGCCTGCTCGAGCGCCTTCGCGGCACGCTGCTCCGCCGCGGCCGCACGCTGCTCGGCCTCGGCGACGAGCTGGGTCGCCTGGGCGACGGCCTGCTCGTGACGCTCGGCGTCGAGCCGCTCGGCCTCCTCGCGACGGGCAGCGAGCTTGACCTCGAGGTCGGTGCTCATCTGCTCGACGCGTGCGCGCGTCTCCTCGTGGTGCGCCTGGGCGGCCGCACGGAGGTCGTCGGCCTCCTTCTTCGCCGCGGCGCGCAGCTCGTCGACCTCGCGCTTGGCGGCCGCGCGCAGCTCCGTGACCTCGCGCTCGGCGGTCGCCCGCATCCGCGCCAGCTCGCGGTCGACCGTCGTCCGCTTCTCGCTCGTCTCGTGCTCGGTGACGCTCTTGAGACGGGCCGCGTCGCGCTCGGCGATCGCGAGCATCTCCTCGGCCTTGCGGGTCGCCGTCGCGACGATCTCCTCGGCCTCGGTGGTTGCCGACTGGCGGACCTCCGCCGACTCCCGCTGGGCGGTCGCCGTCATGTCCGCGGACTCGTTCTGGGCCGCGGCGCGCATCTGCGCCGCCTCGACCCGGGCGGCCGCGATCATGTCCTCGGCGTCCTTGGTCGCCGCCGCGATGACGTCGCTCGCCTGCTCCTCAGCGAGGCGCAGGAGCTGCTCGATGCGGGCACCGAGGCCGCTGTACGACGGCCGCTCCACCTCGCGGAGCTGGCGGTGCGCCTCGGCGACCTCCCCGGCGAGCTTCATGGCCCGGGCGTCGACCTCCTCGACCCGGGCACGGGCGTCGCGGAGCGCGGCCTCGAGCACCGAGATCCGCTCGTCGACCTGGATCTTGTCGTACCCGCGCATGACCACGGTGAAGTTCTGCTGGCTCTGGTCGCCGGCCACGTTCGAGACCTCCTCGGCCCGCGCAGTGGGCCTATACGTTCCTGAATCGCATGATGGCCTCGAGATGACGCTCGCGGGTCACCTCGTCACGCACGCCGAGTCCTTCACCCGGCGCGAGGCAGATTACCCCGACCTTGCCCTGGTGGAGGTTGCGATGGACATCAAATGCCGCTTCCGGCGCAAGATCGAGTGGGTAGGTCTTGGACAGTGTGGGGTGAACGAGCCCTCTTGCTACCAGATCGTTAGCACGCCATGCCTCTGAGTAGTTGGCGAAGTGCGAACCGACGATCCGCTTGAGGTTCATCCAGAGGTAGCGGTTGTCGAACTCGTGCATGAAACCGGACGTCGAGGCGCACGTGACGATGGTGCCGCCGCGCTTGGTCACGTAGACACTCGCGCCGAACGTCTCACGTCCGGGGTGCTCGAACGTGATGTCGACGTCCCGGCCGCCGGTGAGCTCGCGGATCCGGGCGCCGAGGCGCTTCCACTCCTTCGGGTCCTGGGTGTGCTCGTCCTTCCAGAAGCGGTACCCCTCGGCCGCGCGGTCAATCACGAGCTCGGCGCCCATCTTGCGGCAGATGTCGGCCTTCTCCGGGCTGGAGACGACGCACACCGGCGTCGCGCCCGACGCGAGCGCCATCTGGGTCGCGTACGACCCGAGACCTCCTGACGCGCCCCAGACGAGCACCGTGTCCCCGAGCTTCATCGCGGCGCCGTTCGTCGAGACGAGCTGGCGGTAGGCGGTCGAGTTCACCAGGCCGGGGGCGGCGGCCTCCTCCCACGTGAGGTGGGCCGGCTTCGGCATGAGCTGGTTGGACTTCACGAGGGCGAGCTCGGCGAGACCGCCGAAGTTCGTCTCGAAGCCCCAGATCCGCTGCTCCGGGTCGAGCATCGTGTCGTCGTGGCCCTCGGGCCGCTCGAGCTCGACGGACAGGCAGTGCGCGACGACCTCGTCGCCGGGCTTCCACATGTGCACGCCGGGACCGACCCGCAGGACGACGCCCGAGAGGTCCGACCCGACGACGTGGTAGGGCAGGTCGTGCTTCTTCGCCAGGGGCGAGGACCGGCCGTACCGCTCGAGGAAGCCGAACGTCGAGACCGGCTCGAAGATCGACGTCCACACGGTGTTGTAGTTGATCGAGCTCGCCATGACGGCGACGACCGCCTCGCCCGGGCCGAGCTCCGGCGTCGGCACGTCCTCGACGTGCAGGCTCTTGCGCGGGTCCTTGTCGCGCGTCTTGAGCCCCTCGAACATCCCGGCCTCGTCCTTGTGGACGGTCAGCCCGCGGTAGTGGTCGGGGACGGCGATCTCCGCGAAGTCCTCGCTCGTCGCTGTCCCGGACACGATGGCGTCGCGGATCTCTTTCACGGCAGGGCCTCCAGACGGTCTTGGTGCCGGGCTCGTTCGCGAGGGCGGAACGTTCACGCCCTCCTCTGCGAACGTAGCCAGGGCACGTCGACCGCGACACGGACCTACCGGTGACGAGGGTCACCAGATCGGTGGTTGGCCCGGCGCCCTCAGTCGGCGAGGTGCGGGGCGACCTGCGCGGCGAGCGCGACGAACGCCTCGTGGTCGGTGACGTCGCCGGTCGGCTGGAGGACCACGGCGTCCGCGCCGGCGTCGGTCCAGCGGCGCAGCCGCCCCGCGACCTCCGCGGCGTCCGCGCCGTACGCGCCGACCTCGCCGTCGGGGTCGACGCCGGGCCAGAGCCGGGCGTCCGCGCGCAGCCGCTGCTCGGCGTCCGCACCGACGGCCGTCATGACGAAGACCGTGACCCGGTGCGGGTCCGTCCGGCCGCCGGCCGCGCGGCCGGCGGCGATGGCGGCGGGGGCGGCCCGGACCTGGTCGGGGGTCGTGCCGCCGGTGAGGACCGTGCCGTCGCCGAGCTCGCCGGCGAGCGCGAGGGTCTTCGGGCCGGTCGCGCCGACGTGCACGGGGACAGGGGCGGACGGCGGCCAGTCGAGGCCGACGTCGTCGAGCCGGACGTAGCTGCCGGACGTCGTGACGCGCCGTCCGGCGAACAGGTCGCGGTACGCCGCCAGGTGCTCGCGCATGAGCCCGAGCGGGGACGCCGGCCGGGCACCGACCTGGGCCATCCAGTCCTGGACGCCGTGCCCGACGCCGAGGACGAACCGGTCGGGGAACAGCCGGGCGAGCGTCGCGACCTCCATCGCCGTGATCGCGGCGTTGCGCAGCGGCAGCGGCAGGATGCCGATGCCGAGCCGGACGCGCGTCGTCCAGGCCAGGGCCGCGGCGGACGCCGTGAGGCCGCCCTCGCGGAAGCAGTCCTCCCAGAGCCACAGCTCCTCGACGCCCGCGTCGTCCGCGGCGACGGCGACGGAGCGCAGCCGCTCGGGCGGCAGGGCGGGGACGAAGATCGCGCCGACGACGGTCATGCCGTCATCGTGTCAGTGCGCGTGCTCCTTCGCCGGTTCGACGAGCTCCACGAGGACGCCGCCGGCGTCCTTCGGGTGCACGAAGTTGATCCGGCTGTTCGCCGTGCCGCGCTTGGGCTCCGGGTAGAGCAGCCGGACACCGCGCTCGCGCAGCGTCGCGCAGACGGCGTCGACGTCCTCGACCCGGTAGGCGACCTGCTGCAGACCGGGTCCGCTGCGGTCGAGGAACTTCGCGATCGTCGACTCCGGCGTCAGCGGGGCGAGGATCTGGATGCACGAACCGGACGAGCCGACGCCCATCATCGCCTCGTGGACGCCCTGCTCCTCGTTCGTCTCCTCGTGGAGGAGCTCCATGCCCAGGACGTCGCGGTAGAACGCGACGGCGGCGTCGAAGTCGGGGACGGCGACGCCCACGTGGTCGATCGCGGTGAAGAGCTCCTTCATGGCTTCACCGTAGCGACGCGGCCGCGGACCTCCGTGTGACGAACGTCGCGGGGCCGGGCATGGTCGTGCGGGAGCACGTCGTTACGTTGGACGCAGCTGCCGTCGACGCCAGGAGGACCTCATGACCGACCCCGCCCGCACGTCCGTGATCGTCGCCGGGGCGCGGACCCCGATGGGGCGTCTCCTCGGCTCGCTCAAGGACTTCTCGGCCACCGACCTCGGCGGCGTCGCCATCAAGGGTGCGCTCGAGAAGGCCGGCATCGCCGGCGACCAGGTGCAGTACGTGATCATGGGCCAGGTGCTCGCCGCGGCGGCCGGGCAGATCCCGGCGCGCCAGGCGGCCGTCAAGGGCGGCATCCCGATGAGCGTGCCCGCGCTGACGATCAACAAGGTGTGCCTGTCGGGCATCGACGCGATCGCGCTGGCCGACCAGCTCATCCGGGCCGGCGAGTTCGAGATCGTCGTCGCGGGCGGCCAGGAGTCGATGACCCAGGCGCCGCACGTGCTCACCGGCTCGCGCGAGGGCTTCAAGTACGGCGACACCAAGCTCACCGACACCATGGCGTTCGACGGCCTGTGGGACATCTTCACCGACCAGGCGATGGGCGGGCTCACCGAGAGCGCGAACGAGGCCGACCGGGCCTTCACGCGCGACGAGCAGGACGCGTTCGCGGCGCGCTCGCACCAGCTCGCGGCGCAGGGCTGGAAGAACGGCGTCTTCGACGACGAGGTCGTCCCGGTCGAGATCCCGCAGCGCAAGGGCGACCCGGTCCAGTTCAAGGAGGACGAGGGCGTCCGCGGCGACACGACCGCCGAGTCCCTCGGCCGGCTGCGCCCCGCCTTCCGCAAGGACGGCACGATCACCGCGGGCTCGGCGTCCCAGATCTCCGACGGTGCGTGCGCCGTCGTCGTCATGAGCAAGGCGAAGGCCGAGGAGCTGGGCCTGACCTGGCTCGCCGAGATCGGTGCCCACGGCAACGTCGCGGGCCCGGACTCGACGCTGCAGGACCAGCCGGCGAACGCGATCCTCGCGGCCTGCGCGAAGGAGGGCATCACGCCCGCCGACCTCGACCTGCTCGAGCTCAACGAGGCGTTCGCGGCCGTCGGCCTCGCGTCGACGAAGAAGCTCGGCGTCGACCCGGACAGGGTCAACGTCAACGGCGGCGCCATCGCGATGGGCCACCCGCTGGGGATGTCCGGCGCGCGGATCGCGCTGCACCTGGCCCTGGAGCTCAAGCGCCGCGGCGGCGGCGTCGGTGCGGCGGCCCTGTGCGGCGGCGGCGGGCAGGGCGACGCGCTCATCGTGCGCGTGCCGAAGGCCTGAGAACCGCTGCCCCGCATGGAAGGGTCGACCTCGTGACCCGACCCGTCGACGTCCCGGCCCTCGTCGGGGGAGCGCGCGCGGGCAGCCCGCGCGCGCTCGCCCGGCTGCTCTCGCTCGTCGAGGACGCGCACCCCGCGCTGCGCGAGGTGATGGCCGCGCTCGCGCCGTACGGCGGCCGGGCGTGGGTGCTCGGGCTGACCGGGTCACCGGGCGTCGGCAAGTCGACGACGACGTCCGCGCTCGTCGGCGCGCTGCGCGCCGAAGGGCTGCGGGTCGGCGTCCTCGCGGTGGACCCGTCGTCGCCGTTCTCCGGCGGGGCGCTGCTCGGCGACCGGATCCGGATGCAGGACCACGCGACGGACCCCGGGGTCTTCATCCGTTCGATGGCGACCCGCGGGCACCTCGGCGGGCTGTCCTGGGCGACGCCGCAGGCGCTGCGGGTCATGGACGCCGCGGGCTGCGACGTCGTCCTCGTCGAGACCGTGGGCGTGGGGCAGAGCGAGGTCGAGGTCGCCTCGCTCGCCGACACGACCCTCGTGCTCCTCGCCCCCGGCATGGGCGACGGCATCCAGGCCGCGAAGGCCGGGATCCTCGAGATCGGCGACGTGTTCTGCGTCAACAAGGCGGACCGCGACGGTGCCGACGCGACGGTCCGCGACATCGAGCACATGGTCCGGCTCGGCGGCGACGGCCGGGCCCCCGGGTCGTGGCGGCCGACCGTCGTCAAGACCGTCGCGGCCAAGAACGAGGGCGTCGCCGAGCTGCTCGCAACGCTGCGTGCGCACCACGCGTGGGCCACGTCGTCCGGCGAGCTCGACCGGCGCCGCCGCCGCCGGGCCGCCGGCGAGATCGAGGCGATCACGGTGACCGCGCTGCGGCAGCGGATCGGCGACCTCACGACGGGCCACGGGCTCGAGGACCTCGCCGCCGACGTCGTCGCCGGCCGCACCG
>JACRAB010000270.1 GCA_016213575.1 Actinomycetota bacterium
ACCCGGGCGGTCCGGGTGATGGTGACCGCGAGCTCGTAGCCGACACAGGGCACGACGAAGTCGTCCCCGACGTGACCCTTGAACAGGCCCATCACCGGCGTCAGGACGACCGGGACCGCTGACATGCCCGCCGACGTGCCTGACGCTGCGCCGCCGGATGTGCCGCCGGATGTGCCGGTGAGGCCCTGGACACGGCGGTCCGGGCTGAGCATGGCGGCCATCGCGTGGACGCCCGACCAGGACGTCGTGGTCGGGCCACCGGGCAGTGCCCAGGCTGCGATGACCTCGCGGACGCCGGCCATCGTCCCGGACTGCAACGCGGCCCGGTCGATCGCGATCAGCTGCGCCAACGCGCCCGCCCGGGTGTGCGGGCACCCAGTCTGGACACCGGCCGGGCCGGTGTCGGGGCAGTCGGGGACGACGATCACGGGGCCGGGGTCACGGGTACTCACCGGCCCAGGGGTGGCCGAGGACAGCGGCAGCGACGGCATCTGCCGCGACGCGACCACGTCCTCCTCCTGCCCCTGCTGCGGCACCCGGCGGCCGACGGTCGAGGCCGGCGTCGCCACGGACGGGGGCGAAGCGGCCGGGTCGACGGGACCGGTCGGGCCGGCCAAGGTCGACGGCACGGCGGGCGGCGGCGACCCGACAGCACTGCGGGGCGGGGCGAGGGTGAGCCCGACCCCGACCAGGATCAGCAGCACGCCGACGACCGCGACCCCGAGCAGCGCCTTGCCCCCACCGCCTGTGCTGCCCGTGCTGCCTCGCGTCAGGTCCGTTCCGGGGGCGGGGCCCGCTGCCTCCGCGGTGCTGTCCTGCTGGCTCGTCCGGTTGGTCATCGGGTCAGCAGCCCGTGATGCCGGTGATGACGGTGTACCCCGCGACGTACAGGACGGCACCGAGCAGGCAGATCATCAGGCCGTCGAAGCCGAGGCGGGCGCCCTTGGGGTGGTGGGTGACCCGACCCCAGATGATCATCCCGACGGACGCGAAGAAGCTCACAGCCAGGATGGCCAGCACCCCCCACTTGACCCAGCCGAGGATCTGGTCGGCGTAGGTCTGCACCTGCGCCGAGGGTGCCGTAGGGCACGCCCCGGCCGCCCGGACGGCCACGTGGGTGGCCATCTGGGTCGCTATGAGGTGAGGGCTGGTCACTGCTGCTCCTGAGAGTCGAAGAAGAACGGGAAGAGCGGTTCCTGCGCTGCCGGTGACTGGTGGACCGGCGGGCGCTGGACCGGCAGTGGCTGGACGGGCGATGGCTGGGCGGGCAGCGGCTGCTCGAGGACGCGGGCCTGCCGTGCGGCGGCGAGCTGCCACAGGCGGGTGCCGGCCGCGGTGACCTTGCGGGGCAGCGGGCTGGAACCGAGTCCGGTGACGGCCAGGCGGCGGTCCAGCGGGACCGCGACGACCAAGCCGGCGCGGTGGGCTTGCTGGAGCAGCGGCCCGGCGCAGGCTCGGACCTGGCGCGGCCACCGGGCCGGCCCGACAGCAGCCACCACGACTCCTGGGCGGGGGCCGAGCATGGTTACGCCGAGGGCGGTCAGCCTGGTCAGGGTGGCCTCGAGGCGCTGCAGGCTCGGCAGCGTCGGCCGGAACACGACGACCACCGGCCCCGCCGGTATCCGCGCGAGGTCGTCCAGGTGGCAGCCGAGGTCGAGGACGGTCACCGCGACCTCCTGCACGGCTGCCCCGCAGAGCGCGGCGTCGGTGTCCGGTGGGGTCGCCGGCAGATCGTCGACTGCGCGGGCGACGGTGAGGCGGCCGCGCCGGCCGTGGCGCCACCGGCCGCAGGCGCCGACCCCGAGCTCGGCATCGCTCACCCCTGCCAGGCCCGACCGAGCAGCCGGCGAGCAATCCACCAGGTGCACCCACCCCGGCGACACGACTGAACCAGCGATGCCGGGAGCCGGGAGCCGGGCGGCGGCCTCGGCGACGGCGACCGCCACAGTGGAGGACCCGGCACCCGGATGGGCACCGACGACCAGCAACGGGCCCGGCACCTCGTCGAGCCACTCCGGAAGCAGCTCCGGATGCGGCCCGCCGGCCACCGTGACACCAGCCCGCTCCCCCACCCGCTGCGCCGCCGGCACCGGCGCGGACACCACAGCGGGCACGGGCATCACGGCGGGCGGCCGTTCGTCCTCGAGGACTGGCGCCAGGGGTACGGTCCGGGCGCGCAGGGCTGTCTGTAGCTGGGCGATCGACAGCAGGGATCCGGTCGACGGGTCGACGTCGGCGCCCGCCAGTGACGCCGCGCGGGCGCCGGGACCCGCCGTCGAGGTCCTCACCGCGAGCACCCTTGCCGCGGTGCTGTGGCGGCACGCTTCGACCGTCCGCAGATACTCCGCTCGGCGGTCGCGTGGCCGCCCGCCCGCGGCCTCGAGGCGGGCGACCACGTCGCCCCGTGGCCAGGCGCTGCACCGGCGTGCGCCTGGGTCCGGGGCTGGGCCGGGACGGCTGCGGCCAGCTCCGCCCGGCCCCGGCAGCATGCTCGCCCAGCGGGATCTGCCGGCGGTCGTGCCTGACGCTGGGTGCACTTGACCATGGGCTTCTCCGGGGACTTGTGGGGTGCCTTCACCGCCCACAGGGCACCCGCCGGCCGGGATTCCGGCATCCGTGTGCAGTCGGGCTGCAGGGACCCGACCTGGCCCCTTGTCGTGTGACCGGCGGTTGGCCGGCCCGGTCACGTCAGGCCGCCGCGTACTCGGCGGCGGCGGCCTTCAACGCGGACAGTGTCCGGGCCTGGCGGCGGCGGGCCGTGCGCTCGTGGACCCCCCAGGCCTGCGCCACCCGGACGCCGGCGGCCTGGCCGTACCCGTGGAGCTGCTCGAGCTGCCAGGCGAGGCGGACGTCGTCCGGGTCCACGATCCGGCGGCGGGTCGCCCAGGTGAGGAAGTCGGCGAGCTCCTCCAGCGCACCGGGCTCCTCCGGGCCGGGCACGGCGTCCAGGGTCGCCTCCCACCAGTACAGGTCGCCGTCGACGAGCACCTCACGCGCCGAGGTACCGCGCCGGACCCCGAGCTCGCGAAGCACCGCGCGGCGGGTGTCGAGCAGCAGGCTCAACGCGTACGCGCGGCGCCGGCGCTGCCACGGGAACTGCCGGATCTCCACCGCCAGCTGCCCCACCACCACGGTGACCAGGTCGCCCGCGGTGTCCAGGTCCCGCAGCCGGCCCACCATCGTGTTGACCCCGGACGCGAGCATGTGGAGCAGCACCAGGACGGCGTCGGCGTCGTCCCCGCCATCGGCGGCCGCGCGGCGGACCAGAGCGCCGAGCACCTCGTCGCAGCGGTCCAGGTCGCTACCCCGGGCGGTCAGCCGGGCCCGGTCCTCGACCCCGCCCACGCCGGCCAGGGCCGGCTCGGCTTCTGCCCAGCGCGCGACGGTCCCGGCTCGGTCCAGGCGGTCCACCAGGGCGGTCCAGCTACCCGCCACGTTGTCGTCACGGAACATCTCGGCACTCCTCGTCGGGGACGTCAGAACGTCACCGACGCTGCCGAGGAGGAGTACCCCGACCCGTCACACGAGCACGCTCACGGGGTCGTCATCGCGCCACCAGGGACAGTCGCGACCCGGCGGGCTCAGCTCATCGCTGGATCGTCGCTACCTGTCGCTGACCTGCGTCATCAGCACCCGGGTGACGCCCCGCGCGGACGTCACTGGCACGACTCTCGCCCGGCCAGAGCCGGGTGGCTGGACACCGCGGCAGAATGCCAGCGGGGCAGTCGTCAAGCCGTGGCGCGGTCAGGGGATGGTCTCGGTGCGCACCTTGCTGCTCAGCAGCAGGACGGCGTCCGGGTAGCGGGTCACGACCGGCCAGTCCCTCTGCAGCGCCACCGCCACCGACTGCGCCGTGGCGGGTTCGGTCTGCGGGTGCCCGGTGTCCGAGGCCAGCAGCCCCGTCTCCCGGGCTGCGACGGAGTCCAGGTCGATGACGACCACTGGGGAGGCCTGCGCGAGCAGCTCGAGCCACGGACGCTCGGCAGGCGTCGACCAGCGCCAGGCCTCCTCGAGCGCCGTCGCGGGTACCGCCAGAGTGATCCCCAGCTCGGTCGCGACCGCCAGCAGCGCCGCGGCGTACTCGCTCTCACCAGAGGCGATCGCCCGGACCGCGGTGGAGTCCAGGACCCGCCCGCCGATCACGACGCTGCGGCCTGGGCGCTCTCCGGGGCGAGCCGCTCACGCCAGTACGCCATCGCGTCCTCGTCGAGCGGACGCCCCCCACGAAGCCGGTCGATCGAAGCCCGCGTCTCCCGCGGCGTCAAGCGGGTCCCCACCGCATCGGCGATGACCGCGCTAGCCGTCGGGTAGGCGCCCGACTCGACCGCCGCCGTGATCCGGTCCGCGACCGCCTGCGGGACCGTGATCGACATCTTCACATGCTTGTCCGTCACAACGCCGATCCTACCGCAGTCCTACCGTTGCGGTCCGGCTCGCGTTGAAGCTTGCCTGTTCAGCCCAGGACCAGGTTGGAGAATGCTGTCTGGGCCTCCGCGATCGCCGCCGGACGCTCGGAGAGCTCCTGGGCCCGCCCCAGCGCCTTGATAATCAGCGTCATGTGGACCGTCGGGGGGATCATGCGCTCCATCGAGCGCATCCTGCCCTCCTCGTAGACCCGGGCCAGTGCCGAGGCGATCACCCGGGGCATGTCGGGCGACTGATCGGCCCGCAGCAAGGGCGACATCATGACGGTGTACACGTCGTAGACGTCGCCCTCCCAGCCGTCCCCGTGCCGCAGGGCGCGCAATGCGGCGGCGAACTCGTCCTGCTTCTGCGTCTCGTCGTTGACTGTCATGGCCGCTGGGTCTCCTTGGTCGTCCGGGCAGGTCTGTCGTCCGTCAATCTCAGGGGCGTCAGCGCTTCCAGTAGCCGTCATGGTCGGTGCACACCATCCCGGTGCCGTCGCATGCGCTGCAGACCCCACCCGATCCGCGGCATACCTGGCACTCGTGGAGCAGCTTGAAACACTTGTCGCACTTCAGATCGGCCACTGCGACCTCCTCGTTCTCTCGCTGGGTCGGTTCGGGCACTCGTCGTGGGATCCCACGTCCGAAATCACCTCCCCTCGCCCTTCTCCGCTCCGAGCGGGCCCTGGATGAAGAGGTATCAGCGCCGGAGGTTGTCCGGATCCGGTCGCAGAGCCGGACAAACAACGGGTAGGACGTGGCGGCGGGAAGAGCCGAAGGGCTCTCCGATGATCGCCCCGCCATGCGGTGGTGAACGCCCTCATCGCAGGGGAAGGACCAACGAGTGGGCAGGCCAGAACGCGAGATCGACCCGGCGGACGGGCCGGTCGCGGCGTTCGCGCACAAGCTGCGCGAACTGAGGCAGCTGGCCGGGGGGCCGACGTATGGGGCGATGGCGCGCAAGGCGCACCGCTCGTCGTCCGTGCTCGCCGAGGCAGCCGGGGGGACCTCCCTGCCGACCCTGGACACGACGCTGGCATACGTCGCGGTGTGCGGGGGCGACGCAGCCGAATGGACCGAACGCTGGCACGTCACCCGAGCAGCGATCGCCCCGCAGATCCAGGCGCCGGGGCCGCAGCAAGCACCCGACCCCGCCGGCCCCGGTCCGGCGATCGACCTCCCGGCCGACTCCCCCGCGTCGCACGGCCGGCCCCGTCTGATGTCCCCGAGGGTCTTGGTCGCCGTGGTCGTGGTCGGGCTCGTCGGAGCAGCAGCAGCAGTCTGGGGGCTGAGGGAGGACGGCGCCACCGCCGACACCACGGTGCCAGCCGTGGCCAGCGTGTCGTCCTCCGGGCCAGCGACCACGACACCGGCCGTCGAGGAGGCGCTGACGATCGAGCAACCGACCGATGGCGGCACGGTGGCGATGCTGAACGATGTCGTCATCCACCGGTCAGGGACGTCGGTCGGCAACCACGTCTGGATTCTCGTGCAGTTCGTCGGCGGCCCGGTGACGAACCCCCAAGGGGATTGCAGCACCCAGGACGGGATCACCTACATCTGCGCGCAGGCACAGTTCGGGGGACCCAGACACCAGTCGAGCGACGAAGTTCGAGATCCGTGCGGTCGAGGTCGACGAGGAAGGGCACCTTGCGCTGCAGACCCTGGTCGCAGCTGGGTTCAACCCAGCGCTGCGGCCGGTGCCGTTTCTCGCGGAATCGGATCCGATCGTCGTCTCTCGGCGCTGACACCCTCGATCGACGCAGCGACCCGACCGAGCGGCCAGGTCCCCGGCGCGGTCAAGCCACCGACGCCTGTGCAGGACTTCGGCGATGCGTAGCGGAAGGTCCTCTTCGACCTCGGCGTCGTGGTTGGCGTTGCCGTCACTGCGCCCAACCGCTGGCGAGGTAAGCAGCGACAGGCTCGCTGTTATCGCCCACTGCCAGGAGACGGGAGCATGCGGCGGAACGCCGGGTAGTCCGTTCGGCTTGTCCGAACCGGTTGGCGCCGACCTCGGCTCAGTGACGGCGATACGGTGATCGTGGGGACCCAGACGTCGGGCGCGGTCCGTGCACGACAGGCCAGCGTGGGGTGATGTGACCGTGCACTTCTGCACCCATTGCGGCTCTGGCCTGCCCCCGGACGCCCTGTTCTGCGGCACCTGCGGTCAGCCGGTGAACCGAAGCGGCTCGCCTGCGTCGAGCGCGGCACCGAAGGCCGCGCCAGACGCGGCGTTGGCCGGCACCGCGACGGTGACCGACACACAGATGCCCTATCCCGCTGCGGGGCAACTGCCGCACGACGCCCGACCACTGACAGTAGGAGGCATCCCCGGGCTCGGCGACGCCGGCTACGCGCAGGCAGCAGCTAGCGGCCCTGGACAACCGTTCCCCCGCGGCGAGGCCCCGACTGTCGCCCGGCAGCGACGGCGTGGCAGCCGGGTGGTGATCGCAATCCTCGCCCTCGTCGCGATCCTCGCCGTAGCCGCCGTCGCCGGTGTGGTCCTCCTGCCGCGCAGGTCTTCGTCGGCCGAGGCTGCAGCTAAGGCCTACAACGACGCGTCCGTCCCCTACGCACGCCGGGACTACAAGACCTACTGCAAGGACAGCTACGCCTTTGGTTCTGGCTTCGTCTACAAGACCCTCGACGAGTGTGTCTCCTCGGCCGATGACGTCAGTGAGATTCCTGAAGCGGAGTACCGCAAGTGGGCGGCCGGGCGCGTGAGTGCGGATGCTCTGCATCCGCTGTCCGGAGACACGTTCTACTTCTGGCAGTCCGAGATGCTCTGGCCCCAAGGCATCCCACAGGACTTTGCCGTCTACGGCGACATCCTCACCGTGATCCGCAACGTGAAGGGGCTTGGGTGGCGGATCGTCGGCTGGAGACTCGATACGAATACAAGGGGGATCGTGCCGGGCGACATCCCGTTGCATGTCAGCCGTACTGGCGTTGAGAACGAGACCCCCACGACCGAGGCCAGCGCGGAGGCTAGCTCCGCCCCCAGCGTCGAGCCGACACCGGAGATCAGCCCCCCGGGAGATGGGTTCGGCGACCCGATCACCACCGGACAGCTCAAGTCGACGTCGCAGGACGCGGACGCCGCGACGATGACCGTCACCGTGCACCGAGCCGTGCCCGCCGCGTCACTGTCCGCGGAAGACCTCTCCGCGTGCCAGACGAACAGGGATCTGGGCACCTGGGAACGGGCGATCGTCGTCCCCGTCGAGATCGCCATCGAAGTCACCTCGGACGTGCCGGTCGAGCACGGCGCGACCCTGTTCGACCGGACCTACGGCGGCGACGGCGGCACCGGATTCTGGGCAATCACGACCGACGCAGGTCCTCAGTGCAAGCGATCCAAGTTGCTGCTCGGCTTCCATGATCCGACGGCTCACACTGAGCTCTCCGCACGCGCGTATCTCATCCTGCCGAACGCGATCACACCGAAGGACCCCGCCGGGACGGCCACTGTCCGGACGGTGGCACTGGACGCCCTCCAGGTCTTCAACGACGTGGACTACGAGGACGTCTGGTCCGGCGCCGGAGTGTCCGACGGTGGCGGTGACTGCGACCCGCTGCTGGTGTACTCACGCAAGCGGTACACCGTGTACTGCAACGCCCCAGGATGACCCAAGCAGACTGGCCCGGTCGCACCAACCCCCAGGGGGAGAGCCGTCGGCTGGCAAGGACGCCGCGCCCACAGATCTAGCCGGCGCGGTCGAGCCAACGTCGCCGGTGCAGGACTGCCGCGGTGCGAGGTGGGAGATCCTCCTCGACCTCCGCGTCGTGGTTGGCGAGGATCCGCGCGACGAGGCGATCAGCCTCAGCCCGGTTGCTTTGGGCGTCGCAGGCGGCGACGAGGTCGAGGAGCGCGACGTCATCTGTGCTGCCGGCGGTGAGGGCGACCTGCGCGGCGGCGGCGGCGAGGTCGGGGCGGCCGGTGGCGAGGTGGTGGGTGGCGACGACGTGGGCGACGTCGACGATCATGCCGGTGTAGGTGTGGTCGAGGGGGTCGTCAGCGAGCCAGGCGTAGCCGCTGGGCCGGCGGTCGGCGAAGGGGGGTCCGGTGACGAGGTCGAGGGCGGCCTGCAGGTCCGTGATGCCGTCGGCGCCGCGGGCGACGCCGCGTAGGCGAAGGCGGCGGAACAGGTCGGCGTCGACGAGGAGTCCGTCGATCCGGTAGAGGCCGGGGCCACCGGTGGGGTTGATCGCGGTTGGGACGTAGTCGGTGCCGGTGGCCGGGTCGGTGCCGAGGCGTTTGCGAACCATGTAGATGGCCTGGCGGACCTTGGAGGTGGTGGTCGCGCGGGGGTCGGTGGGCCAGAGGTCTTCGCCGAGCTGTTCGGCGGTGACGCCGCGGGGGTGGCAGGCAAGGTAGGCGACGACTTCGGTGGTCCAGGCGCGGCGGTGCTTCTCGGTGGGCCGGTCGACGCCGGCGCGGACGGTGAGCGGGCCCAGGACGGTCAGCCGTGGCCGGGGGCAGTCCTGCGCCGTCCAGTCGGTGAGGTCCGCGTCGAGGGTCGGGTCGGCATCGGTGACCCGGCGGCGGGCCGTGCCGTCGACGGCGGGAGCGAGGGCCGTCAGGTCGTCGCGGGTGGTGGCTGTGCTCTCCAGGTACGCGGCTGGCGGCAGCGGCAGCACCCGGTCGGGGCGCACCGACCCGGTCGTGGCGTCCCCGGCCTGTCGCTCGAGGTTCGTCGCACCGACCGGCCCGGGGTCGGCTGCGGTCACGGCCTCGGTCAGCACGTCGTGGCGTGGCGCGCCGGCGAGGTCGGCGCAAGCCTGCCAGGGCGCGTCGCCGGGCGCGTCGGGCATCGGCCGGTCGTCGGTGCGGGCGGCGACGGTGAGGAGCTGGGCGAGCTGGGCGGCCTCGTGCGCGGGGAGCTGCTGGGCGACCAGGTCGAGACCCAGGGCAGGGATGTGGAGCGCGCCGTCGGCGTCGACGTTCAGCTGCCACGATGCGTCGCCGGTGGGCAGGTGGCGGCCGGTGAGGACGACCGCGGCCGCCGTCCGCCGCCCGGCACCGGCTCGGCCTTGGTCTCGATCGCTGTCTCGGCCGCCGCGGACGGCGTCGAGCAGGGGGCCGAGTTCTTCGAGGAGGTCGGGGTCGTCGAGGTCGGCGAGCAGGACGACTTGGGGGAAGAGCAGGTCGGCTGCGACGTCGCGGAGCCGGCCGGTCAGGACGTCGATGCCGGCGGACTTCAGGGCCCAGGCGACGTTGCGGAGCTGGATCAGGGACCGGGTGACGGCGGCCGCGGGGTCGGTGGTGACGGTGACCCGGTCGGGGTTGAGGTCGGCGATCTCGACACCGAAGCCGGCCAGGGTGACGGCGAGCTGCTCGGACCAGATGTTGTGGGCGAGCTCGGCGGCGATGAACCTGGCCAGGTCCAGGCAGCGTGCGGGGTCGCCTGTCAGGGCCACTGAGCCGGCGCGTTCCAGGTCGAGCAGCCAGTAGTCGCCGCCCGCGGTGTACCCGACGGAGGCCAGGGCCGGGTAAGGCGCGAGCAGTCGGCCCGCGGCAGCCGGGTCGAAGCCGGTCGGGGCGCCGCGGTCCAGGGTCCAGCGGGTCCCAGACGTGTGGACGATCCATGCGCCGGGCGCCTGGGTCCGGGGTTCGGCGAGGACGAGCTCGAGTTCGGTCGCGGACAGCCGGGCCGCGACGACGTCCGGCAGCGACCCCCGCGCCGCAGGCCCGTCCGAGGATCCGGCCGGTGATCCGTCCGGTGGGCTGTCGGGTCCGGGCGTCTGGAGGTGGACCAGGCCGCGCAGGGCTTCGTTCAGCCAGCGGACGTCGGCGACACCGGCGCCCGTGGTGACGGCCCGCTCGGTTCCGGACAGCTGCGGGGGCGTCGCGGCGATGGCCCGGCCGAGGCGGCGGTGGCGTTGCTGGCGGCGGCGGTGACGGCGCAGGGCTTCGGCGCTGACCCCGGCCAGCAGGAGCCCGCCTGCCCCGAACAAGGTGGCGGCCAACGAGAAGTCACCAGCCGGG
>JACRAB010000276.1 GCA_016213575.1 Actinomycetota bacterium
CGGCCGGGCGTCCGGAGGCGGCCGCCGGCGGCCGGCCCGCCCGGCTCCGCCTCACGCGGCGCGGCCGGGTCGTCGTCCGGTTCGCCGTGGTCCTGCTCGGCGTCCTTGTCACCGCGGCCGTCGTGCTCGGCGGCGGGCGCGTCGCCCGGGCCGACGGCTCGGCGACGCCGGTCCCCGTGGCCTACCACGTCGTCCAGCCGGGGGAGAGCCTCTGGCAGATCGCGGGGCGGGTCGCCCCGGGCCAGGACCGGCGCGACACCGTGGCCCGCATCGTCGAGCTCAACGCGCTCGAGAGCGGGTCCCTCGAGGCCGGCAGCCGGATCGCCGTCCCGGTCGCGGGCTGAGACGTCCGTCACCTCCCGTGTCGAGCCGGATCCGCTCCGTCGACAACCTGCGGCGACCCCCGGCTCGGACCTGCATGTGATCTCTCTGAGTAGTCAGATCGACACGCCGAGTGACCAGCGGCGTTCTCGCGACACGCGTGTCGGGCTTGCACGGCCTCGACGACAGGCTTAGCGTTACCCCCACATCTAGTAGTTACACCGATGTAAGCCGTCCACATCTAGTCCCCAGGGTCATCCCCAGAAAACCAGGGGTTGCCCACAGGAACTCCCCAGGTCTGTCCACAGGCCGGGTCGGAGTCCCTCGTCGGGAGCGGAGCGGTCGGCCTCGTCGGAGCGACGTCGGGAGCACGGCGACGCGGGAGGAGGGGTGCACCATGAACTGCCCGTTCTGCAGGAACTCGGACTCGCGGGTCGTCGACTCGCGCAGTGCCGACGACGGCACGGCGATCCGCCGGCGGCGGCAGTGCCCCCAGTGCGGCCGTCGCTTCAGCACGGTCGAGACCGCGAGCCTCACCGTCGTGAAGCGGGCCGGCGTCTCCGAGCCCTTCAGCCGCTCGAAGATCGTCAGCGGCGTCCGCAAGGCCTGCCAGGGCCGGCCCGTCGGCGAGGACGACCTGGCCCTCCTGGCCCAGCGCGTCGAGGAGGCGGTCCGGGCGACCGGGGTCGCGGAGATCGACGCGCACGACATCGGGCTGGCGATCCTCGGGCCGCTGCGCGAGCTGGACGAGGTCGCCTACCTGCGCTTCGCGAGCGTCTACCAGGCGTTCGACGACCTCGAGGACTTCGAGACCGCCATCACCATGCTCCGCGCCGAGCGCGAGCCCACCGGCGTCGAACCGGGGCCTGTCGCCCCCGGTCCCGTCGGTCCCCCCGCCGGGGCCCCCTGATCACCGCCGGCGGCGGCGCAGGGGAAGGCGACGCCGCCGGCGGTTCCACCGCACGGCCAGGATCCACCGCACGGAGCACGGCACCAGGCACGGCAGGCACCCGCACCACCCACCCGGAACACCGCACCGCACCCGAACCGCTCACCGCACCTGCGCCGTCCGTCGGCCCTCGGCCGCCGGACCTGCCCGTGCGGGCCCGACGGCTCCGGAGGCAGCACCGGGGGCATGCACCAGAGCCAGTGGCACGCAGCGAGTCGCACGACAGGCAGAGCACAGACAGACCCGATCGGGCCGGCAGATCCAGCCGTCTCGAGTCCAGGCGGGCGCCGACGCGCCCGGAGACAGCACGAGGGGAAGCAGCAGACATGACGGAGACCGCGTCCGGCCCCGGGGCCCGCAAGACGCGGGGTGGAGACACCCCGAAGATCCAGCGGATGGGCCTGACGATCGAGCGCGTCTACTCCACCGCGGGGGTCCATCCCTACGACGTGGTGACCTGGGAGCGGCGCGACGTCGTCCAGACGAACTGGAAGTCCGGCGAGACGATCTTCGAGCAGAAGGGCGTGGAGTTCCCGGACTTCTGGAGCCTCAACGCCTCGACGATCGTCACGACGAAGTACTTCCGCGGTGCGGTCGGCACCTCGCAGCGTGAGTGGAGCCTGCGTCAGCTCATCGACCGGGTCGTCCTCACGTACACGAAGGCCGGCAAGGACTACGGCTACTTCGGGTCCGAGGCGGACGCCGAGGTGTTCGAGCACGAGATGACGTGGATGCTGCTGCACCAGGTCTTCAGCTTCAACTCGCCGGTGTGGTTCAACGTCGGGACGCCTGCGCCGCAGCAGGTCTCGGCGTGCTTCATCCTCGCCGTCGACGACTCGATGGACTCGATCCTCAACTGGTACAAGGAGGAGGGGTTCATCTTCAAGGGCGGCTCCGGCGCCGGCCTCAACCTCTCCCGGATCCGGTCCTCCAAGGAGCTGCTCGCCAGCGGCGGGACGGCGTCCGGCCCGGTCTCGTTCATGCGCGGCGCGGACGCGTCCGCGGGCACCATCAAGTCCGGCGGGGCGACCCGGCGCGCGGCGAAGATGGTCGTCCTCGACGTCGACCACCCCGACATCGAGGAGTTCATCGAGACCAAGGCGCGCGAGGAGGACAAGATCCGCGCGCTGCGGGACGCCGGGTTCGACATGGACCTCGGCGGCCGGGACATCGTCAGCGTCCAGTACCAGAACGCGAACAACTCGGTGCGCGTGAGCGACGAGTTCATGCGGGCCGTCGAGAACGGCGAGCGGTTCGGGCTGCGCGCCCGGACGACCGGCGAGGTCATCGAGACCGTCGACGCCAAGGAGCTCTTCGGCAAGATGGCCAAGGCGGCGTGGGACTGCGCCGACCCCGGCATCCAGTACGACGACACGATCAACGACTGGCACACGACGCCCGAGTCGGGCCGGATCAACGCCTCGAACCCGTGCTCGGAGTACATGCACCTGGACAACTCCTCGTGCAACCTCGCGTCGCTCAACCTCATGAAGTTCGTCAAGGACGACGGCACGTTCGACGCCGAGCTGTTCGTCAAGTCGGTCGAGCTCGTCATCACGGCGATGGACATCTCGATCTGCTTCGCGGACTTCCCGACCGAGCCGATCGGCGACACGACCCGCAAGTTCCGCCAGCTCGGCATCGGCTACGCCAACCTCGGCGCCCTCCTCATGGCGTCCGGCCTCGGGTACGACTCGGACGGCGGCCGTGCGCTGGCGGCGTCCATCACCTCGCTCATGACGGGGACGGCGTACCGCCGCTCCGCCGAGCTCGCCGGCGTCGTCGGCCCGTACGAGGGCTACGCCCGCAACGCGGACGCGCACCGCCGGGTCATGCGCAAGCACGCGGCGGCGAACGACGCCGTCCGCACCGTGACCTCGCTCGACAAGGACGTGCACCGCGTGGCGTCCCGGGAGTGGGAGCTCGGCAACAAGATCGGCGAGAAGAGCGGCTGGCGCAACGCGCAGGCCTCGGTGCTCGCGCCGACCGGCACCATCGGCTTCATGATGGACTGCGACACGACGGGCATCGAGCCCGACTTCTCGCTCGTCAAGTTCAAGAAGCTCGTCGGCGGCGGGTCGATGCAGATCGTCAACCAGACGATCCCGATGGCCCTGCGCAAGATGGGCTACGCCGAGGAGACCGTCGAGGCGATCGTCGAGTTCATCGCCGAGCACGGCCACGTCATCGACGCGCCGGGTCTCAAGCGCGAGCACTACGACGTCTTCGACTGCGCGATGGGCGAGCGGTCCATCAAGCCGATGGGCCACGTGCGGATGATGGCGGCCTGCCAGCCGTTCCTGTCCGGGGCCATCAGCAAGACGGTCAACCTGCCCGAGACGGCGACGGTCGAGGAGATCGCCGACGTCTACTTCCAGGGCTGGAAGCTCGGCATCAAGGCCCTCGCGGTCTACCGGGACAACTGCAAGGTCGGCCAGCCGCTGTCCGACGCGAAGGCGAAGAAGACCGACGCGACGGCCACCGAGACGGTCGTCGAGACCCGCGTCGAGTACCGGCCGATCCGCAAGCGCCTGCCGAAGCGCCGTCCGAGCCAGACGATCTCGTTCGCGGTCGGCGGCGCGGAGGGCTACCTCACGGCCGGCTCCTACCCGGACGACGGCCTCGGCGAGCTCTTCCTCAAGTTCGGCAAGCAGGGCTCCACGCTCGCCGGTGTCATGGACGCCTTCTCCATCGCGGTGTCCATCGGCCTGCAGTACGGCGTCCCGCTGGAGACGTTCGTCGAGAAGTTCACGAACCTGCGGTTCGAGCCGGCGGGTCTCACCGACGACCCGGACGTCCGGATGGCGCAGTCGATCATGGACTACGTCTTCCGCCGGCTCGCGCTGGACTACATGGACTTCGACACCCGGTCCGCGTACGGCATCCACAGCGCCGCGGAGCGGGCCCGCCACCTCGAGACGGGCTCGTACTTCGAGGACTCCTCCGAGGACGTCTCCGAGGAGGACCTCGAGACGCTCGCCCAGTCGGCGCCGTCCGTGAAGCCGAAGGCGGAGGTGAAGCCCGAGAAGCCGTCGGCCGTCGCCAAGCCGGCCCCGGTCGAGGTGCACTCCTCGGCCGAGCTCCTCGAGAAGCTCGTCGGCATCGCCTCGGACGCGCCGATGTGCTTCACCTGCGGCACGAAGATGCGGCCCGCCGGTTCGTGCTTCGTCTGCGAGGGCTGCGGGAGCACGAGCGGCTGCAGCTGAGCCTGACGACCACGCCGCCCGTCCCGGTCTCCGGGGCGGGCGGCGCTGTCGCGCCGGGGCGGCGGGATCGCCGGGTCCGCCGGACCGGGCGGCCGCTCGTGCGGTAGGAATCAGGTGCTGGCTCGAGCGACCCGCGACCGGAAGGGCAACCCCGTTGACGACCACTGAGACCGAGGTGGGGGAGGCGCGGTTCACCGCGCTCGTCGCCGCCTCGTGGAAGCGCTACAACGCCTGGGAGTACTCGCGCCGCGCGGACGACGTCGCGCTCGGCGCGGTCATCACGTCGTACGTGTCGGCCGGCTGGCGGCTCATCGACCTGGAGTCCGACGGCACCTCGCACATGGTGCGGTTCCAGGCCGGCCAGGGCACGGACCGCCTCCTCGTGCGCCTCGTGGCGCTCTGCGAGGACCCGGTGCGGGCCAGGGCGCTCGGCCGGCTCGTGGAGGTCCAGGTCGCGTACGGGCTGCGCGCCAACGACTTCTCGGCGATCAAGCAGGCGATCAAGGACGAGCTGAAGTCGAACATGGTGGAGAACGCCTCCGAGCCGGGCGTCATCACCGTCGACGGCGACATGTCCACCGGCTACGTCTACGCGACCGTGCCGCTCATCCTCGACCTCGACGACTACTTCGACGGGTTCACCGTCAAGGCGCCCATCGCCGGCGACCTGCACGTCGCGGCGCAGTCGCTCCACAAGTACCTCACCGGAAGGCTGGCCGGCTGATGCTCAAGCTCCTCACCGACTTCGCGGCCCGCTCGGAGGCCCGGGAGTCCCGCGACGAGGCGGTCGTCGGGCAGATCATCGCGGCGATGGGCCGGCGCGGCTTCCCGACGATCGGGTTCAGCACCGGCCTCGCCGAGGACAGCGGCTTCCAGGCCGTCCAGTTCGCGACCCCGGCCGACCCGGTCCTGCACACCCTGACGGTCGTCCTCGACCGCAAGACCGGCGGCGGCGCGATCCAGGAGAAGATCATCGGCTCCAAGGCGACGCTGCGGATGGTCGCCGAGGTGAAGAACTTCATCGCCGACCCGGACGACCTGCTCGCCATGTGGCGCACCGACGCGAGGAACATCCTCCGGATGCCGATGATGGGCCAGGTCCGGCTCGACCATCAGCTCAACACGGTGACCGCGACGAAGCAGATCCTCGTCGAGCTCACCGAGTACGACGGCCCGGAGGACACCCAGCGCGTCGAGCAGACCCTCTGGGCGCTCTACGGCGAGCTCCGCGACGCGCTCACGCCCTACAAGCGGGCCTCGATCGTCGACGACCCCATGTAGCCGCTCGCCGACGCCCTCCGTCTGTGGGGTGACCACGACGGCAACCCGCCGTCGTCGTTACCCCACAGTGGTGGTGGGGCGGCGGGGAGATGCCGTTGTCGCCCGGTCCACCAGGGACGGCGGCAGCACCGTGTGGCGGGCGCGGGTGCGGCGGCCGTCGATGCGGTCGAACAGGCGCTCGGCGGCCAGCCGGCCGATGTCGGCGAGCGGCTGGGCCACCGAGGTGAGGCCGATCGAGCGCAGGCCGCTGAGCCGGGTGCCGTCGAAGCCGACGACCGACATCTGACCGGGCAGGTCGAGGCCGGCCTCGGCGACGGCCGCGAGGGCGCCGAGCGCCGCGAAGTCGTTGACGACGAACAGCGCCGTCGGCCGCTGCCGCAGGGCGAGTGCCGCGCGGGCCGCGGCGTAGCCGGCGGCGTCGTCGAGACCCCCGGGCAGCACGGCGGTCCGGCGCTCCAGACCGGCGGCGGCCATCGCGTCCCGGTAGCCGGCCTCGCGGTCCGCGGCGACCGGGTCGTCCCCGCCGCCGAGGTGCGCGATCCGCCGGTGCCCCAGCGCGACGAGGTGCCGCACCGCGAGCTCGGCCCCCGCCCGGTCGTCCGTGCAGACGGTGTCGATCCCCGGGCCGGTGACGTCACGCCGGGTGGCGACGACGACGGGCGTCTCGGCCGCGATCGCGCGCAACGCCGCGGCGTCGAGCCGGTGCGAGACGAGGACGAGCCCTTCGACCCGGAACTCGAGGAGCTTGTCGAGCTCGGGCCGCTCCTGCGCGGCGTCGGTGCCGGTGACGACCATCGTGCGGTAGCCGCGGGCGCGCACCCCGGCGAGCACCCCGTCGAGGATCTCGGCGAACACCGGGTTGTGCAGGTCGAGCACGAGGACCCCGACGGTCCGGCTGGACCGGGCGACGAGCGCCTGCGCGGCGGCGTTCGGCCGGTAGCCGAGCTCGGCGGCGGCCGCGAGGATCGCGTCCCGGCTCGCCGGCGCCACGGCCGCCGAGCCGCGCAGGGCCAGTGAGACCAACGACTTCGACACCCCGGCCCGGGCCGCGACGTCGACGATCGTCGGGCGGCCGCGGGGTGCGGCGGAGGCGGTCGTCAATGCTCCTCCGCGCTGATCGTCGTGACGTCCACCGGTCCGCCGCGCAGGACCGACAGCTCGCAGCCGATCGCGGCCCGCAGCGCGTCGGACGCGGCGTCGGGCCGGCAGGGGTTCGGGCCGCCGGCGACGAGACCGACGAAGGCGGCCGTCTCCGCGCGGAACGCCTCCCGGAAGCGGTCGACGAAGCCGAGGTAGGGCGCGGGGCCCGGCGGGGGACCGTCGAGCGCCAGGACGGGGGTGCGCTCGTTGAGCCCGGCCGCGACCGAGTCGCCGGACCCGTACAGCTCCGCCCGAACGTCGTGACCGCGCGGGTCGTGCCGGGCCTCGTGCAGGCTCACCTGGACGCCCGAGGCGGTCACCGCGTGGACGACGGCCACGTCGCCGTCCGGCACGGGCCCGGCGGCACTCGGGTGCCGGACGTCGAAGCGGCGGTGCTCGCGGACCGCGACCGTCGCGTGCACCGTCGCCACCGGTGAGCCGGTGAGCCAGGCGACGAGGTCGAGGTCGTGCACCGCGAGGTCCCGGAAGATGCCGCCGCTCGTGGCGATGAACTCCGGCGACGCCGGTTCGTGGTCGTGCGAGAGCAGGCGCAGCGCGTAGAGGGTGCCGAGCCCGCCGGTGCGCGCGAGGTCGTGCGCCGCGCGCAGCCCCGCGTCGAAGCGGCGCTGGAAGCCGACCTGCACCGCGGTCCCGTGCGCGGCGGCGCGGTCGACCGCCCGCCGGGTCTCGGCGAGCGTCGTCGCGATCGGCTTCTCGCACAGCACCGGCCGGCCCAGCGGCAGCACCGCCTCGAGCACCTCGGCGTGGGCCGCCGTCGCGGGCGCGACGACGACCGCGTCGACCTGCGCCGCGGCACGCGCCAGGTCCTCCCAGCCGACGGCGGTGCCACCGGTCCGGGCGGCCACCCCGGCGGCGCGGTCCGGCGTCCGGTTCGTCACGAGCACCTGCTCGACGCGCGGGTCGGCCGAGAGGTCCTCGGCCCGCAGCGCACCCATCCGGCCGGCCCCGACGACGAGGATCCGCATCCGTGCCCCTCTCCCGCGCGGGCGGCGCCGGAGCCGTTGCGGCACCGCGCGGTCTCTTGCCCGTCGCCGGTCAGGATGCCAGACTGCGGCCGTTGTTGGAACGCTCCAACGACAGGGTGCGACGCGGCGCCACGGTGCCCGTCGCAGCCGTCCGACGACGGGACCGGGAGCACGCCGATGTCCGACTTCCTCGAGCGGGTCGCCTCCGCGCCGATCTCCTGGGGCGTGTGCGAGGTGCCCGGCTGGGGCGCGATGCTCCCCGCCGAACGGGTGCTCGGGGAGATGTCGGGCCTCGGCCTGCGCGGCACCGAGCTCGGCGCGCCCGGCTTCCTGCCGTCGTCCGCGGCCGGGATCCGCGCCCTGCTCGACCGGTACGGGATGAGCCTGCTCGGGGCCTTCACCCCGGTCGTCCCGCACGACCCCGCACTCGTCGAGGCGTCGATGGCGAACGCCCGGGAGGTCGCCGGCCTCCTGCGCGACGCCGGGGCGACGATGTTCATCAGCGCGCCGGTCATGGACCCGGACTGGTCCGTCCCGCGGCCGCTCGACGCCGACGAGCGGCGCCGGATGCTCGGGACGCTGGCCCGGCTCGACGACCTGTGCGCCGAGTTCGGCCTCACCCAGGTGCTGCACCCGCACGTCCAGACGCTCGTCGAGACGGCGGACGACGTCGCGGCGGTCCTCGACGGCTGCGACGTCCGCTGGTGCCTCGACACCGGTCACCTCGCGATCGGCGGGGTCGACCCCGTCGCCTTCGCCCGGGACGCCGTCGACCGGGTCGGGCACGTGCACCTCAAGGACGTCCGGATGGCGCTCGCCCCGGCCGTCCTGCGGCGCGAGACGAGCATCATGGCGGCCACCCAGGCCGGGCTGTTCACCCCGCTGGGGCAGGGCGACGTCGACATCGCCGGGGTCGTCGAGACCCTCGAGGCGGCCGGGTACCGCGGCCGGTACGTCATCGAGCAGGACACCGCCCTCACGACCGGGGCACCGGCGGCGGGGGAGGGACCGGTCACGCAGGTGCGCGCCTCGCTGGACTACCTGCGCGACGTCGTCGCGCCGCGGCTCTCGCCGGGGACGCCCCGGTGACGGCGTGGTGACGGCGTGACGACGGTGCCGGCCGCGGCGGCGGTGCCGCAGCTCGTCACCGTCGGCCGGGTCAGCGTCGACATCTACGCAGAGCAGCCCGGAGCCGGGTTCGAGGCGCAGCAGAGCTTCGTGAAGTCGGTGGGCGGCAGCCCCACGAACGTCGCCGTCGCCGCCGCGCGGCTGGGCGTGCGCACCGCAGCGCTCACCGCCGTCGGCGACGACGGGTTCGGGGCCTACGTCCGGGCCCGGCTCGAGGCGCACGGCGTCGACACCCGCTGGGTCCGGACCGTGCCCGGCTCCCTCACGCCGCTCGCGGTCGTCGCGCTCGACCCGCCCGGGTCGCCGACCGTCGCCTTCTACCGCGGCGCCGTCCCGCCCGACACGCAGGTGACCACCGACCTCCTGCCGGAGCAGGTCGTCCGCGACCTGCCGGCGCTGTGGGTCAGCCACGCGACGCTCGCCGGCGGACCCGTGGCCGACGCGGTCCGGGCCTGGCTCGCCGTCCGCGGCCGGGCCCGGTACACCCTGCTCGACCTCGACCACCGGCCCGCGCTGTGGCCGGACCCCGACGCCGCGCGGCGCAGCGCCGCCGCGGCGGTGGCCGCCTGCGACGTCGTCATCGGCAACCGTGAGGAGTGCCGGGTGGCGGTCGGCACGGACGACCCCGACGTTGCCGCGGACGCCCTGCTCGCCGCCGGCGGGCGCCTCGCCGTAGACAAGCTCGGGCCGGTCGGCGTCCAGCTCGCGCCCGCGCGGCAGGGGGTCCGGGTCCCGGCACCGCACGTCGACGTCGTCTGCGGGCTCGGGGCGGGCGACGCGTTCGGCGGCGCGCTCGTCCACGGCCTCCTCACCGGCCCGGCGCTGCCGGGGCTCGGCGCCGACGAGGAGCGGCAGCGGCTCACCGACCTCGGCCGGACCGCTTCTGCTGCAGGGGCTTTCGTCGCGGCCCGGCTCACGTGCAGCGACGACATGCCGGCCCTCGCCGACCTGACCGCCGCGCTCGCCGACGCCCCCGAGGAGCACGCATGACGGACGGCACCGGGCTCTCCCGCCGGCGCTACGAGGAGCTCCTCGACGCCCGCGTCCGCCGCCCACGCTCCCTGCGCGACGCGCTGCGGCAGCGCCAGCGTCGCGACCTCGTCGGCCCGGACGGCCGGCTGCTCGTCGTGGCCGCCGACCACACCGCGCGCGGCAAGGTCGGCGTCGGCGGCGACCCGCTCGGCGCCGCCGACCGGTTCACCCTGCTCGACCGGCTCGTACGGCTGCTGTCGGTGCCCGGCGTCGACGGCGTCCTCGGCAGTGCCGACGTCCTCGAGGACCTCGCCTGGCTCGGTGCGCTCGACGGCCGCCTCGCGATCGGCGTCATGAACCGCGGCGGCATCGTCGGCGCCCGGTGGGAGCTCGACGACCGGATGACGGCGTACGACGCGGAGCGGATCGCGGCCGGCGGGCTCGACGGCGGCAAGGTCATGATCCGGCTCGACGTCGCCGACCCCGGCGTCCCGCGGACGCTCGAGGCCGTCGCCGGCGCCGTCACCGCGCTGTCCGACCGCGAGCTCATGGCCGTCGTGGAGACCCTGCCGTACCGCACGGACGACGCGGGCCGCGCCGTCCTCGACACCTCGCACGAGCGGATGGTGCAGGCGGTCGCCGTCGCCTCCGGGCTCGGCGCGAGCTCGGTCCACACGTGGCTGAAGATCCCGGCCGTCGAGCGGATCGCCGAGGTGGCCGCGACGACGAGCCTGCCGATCCTGCTCCTCGGCGGCGACTCCGGCCCGGACACCGGTGCGCTCGCCGCGGCATGGGCCCGCGGCCTGCGCGAGCCCAACGTGCGCGGCCTCATCCCCGGCCGCGCACTGCTCTACCCGCCCGACGGGGACGTCGAGGGCGCGGCCGTCCGCGCCGTGGAGGTGGTGCACGGATGAGCACGTCCCGCAGCTGGTACCGCAGCGCCCGGGCCCTGGCCGAGGAGGGCCCGGCCGGGCACCTCGCCACGGTCACGCCCGAGACGGCCGGCTGGGCGTACAGCGGCCTGCACGTCCACGACCTGGCGGCCGGGCCGGTGAGCATCGTCCTGGACCGCGACGAGGCCGTCGTCGTCCCGCTGTCCGCCCGCGACGTCACGGTGACGGTCGACGGCACCGAGCACCGGCTCGCCGGCCGCGACGGCGTCTTCGCCGCGGTGAGCGACTGGCTCTACGTGCCGCTCGGCTCGCGGCTCACCCTCGCCGCGGCCGGCGGCGAGGTCGCCGTCTGCACCGCACGGGCGCAGCAGGTCCACCCGGTCCGGTACACGGCGGCGGACGACGTGCCGGTCACCGTCCGCGGTGCGGGCGCGGCGACCCGCCAGGTCACCGACATCGCCACCCCGGACTCCTTCGCGGGCGCCGACCGGATCATGGTGTGCGAGGTCGTCACCCCCGGCGGCAACGTCTCCTCCTGGCCGCCGCACCGGCACGACGGGCTCGACGGCTGCCCGACGGCGAACGAGGAGATCTACTACTTCCGGATCGGCCGGCTCGACGGGCCGCACGGCCATCCCGACGGGCACGGGCTCTTCCGCGTCTACACCGTCGACGGCGCGCACGACGAGACGGTGACGATCCGGGACGGCGACGTCTACCTCGTCCCGGAGGGCTACCACGGGCCGTCCGCGGCGCCGCCGGAGTACCCGATGTACTTCCTCAACGTCCTCGCCGGCCCCGGTCAGGAGCGCACGATGACCTTCTGCGACGACCCGTCCCACGCGTGGATCCGCACCGGCTGGGCGGACGGCACCGCCGACCCCCGGCTGCCCTGGACGTCGGCCGCCGGCCGGGTGCGGCCGTGACCGCCGGGCGCCGGGTCGGCATCGCCGTCCTCGGCCTGGGCTGGATGGGCCAGGCGCACAGCCGGTCCGCGCTGCGGCTCCCGTCGCTGTTCCCGGACCACGCCTACGCCCCCGAGCTCGTCGTCTGCGCCGACACCGACCCCGGGCGCCGCGAGCGCGCCGTCCGCGACTTCGGGTTCGCCCGGGCGACGGCGGACTGGCGGGAGGCGGTCGCGGCGGACGACGTCGACGCGGTCTGGGTGACGGCGCCGAACATGCTCCACGTGCCGATGATCGAGGCGGCCTGCGCGGCCGGGAAGGCCGTGTTCAGCGAGAAGCCGATCGGCGGCAAGCCCGAGCACGCGGTCGCCGCCTACCGCGCGGCGCTCGCCGCGGGCGTGCCCTCCGGGGTCGGCTACAACTACCTCTGGGCACCGCTCGTGCTGCACGCCCGGGAGATGGTCGCGTCGGGCCGGCTCGGCCGGATCACCCACTACCGCGGCCGGTTCCTGTCGATGTACGGCAGCGACGAGCTGGGCCTGCTCACGTGGCGGTTCAAGCTCGCCGAGGTCGGCTACGGGGTGACGAGCGACATCCTCAGCCACAGCGTCTCGATGGCCCGGTTCCTCCTCGGGGACGAGATCAGCGAGCTCGTCGGCATGCGGGAGACGACGATCCCGCGCCGTCCGCTGCCGACCGGTGCCGCCTCGCACTACGGCCGCGGCCGGCCCGAGGACCCGCACGGGGACGTCGAGAACGAGGACTTCGCCGCGATGCTCTGCCGGTTCTCCGGCGGTGCGACCGGCACCTTCGAGTGCAGCCGGACGATGGTCGGCCCGGAGAGCCAGAACGCGTTCGAGATCTACGGCACCGAGGGCTCGCTCGCCTGGAACCTCGAGCGGGTCAACGAGCTGCAGTACTACCGGCGCGGCCCCGAGGCGGAGACCGGCTGGACGACGGTCTTCGGCGGGGACCGCTTCCCGTACCACGGCGCGTTCGTCCCCGGGCAGGCCAACGCGATCGGCTTCGAGGACCTGGTGGCGATCGAGGACCACGCGTTCCTCCAGAGCCTCGTGACGGGCGAGCCGTTCTCGCCGTCCTTCGGCGACGCGGTCGACGTCGTCGCCGTCCAGCAGGCGCTCGTCGACTCGTGGACCAGCCGCACCTGGGAGAGCGTCCCGGCGCTGCGGGCCCGGGCGGACGGCGTGCACGCAGCAGCCACCACGGCACAGGAGGACTGATGCAGCACAGCAGCGACGGCACCGTGCGCGTCACGACGGCGGAGGCCCTCGTGCGCTACCTCGTGGCGCAGCAGGTCGTCCAGGACGACCTGCCCGGCGCGCCCGCCGCCCCGATGTTCCCCGGCGTCCTCGCCATCTTCGGCCACGGGAACGCGACGAGCCTGGGCCACAGCCTCGAGCAGCACCGCGACGAGCTGCCGGTGTGGCGGGGCCAGAACGAGCAGGGGATGGGCCTGGCTGCGGCGGCGTTCGCGAAGGCCCGCCGCCGCCGGCAGGTCATGGTCGCGACGTCGTCGATCGGGCCGGGCGCGACGAACATGGTCACCGCCGCCGGCGTCGCGATGTCGAACCGGCTGCCCGTGCTCTTCGTCGCCGGCGACACCTTCGTCAGCCGGCTGCCCGACCCGGTGCTGCAGCAGGTCGAGCACTTCGGCGACCCGTCGCTGACGGTCAACGACGCCTTCCGCCCGGTCGTGCGCTACTGGGACCGGATCACGCACCCCGCCCAGCTCCTCGCGAGCCTGCCGCAGGCCGTCGGGACCCTGCTCGACCCGGCCGACTGCGGGCCCGTCCTCCTCGGCCTGCCGCAGGACGTGGCCGCCGACGCGTACGACTTCCCGGCGTCCTTCTTCGACGTCCGGGTGCACGAGATCGCCCGCCCGCGGGCCGACGTCGGGCAGCTGCGGCGGGCCGCGGAGGCGCTGCGGGCGGCCCGTCGTCCGGTCATCGTGGCCGGCGGGGGAGTGCACTACTCGCTGGCCGAGGCCGAGCTCGCGGCGTTCGCCGAGCGGTTCTCGATCCCCGTCGTCGAGACGGTCGCCGGTCGGTCGAGCCTGCTCGCCGACCACCCCTGCTACGCCGGGGCGATCGGGGTCACCGGGGCGGACGCCGCGAACGCCGTCGCGGCCGAGGCCGACCTCGTGCTCGCGGTCGGGACCCGGCTGGAGGACTTCACGACGAGCTCGTGGACCGGCTTCGCGCCGTCCGCGCCGGTCGTCACCCTCAACGCCGCGCGCTTCGACGCGCTCAAGCACCACGCGGTCGCCGTCGTCGGGGACGCCCGCGAGTCGGTCACCGCGCTCGGACCGCTCCTCGACGGCTGGGCCGTCGACCCGCAGTGGGCCGGCCGGGCCGGGAGGGCGCAGGTCGAGCTGGACGCCTTCGTCAGGGCGCGGACGGCGCCGGACGGCGCCTGGCCGCCGAGCTACGCGCAGGTCGTCGGGGCGCTGCAGGACGTCGCGACAGCCGACGACTACGTCATGACCGCGGCGGGCGGCCTGCCCGGCGAGCTGAACATCAACTGGCGCAGCCGGGCCGTCGCCTCGTTCGACTGCGAGTACGGCTTCTCGTGCATGGGGTACGAGATCGCGGGCGCCTGGGGCGCGGCGTTCGCCCGCGACCGCGGGCGGGTCTTCTCGCTCGTCGGCGACGGGTCGTACCTCATGCTCAACTCGGAGATCTACTCGGCCGTCCAGTCCGGCACGCCGTTCGTGCTCGTCGTCTGCGACAACGCGGGCCACGCCGTGATCTCGCGGCTCCAGCAGGGCCAGGGCGGGCGCTCGTACAACACGATGCTCGCCGACAGCCGCGGTCCCGGTGCGGACGCCCGGGTGGACTTCGCCGCGCACGCCGCCGCCCTCGGCGCGGACGCCGTCGAGGTGGGCACGCTCGACGAGCTGAGGACGGCGCTGCGCACGGCGCGGGAGTCCGACGGCACGTGCGTGGTCGTCACCACCGTCCGCGCCGACGACTGGACGCCGGCGTCCGCCTTCTGGCAGGTCGGCGTCCCCGAGGTGAGCGACCTGGACGGCGTCCGGAAGGCGCGTGCGGCCCTCGACGAGGGGCTGGCCGGGCAGCGCCGCGGCGTGTAGTCCGCAGTCCGGGGAGCGCCCGTGGCCGGGACGGCGAGGGTCGGGGCCAGTGTCCGTAGGGCGAGACGGCCGTACCGCAGAACGTCACAACGGCCCTGGAAGGCGCGACACGCCGTGCTGCCGGGGCGTTGGTGCGTCCTGGGGTCCGCGCGTCTCATGATCCGGATGTTCTGCGGTCGACGAGGCGGGCTCCGGGCACCGCGCAAGCGATCCTGCTAAACTAAATAAAACGACGTCCTTCTTAGTATGTTTAGTGGATGGGGTCGGCGTCCGTGAAGTCCTTCGAAGACCTCGACGCCCTGGTGGGGTCCGTGCCGTTCGCGGTGGTCACGGACCTGCGCAGGATCGATGTCGGCTGTGGGAGCGAGGCCCTGTACCGGGACAAGCTGCCCGCGCTCCTGACCAGCCTCGCCGATCGCGCCCGGGTGGCCAGCATCGAGGCGTCGTCCTCGATCGAGGGCGTGGTCGTGCCGGACCGGGCGCGCGCGGCGGACATCCTCGCCGGCAGCAACGAGCACCTGAGGGATCGCAGTGAGCAGGAGCTCGCCGGGTACCGGTCGGTGCTCGACTACCTCTACCGGGAGCAGTGGCGGCCGCTGAACGTCGGTCTCGTGCTGCATCTGCACCGGCTGCTGTTCCAGTACGCGGAGGTCCCGGGCGGGCAGCTGAAGCAGGTCGACAACCTCGTCGTCGACACCTTGCCGGACGGGACGAGGGTCAAGCGGTTCACGCCGGTGTCGACCGCGCTCACACCGCTGTACCTCGACGAGCTGATCGCCCGCTACTCGGCAGCCCAGGCCGCTGGACGTCACCATCCCGTGATCATCATCGGGCTGTTCGTGCTCGACCTGCTGACGATCCACCCCTTCGTCGACGGGAACGGTCGCATCGCACGGGCGCTCACGAACGCGTTGCTCCAGGACGCCGGGTACGACGTGACCCGCTACGTCTCGTTCGAGACCTCGATCGCCGAGTCCGCCGACGCGTACTACGCCGCCCTGCTGGCATCGACAGCGCAGTGGCACGAGGCGGAGCACGACCCCTGGGTGTGGCTCCGGTACTTCGTCGGGCTGCTGGCACGCTCCTACGACGACTTCGCGACCTTGACCTCGCGCGCCCGCGCGGGCGGCAGCAAGCAGGACCGGGTCCGCGACTACGTGCTGCACCACGCGCCGTCCGTGTTCCAGATCGCGGACGTCCGGACGGCGCTGCCCGGTGTCTCGGACCCGACCATCAGGCTCGCCCTGAACCAGCTCAAGGCCGAAGGGAGGATCGAGCCCGACTCGGTCGGGCGTGCCGCCTCGTGGACCCGGCGCAGCCCCGGGGGCGGCGCCACGCCGACCGGCGACGGTTCCTAGGCTGTCGGCGTCGGTCCCTAGGGTGTCCGGCGGGACCGGACGTCGTAGGGGAGGGGCATGAGCCAGATCGCGGGGGAGCTCGCGCGCGTCTCCGGCGCGTTCGAGCAGCCCACCCTGACGCTCCTGCACCGCCGTGACGCCCCCGTGGTCATCGCGCTGTTCCGGGCGGCCTTCGCCCGGGATGCCCGGAACGTCCCGGCGGCCCGCCTGCACGGGATGGTCGAGACCTACACCGCGGAGCTGCGCGCCGCGGGCGCGCCCGACGTGCCGGCCGGCTCCGGCCGCGACCTGTGCCTGCGGTGGATGCGCGGCCAGTGGCTCGTGCGCAGCGTCGAGGACGACGGCACCGAGGTCTACACGCTGACGAGCCACGCGCGCGACGCGCTGAGCCTCGTCGCGAGCCTCATGCGTGAGCGGGCCAGCCTCAGCGAGCACCGGATCGCGACCATCGTCAACGCCGTCCGCCGGTTCAACGCCGAGGCCAACCCGGACAAGTGGGCCCGGATCGACATCCTCGACGCCGAGATCGACCGGTTGAAGCGCGAGCGGGACAGGCTGCTCTCCGGCGAGGCGCTCCCCGAGGTCTCCGACGACTACATGGCCGAGGGGTACGGCGAGCTGCTCGCCCTCGTCGCCGGACTGCCGAGCGACTTCGCCCGGGTCGAGGAGGCCTTCACGGCCCTGCGCGGGCAGATCCTCGCGTCGTTCCGGGAGGAGGACCGCTCCGCCGGTGCCGTCGTCGACGACTACCTGCGGCGCGCCGAGACCCTGACCACCGCGACGGCCGAGGGCCGCGCGTTCGAGGGCGCCTTCGCACTCCTGCGCGACGACGAGCTGCTCGTCCAGCTCACCGAGGACCTCGGCGCGCTGCTCACCCACCCGAAGGCCGAGGCGCTGCTCGACGCGGCCGACCGCCGGGACCTGCGCGGCACCGTCACCCTGATCCGGCGCGGCGTGGACAACGTCCTCAACCAGCGCACCCGCGTGACCCGCACGCTGCGCGACTACATCACGACCCACAACGTGGCGCGCGACCGCGAGCTCGACGCCACCCTGCGCCAGCTCGACACCGAGCTGCAGCGCGGGCTGGCCGCGTCCGGCCCGCGCGCGAACGTCGACCTGCCGCTGCTGCCGGGCCGGGTCGAGGTCGACCACCTCCGCGAGCGGTTCTACAACCCGGCCGAGGACGCCGCCGTCCCCGCCCTGCGCGACCTCACCGACGAGCGGCCGCCAGAGCTCTCCCTCGAGCAGCTCCGGGCCCTCGGCGGCCCGTCGCTGGGGCGCCTGCGCTACGTGCTCCAGGAGGCGATCGCGTCCGCGGGGCCGGTCGGCTCGCTCGGCGAGCTCTTCGCGGGCCTCGAGGACGACCTGCGCCGCCCGGTCGAGATCCTCGGCCTGCTCCACCTCGCCGCCAACACCAAGGCCCTGCCCGAGGCGCGTGACGAGCGCGAGACGTTCGTCGCCGTCCGGCCGGACGGCACCCGGCGCGAGCTGCTCGTGCCCGTCGTCCCGCTGCCCGCCGACCCGCCGGACGACGGGCCGCCGGGCCGTGCGGGCGGCAGCACCCCGGGCCGGGCCGCGCGCAGGCGCGGCCGGACGAAGACCTCTGGAGACGCGACCTCATGACGACCACCCATGACGACCTCGCCGTCGCCGGGCAGGACCAGGACCCGGACCTCGCCGCGGCCGGCACCGAGGTGGACCTCGAGGACGACGACCGCGAGCTGACGAGCACCGTCGTCCTCTTCGAGGGGGACGAGGGCCGGCTCGAGATCGGCCAGCGCCGCACCCTCGTCGCGCTGCTCAAGCACCGGTTCATCACCGCGCGCACCCACCCCGCCGAGTGGCGCGCCCTCGTCGCGGCCCCCGATCTCGTGCGGTCGCGGCTCAACGACCTCTTCCTCGACCTGCACCTCGACCGGCGGCGCGAGGTCGCCTTCAAGCGCCAGGCGGTGCCGGACGGCGGCGGCCGGTTCCCGACGCTGCTCTTCGACACGGCGTGGTCGCGCGAGGAGACGATCCTCATGGTCTACCTGCGCTCGCGCAGCCGGGCCGAGGAGGCGTCCGGCGTGACCCGGGTCTACGTCGACCGCGAGGAGATGCTCGACCACGTCGCGTCCCTGCGGCCCGACCACGCGACCGACCAGGCGAGCGACGTCAAGCGCGCCGGCAACGCGGTGGAGAACCTCACGAAGGCCGGTCTGCTCATCGGCCCGCGCGGCGGCGACCGGTTCGAGGTCAGCCCGGCCATCGACGTCGTCCTGCCGCTGGAACGGCTCCAGGAGCTGCTGCGCTGGCTCCAGGAGCAGAACACGCCGGACGACGTCCAGGACGTCATCGACGACGAGGCCGACGACGAGACCGACGGCGAGGCCGACGCCGTGCCCGCGCAGGGGCCCGCCGACGACGAGGCCACGGAGGAGCACCTGTGACCGACACCGACCTCGACACCCCGCCGCTCGACGTCCTGGCCGACGAGCTGACCCTGCTGCCCGACTACGCGCTGCGGGCCACCGGCCCCGGCCGGCAGCAGAGCGACGCCCCGCTGTTCTACGTCGACGGCGCGACCGAGGGCACCACGCAGTGGAAGGCGCAGACCCTCCAGGTCGTCAACTGGGGCGGCTTCGAGGGTGCCGTGCGGGTCCCGTTCCACTCCGGGGCGACGCTCGTCTCGGGCGCCTCCGGCAGCGGCAAGAGCACGCTGCTCGACGCCTACATCGCGCTCATGATGCCGTCCGACATCGCCTTCAACGGCGCCTCGAACGACGCCGTCTCCGGCCGCGCCCGCAGCGCCGGGCAGCGCAACCTCCTGTCCTACCTGCGCGGGCAGACCGACACCGTGCCGGACGAGTCCGGCCGCGAGCGGCCGAAGCTGCTGCGCGGGGACGGCGTCCCGACGTGGGGCGCGGTCTCGATGACCTTCGTCGACGACCACGGCCACCGGTTCACCGCCCTGCGCGTCTACTACGTCCCCGCCCGGGCGACGGCGTTCGCCGACCTCGTCTCCCGCTTCGCGACGTACGAGGGCGACCTCGACCTCGCCGGGCTCGCACCGCTGGCGCACGAGCAGTTCCAGCCCAAGGCGCTCAAGCTCGCGTTCCCCGGGCTGCTCACCCACGACGGCTACAGCGCCTTCGCCACCCGGCTGCACACCCGGCTCGGCATCGGGGCCAACGGCGACGGCTCGAAGGCGCTCAAGCTCCTCGCGCGGATCCAGGCCGGCCAGCAGATCCGCACCGTCGACGACCTCTACAAGGACATGGTCCTCGAGCGCCCGAGCACGTTCGAGGCCGCCGACCGGGCCATCGCGCACTTCGACGACCTCGACGCCTCCTACCAGGCGATGCAGACCGAGCAGGAGAAGGCCGACCTGCTCGGCCCGATCACGAAGAAGCACGACGACCTGACCCGGGCCCGGGCGGTCATCGAGCAGATCGACACGTTCGGGCTGAGCCGGCAGGGCGGCAACCCGGTGCAGCTGTGGAGCCGGTACCGCGAGCTGGCCCTGCTCGAGGCGGCGGTCACCGACACCCAGGCCCGGCGGCGGACGGCGAGCGAGGACCTCGCGGCCGCCCTCAGCACCGAGTCGGGGCTCGAGACGGAGCTCGCCGGGGCGCTCGAGGAGCACCGGGCGTCCGGCGGCGCGGACCTGTCGAGCCTCGCCGAGCAGATCGTCGCCGCGACGACGCTGAGCGACACCCGGCTCGCCCGGCGCGACGCGCTCGCCGACGCGACGGACGTCCTCGACCTCCCGCTCGACGACCCGGCACCGTTCGCGCGGGCCCGGCAGGACGCCGACACCTTCCTCGAGGCCTTCGACGCCCGGTCGCAGGCCCTCGTCGAGGAGCGCGAGGCGCTGCGGGACGACGAGTACCCGCTGCTCCAGCGGCGCGGCGACCTGACGAGGGAACGCGCGTCGCTCGAGGGCCGGGCCAGCCGGATCCGTGGCCGGCTGCACGAGATGCGGCTCCAGGTCGCGCAGGCCGCCGGGATGGACGTCGACGAGCTGCCGTTCCTCGCCGAGCTCGTCGACCTGCGCGACGGCGAGCAGCGCTGGCGCGGCGCCGTCGAGACGGTGCTCGGCGCGAGCGCCCGCACCCTGCTCGTGCCGCAGGACCGCCTCGCCGCGTTCAGCCGGGCGATCGACCCGGTCCGGCTCGGCGGCCGGCTCACCTTCCAGGGCGTGCCGCTCGGTGTCGACGGGCCGGCCGCCCTCGACGGCGACCGGGTCGCCGGCAAGCTCGTCGTCAAGGAGTCGCCGTTCGCCGGCTGGGTCCGGCGCCACGTGTCCGAGCCCGCCCGCAACGCGCTCTGCGTCGAGACGGCGAAGGACCTCGACGGCGACGGGTACCGGGTGACGCTCGCCGGGCAGACCCGGCAGGGCAGCCGCGGCACGCACGGCCGCGCCGACGCGGCGAACATCATCGGCTTCTCCAGCGCGGAGGCGCTCGCGGAGATCGACGACGAGCTCGCCCGGATCGAGGAGCAGCTCGCCCGGATCGGTGCCGCCCGCGCCGACGTCGACGGCCGCCGCCGCGACCTCGACGCGCGGCGCAAAGCGTACGAGGCGCTCCACGCCACGGCCTGGGACGACGTCGACGTCGCGGGCGCGCAGGCGCACATCGCCGCGCTCACCCGGGCCCGGGAGGCGATCCTCGGCTCGAACGACCGGCTCAAGGCGGTGCAGGAACGGATCGACGGCCTGCGGGCCGACCTCGAGCGGGCCCGGGAGGACCGGTACCGGCTCAAGGGGCTCAGCGAGCGGCTCGACGCCGACCGCGAGCGCCTCATCGACGCGCAGGACGAGGCGACCCGGGACGTCGACCGGCTCGAGGGCGACCCCCTCGTCGAGCTCACGCCGGAGCAGTCGGCGGCGCTCGACGGCTACTTCGTCGAGGCGGTCGGCCCGGCCGACCCGGACTCCCTCGACGCGTTCACCGAGAACCTGGCCCGCCTGCACAAGCAGCTCAGCGAGGCGTTCGCCGCCGCGCAGGCCGCCGCGACCGGTGCCGAGGCCGACCTCGAGGCGATCTTCGCGACGTACCTGCGGCGCTTCCCCGACCCGAACCTCGGCCGCTCGTCCGCGTCCTACCCGGACTACGCGGCGATCCTCGACCGGATCCTCACGACGGGTCTCCACGAGCAGAAGGAGACCTGGCGCGGCAAGCTCATGAAGTGGTCGGGGGAGGACCTCGTCCCGCTCTCGGGCGCGATGGAGTCCTGCGTCCAGGAGATCGAGGAGCGGCTCGAGCCGATCAACGAGATCCTCCAGCACCTGTCCTTCGGGGCCACCGGGGACCGGCTGCGGATCCGGCTGCGACGGGTCGTCCCGGAGACCGTCGTCCTCTTCCGGCGCACCCTGCGCGAGCTCGCCTCCGGAGCGACCCGTGAGCTCACCGAGGAGCAGCTGCAGGCCCGGTTCGCGGCGCTGCAGACGTTCATGTCCCGGATCCGCCGCCGGCAGGACCCGCGATGGGACGCCGACCACGGCGACCGGGACGCGCTCCTCGACGTCCGCCGGCACGTGTTCGTCACGGCGGAGCGCTACGGCCCGGACGGCGAGGTGCTCAGCACCCACTCCTCGCTCGGCGACAAGAGCGGCGGCGAGAGCCAGGAGCTCGTCGCGTTCATCGTCGGCGCCGCGCTGCGGTTCCGGCTCGGCGACGAGCTGCGCGCCCGGCCCCGGTTCGCCCCCGTCGTCATCGACGAAGGCTTCATCAAGTCCGACTCGGAGTTCGCCGGCCGCGCCGTCCAGGCCTGGAAGGGCCTGGGCTTCCAGCTCGTCGTCGGCGCCCCGCCGGACAAGGTCTCGGCGCTCGAGCCCCACATGGACGCCATGATCATGGTCACGAAGAACACCCGGACGAGCTACTCGTTCGTCGCGCCGGTCGACGACGCCACCGCGGCGTCCGTGGCCCCGCCCGCGACGTCCGGGGTGGTCAGCTCCTCGAGGTCCTCGTCGCGCAGGACCGTCCCGTCCGGGTCGAAGAGCGGGTAGAGCAGCGCCGCCCAGCGTTCCTGCACGGCGGTGAGCTCCGGCGCGCCGAGCCGGCGCAGCCGCCCGGCCGGCCGGCCGCCGGTACCGTCCGCGCGGCCGACGAGCGCGTCGGCGCTGCGGGCCGCGCGGACCCGGGCC